>DMNK01000069.1:0-19804 GCA_003453695.1 Acidimicrobiaceae bacterium | reverse complement strand
TCGTCGCCCAGGAGGGCAGGGCGCTCTCCACGCTGACGGTGTTCGTCATGGGCGGCGTGGCGGAGCGCTACCGGCAGGAAGCGGGCAAGCTGGCCAAGAAGGTGCCCAAGAAGATGGACGCCCTCACCGGCTCCCACTGGCACCAGATGATCGGGCACCTGGACCGGCGCCGGCTCGAGGCAACGCCGCTCTACGGCTGGGCCACGCCCGGGGTGGCGACCGCCAACCGGGGACAATCGGCCGGCACGGTGCCGCCGGCGCCGCCTGCCTCGGGTCCCCCGGCACCGACGTCGTCCCCAACACGAGCAGCGTCGCCGGCCGTCGAGCCCGTTCCGGGCCCCGCCAACGGCTCCGACCACTCCCATCCGAACGGAAGCCAGCCGGACTGAGCCCGCTCGGGCGTCCCCGCCCGCTCCGGGAGGCCCCGGGGACAACACCAACCCTCCGGACCGTCGCACCCATGGCCAGGTGAACTGTGGAGCGGAGAGAGTTCGTGCCCCGTTTACACGGCGGTGACCGGGCGGACACCTTCATTTCGTAGGTTCGTGTCGACGGGTGATGGCCCTTTGGGAGGCTCTGATGCGAACACTCCTGCAGGTCCTTTTCGACGTGGCTCGCCGGCTGGCCGGGCCTGGTGCGCTCTACAACGCCGCCACCGAGGTGGAGCGCGCCACTCGAACGGTCTCCGACGTCGACGCCCAACTCGGACGCCTGATCCACCTTCCCCCTCGCCGCGCCGCCTGAATCCGCGCCCACCGTCCGGGTGCCGCCGCCCCTCCCCAGGTCTGGCACCCGGACGGAGCGGGCGTGGGGGACAACACTGCGCTGGGCAAACCCTGAGTGCGCTCGAGTTCGGCGCTGCCGAGTTCAGCTGCGGGGTGCCGCTCCGGTCCCTGAGTGCGCCGGGCGCCAGCGCACCAGTCGTGACCACAGGCCGAGAAAGGCGGTGAGCGCCACCGCCACGTAGAGGACCCACACGGCGATCTCGAGCACGGTGGGCCGGCTCACGTAGCCGAAGAAGCTGTGCACGACATCCCCCAGTGCGCTGTCTTCGGAGAGCAGGTGCCCGCTGTTCCACAGCGGATGGGTGAGCATCGGCAACCAGCCCAGTTGCTGCATGCCTTCCACCGCGTCCACGAGCAGGCCGGCGGCGAACACCATGAGCAAGGCACCCACGATCTTGAAGAAGAGCGCCACGTTCAGCTGCTTGCCGAGGTGGTAGATGGCGAAGGCGACGGCCATGGCGCAGGCCAGTCCGATGGCCCCGCCCGCCAGCGACCCCGCCGCCGACGTCGAGAAGGCGATGGCCAAGGTGAAGACGACGGTCTCGAGGCCTTCGCGTCCCACCGCCTGGAAGGCGAGGAGGAAGAGTCCGCGCCGGGCTCCGCCACTCAACGCCGTCGACGTCTTCGACCGCAGCTCGCTCGAGAACGTCCGGGCGTGGTTGCGCATCCAGAACGTCATGTACGTGAGGACTCCCGCGGCCACGAGGAAGGTGCAGGTCTCGAAGATCGTCTGCACCCGCGACCCGGCATAGGTCCGGATGGTGAGGTAGGCGGCCACCCCGCCGGCGGCGGCCAGGACGATGGCGGCCCCCACCCCGCCCAGGACGTCCACGAAGTGGCGGCGCTGGCCGATCTTGTCCAGGTAGGCCAGCAGGATGGCCACGATCATGCTGGCCTCGATGCCCTCTCGGAGGAAGATCACGAAGGTGGCGACCATCGCAATTTAGGTTAGGCTACCCTAACTTCTGACGTCCAGTCAGATAGGAACCGAGCGCGAATGCCCAGGTCGCGGCGGCAGGTGCGCTCGGTAGGATTCGACTGGTGACCGACGGCTACCACCCGCCCGTGGAGGAGTACCTGGAGACGATCCAGTCCCTCACCGAGGAGGGCACCCCGGTCATCCAGGCCCGCATCGCCGAGCGGCTCGGTCGCTCGGCTCCCTCGGTGTCCGAGATGCTCGAACGGCTCACCGCCGACGGCTACGTGGTGCGCAGCGGCCGGGTGTTCGAGCTGACCGGCCAGGGGCGCACGCTGGCCGACAGCGTGATCCGCAAGCACCGGCTGGCCGAACGGCTGCTCGTCGACGTCATCGGCCTCCCCTGGCACAAGGCCCACATGGAGGCGGGCCGCTGGGAGCACGTGATCTCCGACGAGGTGGAGCGCCGCCTGGTCGAGCTCCTGGGCAATCCGACCACCTGCCCGCACGGCAACCCCATCCCCGGCTCGGGGGCCGGCGACCCACCGGCGGGGCAGGTCAGCCTGGCCGACGTCGAGCCGGGACGCCGGGTGCGCCTCGAGCGGATCACCGAGGAGGTCGAACTCGACATGGCCTCCCTCGAGTACCTCGACAACCACGGCGCCATCCCGGGGCGTGAGGCGCTGGTGCAGGGACGGAAACCGGACGGCACCACCACCCTGGAGATCGACGGCCGGCCGGTGGACCTGACGCCGGCGATCTGCCAGCAGCTGTTCGTCGCCGCATCGTGAGCGGCCCCGACGAGCCGGACGCCGATGTGTCCGTGCCCATGACGCGCTCGGGCTGAGGTCGTGGCCGTGAATCCCATGGGGTGGCCGTCCGAGCTCGTGCAGGTCGTCGAGCATTCGGTGACGGCCGAGCTGTCGACCCTGACCAAGGCAGGTGGCCCCATAACGACTCCGGTCACGCCCTATCCGGGGCCGGCAGGCGACACCATCGACGTGTCGACCGGCGTCACCTATCCCGCCAAGGCCGAGCGGGCCCGCCGCAACCCGCGTGTGGCACTGCTCTTCGCCGATCCGCTGGGCTACCCCGGGGCACCGGTCGTGCTCGTCCAGGGTCTGGCCTCCGTGCGCGACGCCGACCTCCAGGCCAACACCGATCGCTACGTGGCGCTCAGCGCGGCCAAGTTGCCCGAGACCGTGAAGGGGCGTCCCAAGCTGCTCCTGCGCCGAATGGGCTGGTACTACGCCCGCATATGGATCCAGGTGACGCCGCTGCACGTGCGGTGGTGGCACGGGAGCGACCTGTCCGAGCCCGCCCGCCAGTGGGACGCCCCGGCTGACACCGCCGCCGTCTTGTCGGACCCGCCACCGACAGGAACGCAGCCGCCTCCTTGGAAGGCGCCGGTCGAGTGGCGGGGGCTCGCCGCGCACGCCCTCGACCGGCTCCCCCTGCACGACCTCACCGTGGTGGATTCCAACGGCTTCCCCGTGTGCCTGCCCGTGGCCGAAACCCGCCTGGTGGCAGAGGGCATCGAGGTGCGCCTCGGCACCGGTGCCCCCGAGCTCCGGCCCGGGCCGGCCTGCTTCACCGCCCATGGCCATCCCGCGCGGTTCTCGGGCCAGGAGAACCACAGCTTGGTGGGCAGGCTGGAAGCCCGAGACAACGGCTCCCTGTTGCTGCGCGTCGAGCGGGCCCTCGGAGACTGGAGCGCCACGGGAGGGCCGCTTCGAATGGGCATCGGCTTTCTGTCGAAGGGCCGCGTGCTCGGGCCACGGCTCCGGCGGGAGGCGGCGCGTCGCAACCAGCCCGTGCCGAAGGTGCGCTTTCCGTAGTCCCGGAGGCTCAGGAGGGCCACGTCCGGCCCGAGATTCAGCGGGCCAGCAGTTCGCCGGCTTCGTAGGCGAGCAGGCGCTCGAAATTGTCCCGCAGCTCGGCCCGCCGGGCCGGGTCGTGAGCCAGGTTCACCAGTTCGAGAGGGTCGGCGTCGTGGTCGTACCACTCGTGGTCCTGGTCCTCGAAGGCGGCGTCGGCGCCGAAGAGCTTCGTGCCCGGGTCCCGGCCCCAGAGACCGGTCGACGGCTTGCCACCTCCCACCCCGTAGTAGCGGGCGTACTTGGTGCGCCCGTCGAAGAAGCCGCGCAACGCGTACCGGACGCGGTTCAGATTCTCGGTGTGGGCCGAGTCCTGGGCGAACAGCACGTGGTCGCGCACCGAACGAGACGGGTCGTCGAACACCGGCGAAAGGTCGACGCCTTGCATGGTGGGCGACCCGGCGGCGTCGACGGCCGCCCGCGGGTCGACGCCCGCCAACGAGCAGATGGTGGCGGCCAGGTCCACGTGGGTGGCGAGGGCCTCTGTGGTCGCCCCCGGCCGGGTGCGCCCGGGCGCCCGCACGTACAGCGGCACGTGCATGATCTCTTCGTACACGAACGGGCCCTTCGAACGCAGACCGTGCGAACCGCACATGTCGCCGTGATCCGAGGTGAAGATGACGACGGTGTCGTCCCAGGAGCCACTGTCCTCCAGGGCCCTGAGCACTGTGCCCAGGCTCTGGTCGGCCAGGCGGTGCAACTCCACGTAGTAGTCGAGGTGGCGGAGCCAGGCCCGGGTGTCGGCGGGGTCGATGTAGCCCCACATGCCGTGCTGCTGGTCCCACCGCCACTGCCGATGAGCCTCGGGCTTGGAGAGCAGGTCGTCGCCGAAATTGGCGGGGAGCGACTCGAAGACGGCGTCGTAGTCCGCGTCGTAGACGGGGAGCGGGTCGTCTTCCTTCCAGGCGGCGAGCTCGAGGACCTGGCGGATCCGGGCCACCTCGTCGGCATGGCGTTCGGCGTATCCCGGCTGGTCGATCGGAAACCACATCACGTCGTGGGGATTGACGAGCGCCACGGTGAGGAACCACGGGCGGCCGATCCCGTCGGGCCCGGCGTTGCGCTCGAGCCAGTGGGCGGCGTTGGCGGCGATGATGGGGTCGAAGTGCACGCCGGTGCCCGCCCAGCCCATGAAATGCCGGTCGTTGCCGTCCCAGTCGGCGAAGCCGTACGCCTCCATGTCGGGCTGGGCCGCCTGCGACAGGTGCCATTTTCCGATGTACGAGGACCGGTAGCCGGCGCTGTCGAGGATCGAGCCCAAGGTGGGCACGGCAGGATCGAGCTCGGTGTGCTCGGGCATGATCACGTTGTCGACCACGCCGTGGCCAGGAAGATACCTGCCGGTGATCAGGCTGGCCCTGCTGGGTGAGCACGGAGACGAGTGGGTGTGGTAGCGGGTGAACTCGAGCCCCTCTGCCATGAGGCGCTCCCGCCACGGCAGGGACACCGAGTTCGGCAGCCACGAGCGTTGACGCTCCTGATCTGACACGACGAGCAGGATGTTGGGGCGGCCGTCGCCCTGTCGGCCCGGCGATGACCCGGGCGCGCTTTCCTCCGTCGACACGAGCCCCACCATAGGCTCGGTGATCCGACGAGGACCGGGGAGAGCCGGCGTGGGCCCGACGCCTGACGAGCACGAGCAGGAGCACCACGGCGCCCCTTCGCCCCCCGCTGCCGACGGCCATGTGCACGAAGACGGTCAGGACGATCACGACCACCGGCACGCACACTCGTACGGGCCGCGGGAGGTGCTGCGTTCGCTCCTCCGTGCCCACTCCCATGCCACGCCGGCCACCGACCGGGCCATGGAGGCGACCGCCGAGGGCATCCGCGCCGTGTTCGTGTCGCTCGGGGCCCTGGCCGTCACCGCCGCCGTCGAGCTGGCGGTGAGCCTTCTCACGGGCTCGGTGGCGGTGCTGGCCGACACCGTGCACAACTTCGCCGACGCCCTGACGGCCGTTCCGTTGGCCTTGGCCCTCCGCATCGGCAGGCGACCGCCCACCCGCCGCTACACCTACGGCTTCGGGAGAGCCGAAGACCTGGCCGGGACCGCCGTCATCGGCTTCATGGCGGCGTCCACGGCCGTGGCGGCGTACGAGGGCATCGACAGGCTGCTGCACCCGTCCCCCGTGCACGGCACGGCGTGGGTGGCCGTGGCCGGGCTGGTCGGCTTCGCCGGCAATGAGCTGGTCGCCCTGTACCGCATCCGTGTCGGCAGGTGCATCGGCTCCGCCGCCCTGCAAGCAGACGGGCTGCACGCCCGTACCGACGGGCTCACCTCCCTGGCCGTCGTGATCGGCGCCATCGCCCTGGCCGCCGGTGCCCCCGCCGCCGACGCAGCGGTGGCTCTGGCCATCACGGCCGTCATCACCGTCCTGCTGTGGGGAGCGGCCCGCCAGGTGTACCGACGGCTCATGGACAGTGTCGACCCTGAGCTCGTCGACGAGGTCGAGAGGGTGCTGCGCTCCTCCCCGGGGATCGCAGGCGTGGACGCCGTTCGCATCCGATGGGTCGGTCACGAGCTGCTTGCCGACATCGAGGTGGAGTCCGACAGCAGCCTGAGCCTCGTGGACGCGCACGGCATCGCCACCGAGGCCTACCACCGCCTGCTGCACGAGGTCCCTCGTCTGACCGACGCCGTGATCCACACCAACCCGTCGGGCGAGGGCGAGACCCGCTATCACGACTCCGTGTCGCACCACTTCCCCAGGCGTCGTGTCCGGTGAGCGTGTCTTAGGATCCCGCCATGGCCGAGGATCGAGTCGACACGGTGAGGGTCGAGGAGGTCACGTCGCTCGAGAGCGAGGTCGTGGACGCCCTCGAGCGGCTGCTGCCGCAACTGTCGTCGTCGGCGCCCGCCCTGTCGGGGGAGGAGGTCGGCGAGATGATCGGGTCGCCGGCCAGCATCCTCTTCGTGGCGCGCCGGGACGACGACGATCAGGTGGTGGGCTCACTCACGCTTGCCGTGTTCCGCGTCCCCACCGGTCTGCGGGCCTGGATCGAGGACGTGGTGGTCGACACGGCCATGCGGGGACGAGGCGTGGGCTCGGCTCTCGTGCGTGCCGCCATCGCCCGGGCCGGGCAGATGGGTTGTCGCACCGTGGACCTCACGTCGAGGCCGTCCCGGGAGGATGCCAACCGGCTCTACCAGGACCTCGGATTCGTCCGACGCCAGACGAACGTGTACCGCTACAGCCTCTAGACGGCTTGCGCAGGCTCGGCGGCTTGGGCGGCCTCGGCTTCCGCCTCGGCCCGTTGGCGGGACCGACGCGTGTAGGAGAACGTCCATGCCAGCAGACAGCCGATCGTGATCCATCCCACCACCGGCGCCGAAGCCAGGAAGCGGCCCGTCGACAGCTCCAAGGCCAGCACGGCCCGCACGCCGGCTTCGATGAGCAGGCCCAATCCCCACACCAGGGTCAACATCACAAAGGTGTGTCGCGCCTGGGGCAGCTCCCACAACGAGGCGAACTCCCTCCCCTTCTCCCGGTCGCCCGCCGAGGCGAGGGCCTTGCCCACGTGGAACATGGCCGGGCGCATGGGCAGGGCCAAGGTGGCCAGACTGATGACGCCGAACATCCCGGTCACGACCGACTCGCGCATCTTGAGGAGCAGTTCGTTGCCGTTGAGGAAGCCCACTGCTGCCAACCCGATCAAGATGCCGGTGAGGACGATGATGCCGATCACGTTCAGCCGGCGCCGCCACGCCCATTCCCCCATGATGGCGAGGGCCGGAGGGACCGCCGACACGGCCAGCGAGGTGGGGTCCGAAAGCCCGCCTCGACGGCACAGCTCGTAGGCGACGAGCGGTGCGACACCGCCGGTGAGCATCTGCGGGAGCAGCATCCTCGGCGACACCGCCGCCAGAGCGTGCTCCTCGAACGAGGGTGCCGTCGTGCCGAGCTCCGCCGCCTCCGCCATCGCCGGGACCGCGCCTGAGGGCGTATCCACGCCGCGATCATTGCATCCCGGCGAGAATGGCTGCATGGGGGCAGACGTCATGTACGGGCCACCCGCCACTTTCCTGGGGGTTCCCGCCGCCAGCCTCGGCGATCCTGCCAGCCTGCGCGGTGCCAAGGCGGTGGTGATCGGGGCCCCCTTCGACGGCGGGACCTCCCACCGGCCGGGATGCCGCTTCGGCCCCGCCGCCATCCGCATGACCGATTACCTGCCGCACGACGCCCGGCGTCCTCATCTGCGGCTGGGGGTGGACCCGCTCATGGAGCTCGGCGTCGTCGACGTGGGCGACGTCACCATGCTCCCCGGCGAGATCGAGACCTCACTGGCGCGGCTGCGCCAGGCGGTGGAACAGGTGGCGGCAACCGGCGCGCTTCCCGTCGTGCTGGGCGGTGACCACACCATCGCCCTTCCCGACGTGAGCGCCGTGGCCACCCACGTGGGGTGGGGCCAGGTCTCGGTGGTGCACTTCGACGCCCACGCCGACACCGGCGATCTGCAGTTCGGCTCGCTGTACGGGCACGGCACCCCGATGCGACGGCTCATCGAGTCCGGAGCGGTGCGCGGCGACCGCTTCGTGCAGATAGGCCTGCGGGGCTACTGGCCCGATCCCCCCACGCTCGACTGGATGGCCGGCCAGCACATGCGCAGCTACGAGATGGGCGAGATCACCGGTCGAGGGCTCGACGCCTGTCTGGACGAGGCGCTGGCCCTGGCGGTCGACGGGTGCAAGGGCGTCTTCCTGTCCGTCGACATCGACGTCGTCGATCCCGGCCTCGCTCCCGGGACCGGGACGCCGGAGCCGGGCGGGCTGAGCGGCCGCCAGCTCCTCGACGCCGTGCGCCGGGTGGCCATGGAGGTTCCCCTCGCCGGCATGGACGTGGTCGAGGTCTCTCCCCCCTACGACCAGTCCGACGTCACCGCCTATCTCGCCAACCGGGTCGTGTTGGAGGCGCTGTCCGGTGTGGCGTGGCGGTTGCGGCCCGAGGCCCAGCGCCGGCCGCCGTCGGGCCCGCTCCTCGAAGGGCGCGGCGGGAGCTGACGCACACCGGGCGAGGGCTCACGCCATGGAGTCCACGATCTCCTGGACCATCCCCGGAGTCGTGTGGGGGTGGAGGAAGGCCAGGCGGGCGACCGGGACGTCCTCCCACAGCGTGGGAGTGACGAAGGCGGTCTGCTCCTCGAGCAGCCGGGTCGACCAGGCGTGGTACTCGGCGGGACCCCAGCCGGGGCGGCGGATGAGGAGGATCGAGAGGTCCGGTTCGCGCACCAGCTCCACGTGCGGCGCCCGCTCGACGACACGGGCAGCGGCCCGCGTCGTCTCGAGCACCGACTCCACGGCGCGGCGGTAGGCGTCCGTGCCGTTCACCGCCAGCGAGAACCACAGGGCCAACCCTCTCGCCCGCCTGGTGAGGTGGATGGCGTAGTCGCTCGGGTTCCACATGTCGGGACGATCGACGTCGTGGATGATCTCGAGGTACGCCGCCATCTGGGCGTGCACCGACTTGGCCAGCTCGGGGTGGCGGTACAGCAACCCGGCGCAGTCGAAGGGGGCGAAGAGCCACTTGTGGGGGTCGATGACGAGGGAGTCGGCTTCCTCGACGCCGGCGAAGAGGGGCCGGACGCTCGGAGCGAACAGCGCCGCGCCTCCGTAGGCGGCGTCGACGTGGAACCACAACCGGTGTTCCCTGGCGACCTGCGCCACACCGGCGAGGTCGTCGACGATCCCGGCGTTGGTGGTTCCGGCCGTGGCTACCACCGCCACCACGTCGCTCGTGTCGTCCTCGGCTTCGAGGGCACGGCCGAGCGCCGCCCCGGTGAGCCGGTGATCGAGGGACGGGACCACGAGCGGGGTGGCCCCGATGATCGACAGCGCCCGTGCCACCGACGAGTGCGACTCCGCCCCGACCGCCACGCGGGGACGGGCGGGGGAAGCGCTGCGCGCCCACGGCGACGTGTCGCGGGCCACCACCAGGGCAGAGAGATTGGCGATCGACCCGCCCGACACGAAGCAGCCGCCGGCGCCCTCGGGTAGCCCGGCCAGCTGGGCCAGGACGTCGAGGGCCTGGTTCTCGGCCGCCACCGCTCCGGCCGCCTCCAGCCACGACGTGCCCTGGAGCGACGAGCAAGAGACGACCATGTCGAACAGCAGCGAGGCCTTGGTGGGCGCAGCGGGGATGAAGGAGAGAAAGCGCGGGCTGTCACAGGAGATCACCGCCGTGGCCAGCTCGTCGGCGAACACCTCCAGCACCTCCTCGGGCGGGCGGCCGCCGGGCCGGATCATCCCCTCCAGGACCCCTTCGAGCGATGCCTTGGTGGCCCCGCCGAAGTCGAGCGGAACGGGATCGAGGCCGAGCCGCCGACGGCAATAGTCGATGACGAGGTCGGTGAGGCCCTCGTCGTAGGCGAACATGTCGTGCACGCCGGCCCCGCCGCCCCCGTGGGACGCCGGGCCGCCTCCGCCTGGTTCAGCCACTGCCTCGGGGGCTCCTGCTGCCCCGCCGCCGGCGCACCACCACCTCCGAGCGTTCGGGTCGGTCGGGATCCAGGTGCACGACGGGCGCGTCCTCGTCCCCGGGCGGGTCGCCGGAGGAGTCCTCGACGATCACCACCTCGTCGTCGGGCCGGCCGTAGATGGCGTCATGCAGCCCGAGCATCGCCGCGCCCAGCACCTGGCTGCTGGGCCGGTCGCGCCACCGGGCCACCACGCGTCGGTCTGACGCGGCTTCCTCGGCTTCGAGGGTGTCGGTGTCGACCAACCAGGCGAGCCACTGCTCGTCGCTCCACGCTTCGGGATCCCGAGGCGGCTCGTCGGACTCCGGTGGCGACGCCATCAGGTCCCACGGTACCGCCCGGGTGCCTCGGGCGGACGCAGTGGCTAGGCCGGCTCGGGCCCGTCCGGCCGCGGCGGGAAGCGGTCTTCGGGGTCCGGCTGGCGCCCTTTCAGGAGGCGCCACTGACCCTCGGCGTCGGAGATGACCTCACGCAAGGGGCGACCGCTGCGCGCCGCCACCCTCGCCGCGTCGGCATGCTCGGCCTTCACCCGGCCCGGACCGATCTTCACCCGCACCGGCATCCCGTCCACGATGACCGTGTCGAACTCGCGGCGCGCCGCCCAGCGCTCCACCGGCCAGCTGCGCACGCCGAGAGAGCCGGTCTCCGACCGAAGCGCGTGACGAACCGACTCGACGAGAGCGACGTCGACCAGGGCGCTCACGGTGTGGCCGGGCCGTCCCTTCTTCATGAGCACCGGGGTGATCCAGGCGTCGAGAGCACCGGCGCTGAGCAGTACCTCCAGGGCGTGCGCCAGCGTCTCACCCGTGGCGTCGTCGACGTTGGTCTCGAGGACCACGAGCGGATGGCCGGGCTGGACCTCTTCGGGCAGCGCTTCGCCCACGACCACCTGGGTGCAGTTGGGCAGGCCCTCGAGATCGCGGGTTCCGGCGCCGAAGCCGGTCGAATCGACGCGCATGGGGGGCAGGGGGCCGAAGCCGGAGGCCAGGGCGGACAGCAGGGCGGCGCCGGTGGGGGTGGTCAGCTCCACCGCCACATCCCGCCCGTAGGTGGGCGCACCGCGCAGGAGGCGCACCACCGCCGGCGAGGGATTGGGGAGCAAGCCATGCGCGCTGCGAATCGTGCCCGTGCCGGTCGCCACCGGGGACGACAACACCTCGTCGACGTCCAGGACCTCGAGAGCGGCAGCGGTGCCCACCACGTCGACCAAGGTGTCGTGCCCCCCCACCTCGTGGAAGTGCACGCGCTCAGGCGGACGTCGATGCAGCTCCCCCTCGACCCCGGCCAGGGCTGCGAAGGTGGCGAGCGAGCGACTGGCCACCCGAGGAGGCAGCCGCGCCTCTTCCACCAGGGCAACGATGTGCATGTAGGTACGCACCACGACGTCGTCGCTGACCACCACCACGGCTCGAGTGGCTCCCAGCCCGGCGCGCAACACTGACTCGACCTCGAGGCGCCACCCGCTGAGGGGAAGGCGCTCGAGGATGCCTCTCACCTCGGCCAGATCGGCACCGGCGTCGAGCAAGCTGGCGAGCGCCATGTCGCCGGCGATCCCGGCGAAACAGTGGAACCAGGCGGTGGTGCGAGGCGCCGTCTCGGTCACGGGAGGAGACGGGTGACGGCGCAGGCGGCACCGAACCCGTTGTCGATACCCACCACCGTGAGCCCGGCGGCGCAGCTTGCATGCATGGCCAACAGTGCGGTGACACCCTCGAGCCCGGCCCCGTAGCCGGCTGAGGTCGGCACCGCCACCACCGGCGCAGGGGTCACTCCTGCCACCAGGCTGGCCAACGCCCCTTCCATCCCGGCCACCACCACGACCGCGTCGGCGTCGACCAGCTCGTCGAAGGATGCCAGCAGCCGGTGCACGCCGGCCACGCCGCAGTCGGACACGAGGGTGGGATGCACCCCGTAGGCGACCAGCACGGCCCGGCACTCCTCTGCCACAGGCAGATCCGACGTGCCGGCAGTCAGGAGGAGCACCCGCCCCGGCCGGGGCGGCGCCTCCCGCCACGCCACGACACAGTGGGCGCCGGTGTCGGTGACGGTCCCGTCCGGCGAGCGCGCCAGCACCGCGGCCAGGTGGTCGGAGCCGGCCCGGGTGAGCACCACGGGGCCACCCGGTTCGGACAACAGCTCGGCCACGATGGCGGCACACTGCTCGGGGGTCTTGCCCGGGGCGTAGACCGCTTCGCCCATCCCCTGGCGCAAGGCCCGGTGGTGGTCGACCCGAGCGAAGCCCAGCTCGACGAAGGGAAGCCGCCGCAGCCGCCGCACGGCGTCATCGGGATGGACGGCACCGCTGCGCACGTCGTCCAGCAGCTGACGGAGGGCGGGTTCGTCCATGGCGCAACTATCCTGCCCGGCCATGTCACCGCCTGCGACCCCGGGGCGGACCATCGCGTTTCTCGGGCCGGCGGGAACCTTCAACGAGGAGGCGCTGTTCACCCAGCCGGACTTCGCCGAGGCCGAGGTCCTGCCCCTGCCGACCCTGGCCGAGGTGGTCGAGGCCGTGTGCACCGGCCAAGCCGACCTCGGCTTCGTGCCCATCGAGAACTCCATCGAGGGGACGGTGAACGCCACCGTCGACAGCCTGGTCTTCGAGGTGGAGCTGCTCATCCAGCGCGAGGTCGTCCTCGACGTCCATATGAACCTCATGGCGATCCCGGGCACGACGCTGGGGGACGTCAAGCGGGTGCTCTCCTTCCCCCACGCCAGCGCCCAGTGCCGCCGCTACCTGGCCGAGCACCTGCCCGGCGTCGAGGTCGTCCCCACCAACTCGACGGCCGAGGCGGCGCGGCTGCTCGGGGAGGACAAGCGCCGAGACAGCGCCGCGCTGGCCCCCCGTCTGGCCGCCGAGCTCTACGGCCTGGACATCCTGGCCTCGGCGGTGGAGGACCATCCGGACAACCAGACTCGCTTCGTGGCGGTGGCCGCCTCGGGGGTGCCGGCCCCGACGGGGCACGACAAGACAAGCATCGTGTGCTTCCAGCGAGAGGACCACCCGGGGAGCTTGCACGCCATCTTGAGCGAGTTCTCGGCCCGAAGCATCAACCTGACAAAGCTCGAGTCACGACCCACCAAGCGCGGCCTCGGGGACTACTGCTTTCTCATCGACCTGCAGGGCCACATCGCCGACGAGGTGGTGGCTGACTGCCTGCGGGTGCTGCACGCCGAGCAGGCAGGGGTGAAGTTCCTCGGGTCCTACCCCGCCGCCGGCAGCAGGGGGGACCACCTTCGCCGAGAGGCCGATGCGGCGTGGCGCGACGCCGAGCAATGGATGGCAGGGCTGCGCTCCCAGATCCGCGAGAGGTGAGCGCTACCCTGGCTCCCATCCGGGAGGGATGGCAGAGCGGACGAATGCGAGGCTCTTGAAAAGCCTTGGCCCACAAGGCCCGGGGGTTCGAATCCCCCTCCCTCCGCACTTCTGACCAGGAACTTTGGTCAAGGAGACCTGTGCCTCCCATCGGCGGCCCGAATTCCGGACTACACCCTGGACTACAGTCTTGGTGTGAGAGGTTCGAAGACCGAAATCTCCCCTGGCGTGTGGAAGCTACGCGTCTACGCGGGTCGTCGACCTAATGGCACACCCATTCAGATCACCCGAACCGTTCGCGCTGACGAGCGCAGGAAAGGTGCTGGACAACGTCTAGCGGATCGCGAGCTAGCCAAGCTTGTGTCCGAAGTAGAGGCTGGCAAGGCCAGGCCCGGAACCGAAACGGTCGCCAACCTTCTAGATATGTGGCTCGAACATTGCGAGTCGATCGGTCACTCCCCGACGACCATGAGGAAGTATCGCCAGCTCGCTGAATCAGTGATCCGTCCTGAACTCGGAAGAATCCGCCTCTCACGACTTACGGCGCGTCACCTCGATCAGCTCTACGGCACGATGACCGCCAAAGGAAACAAGCCATTAACGGTCCGACGCCTCCATACGGTGATCGGCGCCATGCTGAGCCAGGGTGAGCGATGGGACTTGGTCACAACCAACGTCGCCCGTAAGGCTCGGCCACCAGCTGTCCATGCCGAGCAAATCCAAGCTCCTGATGTGCAACAGGTCCGAGCAATCATCGCTGCAGCGGATCAGAAGGAACCGACGATTGCCGCATTGCTTTTCGTTGGGGCACTCACCGGGGCTCGGCGAGGAGAACTCTGTGCCCTTCGCTGGTCGGATCTGGACTGGAATGCTGGCGTCTTGACCATCGCCCGCTCCGTCTACGAGTTGCAAGGCGGCATCTGGGGTGAGAAGGCGACAAAGAGACACCAGGTCCGACGCCTGAGTCTCGATGAAGTCGGACTTGAGTTATTGCGGCGACACCGCCACGAGGTCGAACGATTGGCCGCAGACCTGGAACTCGAGGTGCGGCCAGATGCGTTTATGTTCAGCCGATCACCCGTAGGGGCTGAGCCCATTCGTCCCGAGATAGTCACAAAGTTCATGGCAGCTGTGGTCAAGAAGCTCGGCATAAGCACTCATCTACATGCCCTGCGCCACTTCTCTGCGACCGAGCTGATCGCGCAGGGTCATGACGTGCGCACCGTCGCCGGCCGACTGGGACACGCCGACGCGAGCATCACGTTGCGTGTCTACAGTCATGTCCTACCCGAACGGGACAAGGAAGCTGCCGCCGCCCTTGGTCGGAGGCTTGCCTTGCCTCGGTGACGGCCACTTCCTCGCACCTGACCCACCCGAATTCCGCTGACATTCGGCACGGGCGTTATGGACGACTCCACGTCTCTCCGGGGCGCGAGATCCGTCGATCTGCTCGCCTCGGACGGGCTGTCATGGTCTTCAGCGGTCAGCGCGTATGGATCGATCTGCGCCGGAGGCCGTTGCAGATGCACCTTTTGTCTCGAGGTGGGCTAGAGGGCTGCAGAGGCAGACAAATAATCTCGGCCGTCCATCCGTCTGACCGTTCCGGTGGCCTCCAGCGTCACTCGGCCGGTGATCGCCTTTCCTTGGGCGGCGGTGCCAGATTCTCCGCGAGGATGTCATTACACAGGGCTATGCACTCGTTGCAGATGTAGACGCCTCGGGGACCGGCGATGATCTTGGCGACCTCGGCCTGCCGCTTTCCGCAGAACGAACACGTGGCTGCCCGGCGGTTGGCGTTCCAGCGACGCTTCCTCCGCCACCGTTTAAGCAGTCCGGTTGCGCGCCGACCGTCCGCTGTCTGGGCCATCCATCCTGACGCCACCCACTCATGATGCCCGATGTCTCCGAGCGCATCATCACGGGCCTTGAGGCGCCTTTGGCCATCCGTGTCCCTCCCGGAATGTCGGTGCCCACCGACCCAGCGGTTGATTTGGCTCCCAGCGGACCACTAAAGGGCCGTGGCAGTGTCGTCCAAGGTGCGCCTCGTGCCGGTTTGCCTCGGGTTGGCCTTCGCCGTCGGGCTTGGAGCCTGTTCCACCGAGACGGCGAGCACCGTGGGCATTACGTCGCGCCAAGGTACCCTCCTACCAGACTCGATGACCTCTCCGACCACGGCTCGGTCATTGGAGGATCCCCACTACCGCCAGGCTGTCGCCGAGGCCCAGGAGCTGTTCAAGGAGACCCCCATCCCTCCTGATGCCGTCGGGCGAGGCGGCGGGCCACCCGAGACGTTGTCGGGACCGGTCACGGGCGCTCCGTCCTCAGACCACGTGATCGACGTGATGGGTCTGTGGAACGTGCCCATGTCGATGGCCGCCACCTTGGGCTGGCTCGGCTCCCATCCCCCCCAGGGCTTGGCCTCGAGCGGAAGCGCCGAGGGCGGCGGCCCCGAGGGCAGCTTCGCAGGGTCGGCGTTCTCGGCAAGTCCCACCGACGCCTACCTGGACGCCCAGCTCGAACTGGGCGTCACCGCCGACGGACCGGACCGGTCGGTGCTGCGAGCTGACGGCATCGACGTCTGGATCACCACCACCCCCGCACCAGATCTCACCGATGGCCCACGGGTCCGAGTAACGCTGGCTGGTGGTTGTCCAACACAGCTTGGTGGAGTTGTGGACGTCTCCAATGTGTCTAACTCGATCATGTCGCAGATGCTTCCGGCCGCAGACCCGGTCGCGGGCCTTGTCTGCCTCTACGGCTCGCGATCGGGCCTGACCAGCAGTCCCCAGAGAGCGGACCTCGCTGATTCGGTCGACCTTTCGGCAACCAACGCCGGTCGCCTTGCTCAAGCCGTGAACGCCATCCGCCTCGGCTCCACAGGGACCGGTGCGACCAGCTGCCCTGTGGATTTTGACCTCGTCGACGTAGTCGTGCTCGCGTATACGGCCCACAGTGATGTCGACCTCTGGTACCACGCAAGCGGGTGCGAGACTCTCGACAATGGTTTTGTCGTGGCCTCTGAGGGGGCCAATCCCTCATTTTCTGACGGATTCGTGCCGCTGATTACAAGCCTGACCGGGTAAACGACGGTCAATCCAAGGACCAAGGGCCGCCCGGTAACGGCCGCGATGCATCGAGGTGGACTAGGCAAAAGATTGCCTGATTTCTCGATTGGTCGTGCGCTTGATATTGGCGCCCGTTGGAACTCGCCGGCCCCACCGCTGGCTATGGGCTCCCAAATGCTGATGCGAGGATGCCACAACGTCGATCTGCGCGTGCTGATGCGATGTATCGCCACCGATGAGACCAGGTGCAGAGAGATCAATCTGTCAGGCTCTCCACGACCGCGTTCCTGAACTCAAAGTCGTGTTAGTCAAGGACCGGTTGGTGGACGTGCTTGGGGCTCTCCTGGGGCCCTCGCTACCGCAGTGGCGCTGCCCGACAACGAGCTACTGATGACGCCTGGTGGTGGCGGACGATCAGGAGGTTCAGGCAGTCCTTTGTCCTCGGGCCAGATGGGTCTGGCCCTGTCGGCGGCGTCGAGGATGACCTTGGCGTCGACCTCCAGGCGCGATTCAGGGATGTCATACGCTGGCCACTCACAGACAAGCTGGAGGGCACCAGGTGGGGGAAGCGGCTGGCAGAAGAAGCCCTGCCGCCAGCTTCTCCCACCTCCTCCACCGCCTTGGGGCCTCAGGGTGTACTGGCCCTGCGCCATGAGCGGCCAGGGACCCCGCTCGGCAAAGAGCTTCGCGCCGTCGGCAAAGCCGAGACCGAAACGAAACGGTCCACGCACTTCGGGCATGCCCGGGTAGCGATGAACGAACGGAGCAAAGGGCTGGGGAGGAGGGTTGAGGCGGCTGAGTAGGACAATGCTGAGCGAGAACCCGGCGGGGAAGGCGACGATCCCGCTTACGAGTACCGCGACCTCTTCGCTTCGGGCCAGGACGTCGGCGAATGGGACGGGGATTCCGAGGGTGTCCTCGGCGGTCCCTCGCCAGGGCTCACGGCGGGGCTCTTGCATCTGCGGCTGCTGTGGTGGGGGTGCGTCGTCGAAGAAGGACACGGGCTCATTCTGCCGCAGCGGAGGGACCCATTCCCGCCACGGCTGCCCGGTCCCGCTGCGCTCTACTGGGAGAGCGATCTGGCGCTGTCAGGCCAACGACTTGAACACGCACCACCGTCGTTACGCGCTTGTCGGCCCCCAGCCAAGGGATGCGTCTGATCCGCTCAGATCAGGACGTCGTGTGCTCTTGGCAGACCGACACTCGCAGGGTCATTTGCTGCCAGAGCGATGAGCGGGGATGCCATGCACTCCACGCGACCTTCAGCCCACCGGGCTCGAGGTGACGGCCAGAAAGTCGTCATCGAACACAAAACCCTGCGTCCTCCTGAGCAGCGCATAATGGTCAAGCGGGGCATGGTCGGGAGATCCGTCTGCCGGGTCAACAACACCCCACTCATCAACGACGACAACGTGCGACTTCTCCAAGTCCCGGTTGTGCATGACGAGCAGGCCCAACACGGTTCCATCACCATGAAGGACGGTGTTCAGCTGGTCGAGGGACCGGTACTCGGAGGTACGACCCTCATCTTCCACGTAATGTTCCCACCAGGAAGTACGATCGTCGAAGTACCCATAGCGTTCTCGGCGATCTGACTGAACCTGCTCATATGGGTACCCCAACACCATCGCGACTGAGCAGATGGCGCAATCATCCATTTCCCGTTGTGGTATCCGACTAACTGGCACTCAGCTCCTTCCCTCGTGCTCGTTGGATCTCTAGTCGGGCATTCCCTATCGCCTGGACGAGCCGATCGGCATGTGCCCATGGCTGGTCCACGGTTGCCAGATAGGTGCACGACGGCAGGTCGGTGCCAGTCAAGTCGGTCAGGTAATCGTTCACACGCGCCTGAACCGCCGTGATCGCCGTCGTGTTGAAGCGCTCATTTGCGTTGTCAGCACCGTTGAGATAGCGCTGCAGTTCGTCGATGGCCGTCTCGACGCCGTTGAGGCTTGACCGGCGGACATGGCGCGAGGTGGCATCTGGGCAAGGCAGGAACCGCTCCTGCCCAGCGTCGAAGCGCATGGGCGATCCGCAGCTCGTGGCCAGTGCGGCGCCCGGCCGCGGCTGGCAGCGCACAACCTCGTCGTCGGCTGGTCGGGCCATGGCCGTGTAGAGAACGCCCCGGCAGTTCCAGGTCCCGCAGTCCCACTCGTGCATCGTCACCTTCATCGTTGATCACCTCTCTCACCGGCTAGCACTCGCGAGCCGAGAGTGCCAAAAGCGTACTACATCACTGTGATTCGCGGTCAGGGTGCCCCGCGACGCCCAGCTTGAGACCTCAGGCGGGGCGACTACGGCTATTCGTAACCTCACGCTGATTTCGAGAGGCTTTTGGCCAGCGCGCTTGAGACTCGACTCAGACCGTCTTTGAGGTAAGCCACCCACCGTGGTCCTGAGGCCGACCGAGATCGACGGTCTCCAGCGTGATCTCGGTCGCAGTCGCCGCGGTCAGCCTCTCCCGGATCCGGCAATCCCGAGCGGTGTGTTACGGGGTGCAAAGCTGAGCGGATGCGGCGCTGGGAGCTTTGGGAAGGACCCGACCTAACTCACTCGTTCTTCGCCTCGGACAACCAGGACGCCCGCCGTCTCACCGAGGGCGAGGGTGCAGTGAAGATCTGGGAGACGGAGGCGACCAGCTACAACGATGCCAAGAGGGCGCTCCATGAGCACATGGGATGGGAGCCCTACAAGCCCATGCTGCGAGAGGACGGCACGCCCTACCCTGAGGACGAGGACGACAGCTCAGAGGCGTAGGACCGACCGCCCGCAACGTGCCGCTTGCGATCGGTCAACCGCTCTCCCCAATCCGAACGGTATCGCGCGTGCCCTCCGCGTTCAGCGACAGAATAGCGAGAACAAGGTTCAAAGGCTCCTGGCTGATTGGCGCTCATAATCGGCGATCTCGCGTGACCTGGGTTCGCGACAGAACGCGCGAGCAGAATGACGGCAGACCCGCCGGGAGTACCCAAAGCGCGGCGTGGCGGGAGTGATGATCGAGCCCGCTGCGAGTTCGGCCGGGTTCCGGGCCGTCCGTGGACAGGCAAGTCTCCCAGCGCAGGGGCCATCATGACGGTATGGATACAACCGCGCTCCCCGCAGGGAAGCTGCCCGTGGAACTCCTGGCTCGTCTGCTCGGGAACTCCAACGCTTTGCCCGTCGAGGTGCTCATCGGTCCGGCGGTGGGAGAGGACGCCTGCGCCCTGGCACTCCCCGGCGGCGTGCTCGTCGCTACCACCGATCCCATCACCCTGACCGGCCGCGCCGCCGGCCACCACGCGGTCGTCGTCAACGCCAATGACGTCGCCGTCGCCGGGGTGCGGCCGAGGTGGTTCCTGGCCGCTGTCCTCTTGCCCCCCGGGATAGCAGAACAG
>DMNK01000067.1:47100-57330 GCA_003453695.1 Acidimicrobiaceae bacterium | reverse complement strand
TCGACCATGAAGGAGACCACGGCCGCCCCGCCTTCGGGCGGGGCGATGACCTCGTCGGGGCCGATGTGCAGCCCGTCCAGCTCGACGTGGGGATGGACCTGACGGTCGGTGGTGAGGGCGGGCTCGAGGACGACCCCAGGCGAAGACGGGTCCACGATGGCGACCATCACGCCCCCGGCCAGCGACGGGCAGTGCGCCGGGACCAGGATCCGATCCGCCAGGTGGGCCTGAGGGACGGCGCGCAGCTGTCCGGTGAGCCGCCATCCTCCGCCACCTTCGTGGGTAGCCGTGGCGGCGGGTCGCTGACGCGGGTTGGAGGCGACCTCGGTGAGCGCCGCGCTCATGCGCACCGTCCCCTCACACAGTTCGGGCAGCAACCTCTGCTGTTGCGTCTCGCTCCCGAAGCGCGCCAGGGGCAGGGCACCGAGGACCGTGGTCGCCCACAACGGCACGGGAGCGACGTACCGGCCTTGCTGCTCGAGCACCAGGCAGGCCTCGGTCAACCCCAGGCCGGCACCTCCCTGCGACGCCGGCACCACCAACCCGAGCAGGTGCGCCTTGGCCAGCTCGGCCCACAGTTCCTCGTCGACGCGCTCCACGCTCTGCTCCACCGCCGCCACCCGCTCGGTGCCGGCCATGCCGCCGAAGATGCCGGCGGCGGCCTCGGACACAGCGAGCTGCTCGTCGGAGAAGGTGAAGTCCATCAGGCGCGCTCCCCTCGAGGGGGCCGTGCCGTCCGGGGCTTGAACACGGGCAGCGTCAGCTCGGGGTCGACGGGCAGCAGCTCCGTGTCGATGGGCATGCCGATGTGCACGTCGCCGGGGTCGACACCGACCACGTCGGCGACCAACCGGGTGCCCTCCTCCAACTCGGCGACGCCGACCACGAGCGGGTAGTCGAAGGCGGGCACCTGGGGGTGGTGGACGACCACGTAGCTGAAGAGCGTGCCTCGCCCCGACAGCTCCTGGGGTTCCCATTCGAGCGAGCGGCACCACCGGCACGACGGGGCGGGAGGGTGGCGCAGACGCCCGCAGTTCGAGCAGCGCTGGGCCAAGAGCTTCCCTGTCTTGGCCCCTTCGAAGAAGAAGGCGGTGTCCCGGGTGATGGCGGGACGGGGGCGGAGCGGGCGCTGACGTTCGGGGTTGTCCACCGGCACCATCTCGTTCGGCCGGAAGCGCAGGATGCGAAAGCGCATGACAGCGACGACCGCACCGGCCTGGTCGGTGTAATCGGTACGGGTCGTGACGAAGTGGCCCGCACCGAGGGCGGTGCGCTTCTCGGGCGACACCGTCTCGATGACGCTCGTCGCCCGCAGGCGGTCGCCGAGCACGAGAGGGCGGCGGTAGTCCTGCTCGCAGTCGGTGGCTACCACCGAGGTGAAACCCTGGGCGTCGAGCAGTGCGAACAGCTCCTCCAGAGCGTCGGGTTCCTGCTCGGCGCAGGGCTGCCCCGCGCCGGCCTGCCCTCCGCCGGCCTGCTCCGCGCCGGCCTGCTCCCCACCGGCCTCGTCCCGGCGGGACCGTTCGATCTCCAGCGATCGCCGGTAGCCGCGCATGGTCCACGCCTGCAGCATCGTGGCCGGGGCCACCACGCCCGAGAACCCGGCGCGCCGGGCTGCGGCGTCGTCCACGTACACCGGGTTCTCGTCGCCCATGGCCTCGACCCAGTGGCGGATCATGGGCTGGTTGACCGGATCGGGGGCCTCGACCCCGGCGCCGGCAGGCCGGCCTTCGAAGGCGGCCAGGGCGTCGGCGAAGGAACGGGTGGCGGTCATCGCTTCCCCCTTGTCATGCCCAGGGCGGCCATGGCCACGATCTCACGCTGGACCTCGTTGACCCCACCGCCGAAGGTGTTGATCTGGGCGCCGCGCGCCGAGCGCTCCAGGCGCCCGCCGAGCAGCGCACCCGGAGAGCCGGGCGCCAGATATCCGGCCACCCCCACGATGCCGAGAAGTCGCCGGTACACGTCGATGCTGCGCTCCACACCGAACACCTTCACCGCCGAGGAGTCGCCCGCCGAGAGCTCTCCGCCGTCCATGGCACAGGCCATGCGCCAATTGAGCAGCCGCATGGCCTCGACCTCGGCCCGGCACCTGGCCAGCTCGGCGCGCACCCAGGGCCGGCTCAGCACCGTGCCGGCGTCGGGATCGCCGACCACGGCGGGGGTCACCGCCGCCCACCGGCCCACCTCGTCGCACAGCAGGCCGGCCAGCCCGCTCCATGCGGCCAGGCCGACGCGTTCGTGGTTGAGCTGGGTGGTGATCATGCGCCAGCCGGCGTTCTCCTCCCCCACCCGGTTGCCCACCGGCACGCGCACGTCGCTGTAATAGGTGGCGGTGGTGGTGGCGTCGCCCACCGTCTTGATGGGGCTCCACGAGAAGCCGGGGGTGGTGGTGGGTACGCACAGGATCGAGATGCCTTTGTGCTTGGGGGCGTCAGGATCGGTGCGTACCGCCAGCCAGACGTAGTCGGCCATGTCGGCGCCGCTCGTGAACACCTTGGCGCCGTTCACGACGTACTCGTCGCCGTCGCGCACGGCACGGGTGCGCAGCGACGCCAGGTCGGTGCCGGCCTCGGGCTCGGTGTAGCCGATGGCGAAGTTGACATCGCCGGAGAGGATGCCGGGAAGGAAGAACGTCTTCTGCTCGTCGGTCCCGTATCGCATGATCGTCGGGCCCACCGTGTTGACGGTGACGAACGGGAACGGCGCCCCCGCTCGGCGGGTCTCGTCGAAGAAGATGTACTGGTCGGTGACGGGGCGGCCCTGGCCTCCGTACTCCTTGGGCCAGCCGATCCCCAGCCATCCGTCTGCGCCGATGCGGCGCACCACGTCCCGCCACAGCTCGCCGCCTTCTCCGGCGTCGCCGACCTTGGCCTTCACGTCCTCGCTCAAGAGCTCGCCGTAGTAGGCGCGCAATTCCAGGCGCAGGGCCTGCTGCTCGGGGCTCTCCTCCAGGAACATCTGTCCGTCCCGTGTCGGTCCGGGCCGACGGCGCCGGTCCCGGCCAAAACCTGAAACTTGTTCTATTTTAGAGGCTAGTGCACCCCTGGTGACGGGGACAACCACCAGGCAGGGGCGCCGCGGGGACACCCCTGGTCAGCGCGCTCCACCCTGGTCGGCCCGGAGCGGCAGGCCTATCATGAACTGAAACACGTTCTCGAAACGAGGAACCGTGGACCTGGCGCAGATCGACCTGACCGACTCGAGCAACTTCGTCGAGTCCGTCCCCCACCAGTGGTTCGCCGCCCTGCGCCGCCAGGCACCGGTGTTCTGGCACGAAGAGGAAGGCGGCCCTGGCTTCTGGGCGGTCACCAAGTACGACGACTGCGTGGCCGTCAACCGCGACTACGAGCACTTCTCGTCGGCCAAGAAGGCCACGTTCATCTGGGAGATCGACGAGGAGCAGCTCGCCCAGCAGGGGCTCATGATGCTCAACATGGACCCGCCCCTGCACACCCGTTACCGGCGGCTCGTGAACAAGGGCTTCACCCCCCGCATGGTGAACCAGCTCGAGGAGAAGATCCACCAGACGGCCGACGACATCATCGACACCGTCATCGAGAAAGGTGAGTGCGACTTCGTCACCGACATCTCCGCCGAACTGCCCCTCATCGTCATCGCCGACCTGCTGGGCGTACCCCAGGAGGACCGGCACAACATGTTCGACTGGTCGAACCGGATGATCGGCCAGGAGGACCCCGAGTACCAGATCACCCCCGAGATCGCTCAGCAATCGGCCATGGAGCTGTACGCCTATGCAGCCGAGCTCTATGCCAAGAAGCGCGACAACCCGCACGAGGACCTGATGAGCGTCCTCACCTCGGTCGAGGTGGACGGCGAGAACCTGTCCGAGCTCGAGCTCGAGTTGTTCTTCCTCCTGCTCACGGTGGCGGGAAACGAGACCACCCGCAACCTCATGTCGGGTGCCATGCACGCCTTCTTCCAGAACCCCGAACAGTGGCAGAAACTGCTCGCCGACCGGTCGCTCCTGCCTGGTGCCGTCGAGGAGATGCTGCGATACGTGAGCCCGGTCATGAACTTCCGTCGCCAGAGCACCGCCCCGTTCGAGCTGCACGGCCAGGCCATCGAGGAGGACCAGAAGGTGGTGTTCTTCCACGTGTCGGCCAACCGTGACGAGGACGTCTTCGATGACCCTGATCGTTTCGACATCACCCGTAACCCCAATCCACACATGGCATTCGGCGGCGGCGGCCCCCACTTCTGCCTGGGCCACAACCTGGCCCGCATGGAGATCCGGGTCATGTACGAGCACCTGCTCGACCGGCTGCCCGACATGCACGCCGACGGCGAGGTGCAGCGGCTGCAGTCGGCGTTCATCAACGGGGTGAAGCACCTTCCCGTGGCCTTCACGCCCGGTCCCAGCCTGCGGCGCTGAGGTGCGCTTCCATCAGGCCGTCACCTTCCTGCCTGTCGAGCAGGGCCTGGCTCTGGCACGCGCCGCCGACGACCAGGGCTACGCCGGGGTGTACCTGTCCGACCACATGTTCTTCCCCCGTGAACGCACCTCCCGGTACACCTACTCCACGCGCGACGACGGGGCGCCCGGCTTCGGCGACCACTGGGACCCGGACACGCACTGGCCCGACCCCATCGCCTTCATCTGCTCCCTGGCCTCGGTCACCACGAACCTGCACTTCACGACCGGCGTGTACATCGCACCGGCGCGCGACCTCGTCACCGTGGCCAAGCAGGTGGGCACCGCCGCCGTGCTCACCGGTGGACGGCTCAACCTGGGGGTGGGCGTGGGCTGGTCCAAGGAGGAGTTCGACGCCACCGGCCAGGACTTCGCCACCAGGGGACGGCGCCTCGACGACATGATCCCCGCCCTGCGGGCTCTGTGGGCGGGAGGCTGGGTGGAGTACCACGGCGCCCACTACGACGTGCCCTCCATGCGGATGGAACCGAGCCCGACGGCGCCCGTGCCCATCTACGGGGGCGGCCACTCGGCGCCGGCGTTCCGGCGGGCGGCGACGCTGTGCGACGGCTGGATCGCGGCAGGCGCCTACAAGGAGGAAGAGGCCTCCGGCTACCTGCGCCACCTCGACGAGGCCCGGCGCCGGGCGGGACGGCGCCACGAGCCCTTTGCCATCTTCCTGTCGCTGTGGGAGCGGCCCGACATCGATCTGTACCGGCGCTTCGAGGAGGAGCACGGGGTGACCGACTTCCTGTGCGCCCCGGGGCTGACCGCCCGCGTCGACGCATCGGACCCGCCGGAGAAGCAATTGCAGGCCCGGCTGGACGCCTCGGCCCGCTTCGCCGACGAGATCGTGCAGAAAGCAGACTGAGGCCGAGGGCAGGAGGGGTCATGGGCGCACTCAAGCTGGGCCTGCAGCTGGGCTACTGGGGATCGGGACCGCCCGTCGGTGCCCTCGAGCAAGTCCAAGAGGCGGAGCGACTTGGCTTCGACTCGGTGTGGACGGCCGAGGCGTACGGCTCTGACGCCCTGACTCCCCTGGCATGGTTGGGCTCGCGCACGAGCCGGGTGCGCCTCGGCACCGCCCTGTGCCAGCTGTCGGCCCGCACGCCGACGGCGATGGCCATGGCGGCGCTCACCTTGGACCATCTGTCGGGCGGCCGCTTCGTCCTCGGGCTCGGGGTGTCCGGTCCGCAGGTGGTCGAGGGCTGGTACGGCCAGAGCTTCCCCAAGCCTCTGGCCCGCACGCGCGAGTACGTGTCGGTGGTGCGCAAGGTGCTGTTGCGCCAGGCGCCCGTCACCAACGAGGGGCCCCACTACCCCCTGCCCTACCCGGGAGGAACGGGGCTGGGCAAGCCCTTGAAGCCCATCGTGCACCCCTTGCGCCCCGACATCCCCATCGTGCTCGGGGCCGAGGGACCGAAGAATGTGGCGCTGGCGGCCGAGATCGCCGACGGCTGGTTCCCGATCTTCTTCTCGCCGGACCACATGGGCGAGTTCACCTCGTCGCTGGCCGAGGGCTTCGCCCGGCCCGGCGCCCGGCGCACCGCCGACGACTTCGAGGTCATCGCCTTCTGCCCGGTGGTGGTGGACGACGACGTGGAGCGTGCCGCCGACGCCTTCCGTCCCATGCTGGCGCTCTACATCGGAGGCATGGGAGCACGGGAGATGAACTTCCACTTCGACGTGTTCGTGCGCATGGGATTCGGAGCCGAGGCCCAGAAGATCCAGGACCTCTATCTCGACGGCCGCAAGGACGAAGCGGCAGCCTGCGTGCCGACGGCCATGGTCGAGAACATCGCGCTCATCGGCTCGCGCCACAAGATCGCCGACGAGCTGGCTCGCTGGCAGGACTCGACGGCCACCACCTTGCTGGTGGCGGGAGGGGTCGACACCCTGCGCCTGATGGCCGAGCTCCTGCTCTGAGCCGCCTCCTCCACCGAGGGGGGGCCACCGGCGTGCGGGGCCTCGCTCAGGCGGGAGTGTCGGCCAGGATCCCGCCGAGACGAAGCAGGCTCGAAGTGGTGCCGCCCATCGTCGGCGCCAGGTGCTTCACGAGCAGGTAGTAACGGTGCAGCGGGTAGTCGCGGTCGACCCCGACGCCCCCGTGCAGGTGCTGGGCGGCGTGCACCACCCGCTGGGCACCGTCGTCCGCCCAGAACTTGGCGATGGCCGTCTCGACCGAGGCGGGCAGCTCGTTGTCGAGCCGCCACACCGCCTGCCAGGCCGTGAGGCGGACCGCTTCGCTGTCGATGTAGGCGTCGGCGGCGCGCTGGCCCACGGCCTGGAAGGTGGCGACCGCCTTGCCGAACTGCTCCCGCTCCGAGGTGTACGTGGCGGTGAGGTCGAGCGCCGCCCGGCAGGCCCCGGCGATCTCGACGCACATGGCGGCCTGCGCCCGCTCGGCGCACCACAGATGGGCGGCGTCGCCCGCCGGTCCCGGGGCCACCACCACGGCGTCGGCGGCGACCGGCACCCCGTCCAGGGTGATCTCGGCCTCCACCCGTCCGTCGGTGGCCTGTTGACGCGAACGGCTCACGCCCGGGGCGTCCGGGTCGACGACGAAGAGCCCCGTTCCTTGCTCGCCCCGGGCCGCCACCACCACGGCGTCGGCCGCCATGCCGCTCGGGACCTCGGCCAAGGTGCCGCGCAGCTGCCAGCCGTCTGCGGAGGTGACCGCCGTGGCCGGTGCGGCGAGGGGGTCGCCGAGCGGACTGCCCAGCGCGGCGGTGACGACGACGTCGCCGGTCGCCGCCCGGGCCAGCCAGGTCTTGCGCAACTCCTCGCTGCCGAAGCGCACGAGGGGCAGGATCCCGAGGACGGTGGCTGCGGTGAGGGGCACCGGCGCCGCCGCCTTGCCCGCTTCTTCGACGACGACGCACTGCTCCAAGAACCCGAGGCCGGCCCCGCCGTGCTCCTCGGGGACGGCCAGGCCGAGAAGCCCGGCATCGGCCAGCGCCGACCACAGGCGCCGGTCGAAGCGGGGATCGGGGTCGGCGGCGCCTTTGCCGGCGCCGTCGCCGGAAGCACTGCCCTTCTCGAGCCCGGCGGCCGCCGTCTCCACCGCTCGCTGCTGGGCGTGATCGGCCAGGTCGCCGAAGATGCGGGCGGCGAGCTGGCGGATCTCCTGTTGTTCGTCGCTCAGGTCGAAGTCCATGTCGCTCTCCCTTAACGCAGCGACCGGGGCATGCCCAAGCCGAAGATGGCGATGAGGTCGCGTTGGATCTCGTTGGTACCGCCGCCGAAGGTGAGGATCACGAGACCGCGCTGGTAGCTCTCCAGCCGTCCCTTGAGCACGGCGCCGGGCGAGCCTCGCTGCAGGGTGCCCGCCTCGCCCACGACCTCGGTGAGCAGACGCAGCGCCTCCATGTAGAACTCGGTGCCGAACACCTTGATGCTCGAGGCGTCGGCCACGTCCAGGTGCCCCTGGGTCGCCGTCCACGCCACCTTCCAGTTGATGAGCTTCAGGAACTCGAGCTTGGCGTGCACCTTGGCCAAAAGGACCTGCACCCACTGCTGGTCGACCACCCGGCGCCCGTCGGGCAACGTCGTCTCCTGGGCCCACCGGCGCACGTCTTGGAGCGCCCGTTCGATGATCCCCGGTGAACACAGGGTCACCCGCTCGTGGTTGAGCTGGTTGGTGATGAGGGACCAGCCGTTGTGCAGTCCGCCCACCACGTTGGAGACCGGGACGCGCACGTCCTCCCAGAAGGTGTAGTTGATGTTGTGCTCGCCGATCAGCTGCATGGGCACCACCCGGACGCCGGGGGTGTCCATGGGGACGATGACGATCGAGATGCCCTTGTGCTTGGCGGCATCGGGATCGGTGCGCACGGCCAGCCAGCAGTAGTCGGCGTCTCCGGCCAGGCTGGTGAACACCTTGGTGCCGTTGATGACGAGCTCCTCGCCGTCCACCGCTCCTGTGGTCTTGAGCGATGCCAGGTCGGTGCCGGCGTCCGGCTCCGTGTAGCCGATGCAGAAGTGGATCTCTCCCGCCAGGATCTTGGGCAGGAAGAAGGCTTTCTGCTCTTGGCTGCCGAAGTTCATGATCGTCGGCCCCACCGTGTTGATGGTGAGCATGGGCACCGGGGCCCCCGAGCGCATCGACTCGTCGAAGAAGATGAACTGCTCGATGGCGGACCGTCCCTGCCCGCCGTACTCCTGGGGCCAGCCGATGCCGAGCCATCCGTCGCTGGCCATCTGCTTGACGATGCGGCGGACCGTGGGCCCCACGCCGCCGCTGTGGCTGAGCTCCTTTTCGACCTCGGGAGTGAGCAGCTCGCTGTAGTAGGTGCGCAGCTCCTGACGCAGCGCCTCCTGCTCCTGGGTGAAGCCGATCTCCATGTGGAACACGTTACAGTTCGGCCCCCGAAGGCGCCCATCTGATCGCTACGCTCGCTTCGTGGTGGCGGAGGACACTGGGGCGGTCCGGGCCGTGCCGGTGGAGCTCGTCCGCCCGCTGCGGGCCCGCATCCTTCGGCCCGGGCTCCCCTTGGACCAGTCGGTCTACCCGGGGGACGACCACCCCGAGGCCGCCCATGTGGCGGTGCTGGTCCCGGGTGCCTCCGGCGCCGATGCCGACGCGGGCGACCTGTTCGACGACGAGGTCGTCGTGGCGGTGGGGTCGGTCTTCGAAGAGGGCCCACCGGCGGTGCTCGTCGCTTCGGCCGAGGTTGGCCCTGCCGCTCGTGGTGGGCGCTGGTGGCGCATCCGCGGGATGGCGACGGCCGAAGGCTGGCGCAGCCGCGGCCTCGGGGGCACGGTCCTTGGCGCCCTGCTCGAACGGGCGGCCGCTCGAGGCGCCGGCGTGGTGTGGTGCAACGCCCGGGTGCCCGCCATCGCCTTCTACCGCCGTGCCGGATTTCGCGAAGTCGGCGACGTCTTCGAGGCGCCCGGCATCGGGCCGCACATCGTCATGTGGCGAGCCGTGGCCGACCGGCGCTGACCGGCGCCAAGTGGGGACGGCGTAGTCATCTGTGCCAACCTGGGCATCCCACCGTCGAGCGGGAAGTGCCCGGGACTGGCTCGACGGAACCCGAAGGAGCAGTGATGCCTGACGCCGTCATCGTCGCCACCGGACGCACCCCCATCGGGCGGGCCATGAAGGGCTCGCTCGTGAGCTGCCGACCCGACGACCTGTCCGCCCACGTCATCCGGGAGGTGCTCGCCAAGGTCCCGCAGCTCGACCCCACCCAGGTGGAGGACGTGATGCTGGGCTGTGGACAGCCTGCCGGAGAGGCCGGGTACAACGTGGCCAGGGTGGCGGCGGTGCTCGCCGGCATGGACGTGCCCGGCGTGACGGTGAACCGCTACTGCTCGTCGTCGCTGCAGACCATCCGCATGGCGGCGCATGCCATCTGGGCGGGCGAGGGACACGCCTTCGTGGCCGCCGGGGTGGAGACGGTGAGCCGCTTCCAGTTCGGGGCGTCCGACACCGGCCCGCACAACCCCGCCTTCGCCGACTCCGAGGCTCGCACCGCGGCGCGCGCACCGGCGGTGACCGAGCCGTGGACGGCACCCCCCGGCCTTCCCGACGTGTACATCGCCATGGGGCAGACAGCCGAGAACGTGGCCGAGTACGAGAAGGTGGGCAGGGAGGAGATGGACGAGTACGCCCTGCTCAGCCAGAACCGCGCCGTCGAGTCCCAGAAGAACGGCTTCTTCGAGCGAGAGATCCTCCCGGTGACGCTCGCCGACGGCACGGTGGTCAGCCTCGACGACGGCCCCCGGCCCGACACCACCTTGGAGAAGCTGGCCAGCTTGAAGCCGGCGTTCCGCGAGGGCGGCAAGGTGAC
>DMNK01000067.1:44974-46853 GCA_003453695.1 Acidimicrobiaceae bacterium | reverse complement strand
CGTCATGTCCGACACCAGGGCCAACGAGCTCGGGATCACGCCGTTGGCGCGCATCGTGGCCAGCGGGGTGTCCGCCATCGACCCCGAGATCATGGGGCTGGGTCCCATCGAGGCCTGCCGCCAGACGCTCGGGCGGGCCAAGATGACCATCGACGACATCGACCTGGTGGAGATCAACGAGGCCTTCGCCGCCCAGGTGATCCCGTCTGCTCGCCATCTCGGCATTCCGTGGGAGAAGCTCAACGTCAAGGGCGGGTCGATCGCCCTCGGCCATCCGTTCGGCATGACCGGGGCGCGCATCATGACCACCTTGCTCAACGCCCTCGAGGACGAAGGCAAGCGCTTCGGGCTGGAGTCGATGTGCGTGGGCGGAGGCCAGGGCATGGCCATGATCGTGGAGCGGCTGTCCTAGGGCGCTTCCGGCGCAGGCCCGCGCCCGACGCGGGGGCGGCCGGCGACGACGAGGCCGCCGGGCGACCGGACGCGACCGCCGGGACCGAACCGTCCGACGCCGCCGAGCCGTCCGACGTCGCCGAGCCGACCGACGCGGCCGAGCCGACCGACGTCGCCGAGCCGACCGAGGCGGGTGCGCACCACGAGATCGTCGGGCCGGCCTTCGGTGCTGACGAGCCGGGCGAGGTCGACCAGGGAGGCGGAGGAGCCGGCGAAGGAGCCGGCGAAGAAGGAGGCCACGGAGCCGGCGAAGGAGAGGGCAAGCGACTGCGCATCGGGATCGTCCTCTTCGACGGCGTCGAGGAGCTCGACTGGGCGGGACCGTGGGAGGTGCTCGCCTCCTGGGCCCGGTTCTTCCCCGACGACGGCGCCCGGGTGTGCACGCTGGCGCCGGGCCACGCTCCGGTCACCTGCGCCAAAGGGGCTCGGGTGTTGGCCGACCACACCTGGGACGACCACCCGCCGCTCGACGTCCTGCTCTACCCGGGCGGCGAGGGCACCCGGCGGCAGCTCGGTGACATGACCATCCGGCGATGGCTGCTCGACGAAGCCGACCAGGTGTCGCTGATCGCCAGTGTGTGCACGGGCGCGCTGGTGCTGGCCGACGCCGGGTTGCTCGACGGCCGGCCCGCCACCACCCACTGGGCGTCGCTCGACCAGCTGGGCGGGCTCGGCACCGACGTCGAGGTGCGCTCCGACCAGCGCGTCGTGGACGACGGTGACGTCGTCACGGCGGCGGGGGTCTCGGCCGGGATAGACATGGCCCTGCACCTGGTGGCCCGATTCGCCGGGGAGGAGCGGGCCAGGCAGGTCCAGAAGATCATCGAGTACTTCCCGGAGCCGCCCACCTAGACGGGAGGGGTCATGGAGGAGCTGCGCGGCAAGGTCGCCGTGGTGACTGGGGCAGCGAGCGGCATCGGGCTCGCCGTGAGCCGGAAAGCGGCCGCCGAGGGCATGCGGCTGGTGGTGGCCGACATCGAGGAGGGACCGCTCAAGGCCGCCGCCGACGAGCTGTCCGCGGCCGGGGCCGAGGTGCTGGCCGTGCCCACCGACGTGTCCGAGCGGTCCTCGGTGCAGACGCTGTGCGACGCCGCCTTGGAACGATTCGGCACCGTGCACCTGCTCCACAACAACGCCGGGGTCGGCGCGGGCGGTCCGCTGTGGGAGGTCCCCGAGGCCGACTGGCGATGGGTGCTGGGCGTCAACCTGTGGGGGGTCATCCACGGGATAGGCGTGTTCGTGCCCCACATGGTCGCCCGGGGGGAAGGGCACGTGGTCAACACCGCCTCACTGGCAGGCCTCGCCTCGCCACCGTTCATGGGCCCCTACAACGCCGCCAAGCACGCCGTGGTCACCATCTCGGAGACGCTGGCCAAGGACCTGCGCACCATGGGGTCCCCGGTGGGCGTGTCGGTGCTGTGCCCGG
>DMNK01000067.1:44518-44807 GCA_003453695.1 Acidimicrobiaceae bacterium | reverse complement strand
CGTGTCGGTGCTGTGCCCGGGGTTCGTGCGCACCGCCATCGCCGACTCGGCCCGCAACCGGCCGTCGTGGGCGCAGATCCCCGATGAAGAGGCGGCGGGCACAGAGCAGCTGGTGGCCGTGCTGCGTGGACTTGTGGAGGGCGGTATCGACGCGGCGCAGGTGGCCGAGGCCGTGTTCGAGGCCGTGCGCACCGAACGCTTCTATATCCTCACCCACGCCGAGGAGGGTGACGGGCTCGTCCGACTGCGGACCCAGGACATCTTGGAACGGCGGGCGCCGTCGGACACG
>DMNK01000067.1:44065-44311 GCA_003453695.1 Acidimicrobiaceae bacterium | reverse complement strand
TGGGAGCTCGTGGAGCGGCGGGCGGCGGCGACACCGGATCGGCGCATGCTGCTCGACGAAGCCGACCGGGTGGTCACCTTCGCCGGGTTCCGTGACCGCTGCGAACGCGTGGCCGCCGGGTTGCACGCCCTCGGCATCGGTCCCGGGACTCCGGTGTCGTGGCAGCTGCCCAGCCGCATCGAGACCGTGGTGCTGTCGATGGCGCTGGCCCGGCTGGGCGCCGTGCAGAACCCCATCCTCCACATC
>DMNK01000067.1:43671-43861 GCA_003453695.1 Acidimicrobiaceae bacterium | reverse complement strand
ACAGAGAGCGCGAGGTCTCCTTCGCCTTGCGCCAGACGGCGGCCGAACACGTCTTCGTCCCGGGCAGCTGGAAGGGCTTCGACTACGAGGCCATGGTCGGGCTCATCGCAGGCGACCTCGAGCGTCGCCCGGCGGTGCACCTCGCCTACGACTCGCTGCCCGAGGGCAACCCCGGCGCCCTGCCGCCGCC
>DMNK01000067.1:15963-43572 GCA_003453695.1 Acidimicrobiaceae bacterium | reverse complement strand
CGCGGGACAGGGCCCGCAGTTCCTTGCCCGACGGCTCCGGCCCGATGACCCGGCGCAGGTTCGCCTCCAGCAACTGGACCCCGGCGCCCTGCCGCCGCCACCGGCGCCCGAGACGGTGGACGACGTGCGCTGGATCTACTACACGTCGGGCACCACCTCCGAGCCCAAGGGCGTGCGCCACAGCGACCTGACCCTCATCACCGGGGGACGGGGCCTGGCCATGGCGGTCGAGATGTCCGAGGACGACGTGGGGTCGATCGCCTTCCCCTTCGCCCACATCGCCGGCCCCGACTACCTGGTGATGGTGCTGGCCTACGGCATCGCCAGCGCCATTCTCGAGTCCTTCGTGCCCGATGTCGCCGTCGCCGTCTTCCGGCGCCACGGCGCCACCATGGTCGGGGGCAGCACCGCCTTCTACCAGGCCTACCTGAAGGAACAGCGCAAGGAGCCGGGCCGGCGCATCATCCCCTCGCTGCGCCTCATGACCGGCGGCGGGGCGCCCATGCCGCCCGAGGTCTTCCACGAGGTGGTCAGGGAGATCGGGGTGAAGGTGGCCCATGGATACGGCATGACCGAGGTGCCCATGATCACCATGGGCTCTCCCGGTGACACCGACGAGCAGCTCGCCCACACGGTGGGCCGGCCCGTGTACGGGGCCGAGCTGCGCATCGTCACCCTCGATGGCGCGGATGCCTCCGGCGGCGAGGACGGGGAGGTGCGGGTGCGGGGCCCCATGGTGTGCAAGGGCTACACCGACCCGGTCCTCACCACCGAGTCGTTCGACGAGCTCGGCTATTTCCGCACCGGGGACGTCGGCCACGTCCGCGCCGACGGCCACGTGGTGCTCACCGGCAGGCTCAAGGACATCATCATCCGTAAGGGGGAGAACATCTCGGCCAAGGAGATCGAGGACCTGCTCTACGAGCACCCCAAGGTGGGCGACGTGGCGGTCGTGGGTGTCACCGATCCCGAGCGGGGCGAGCGGGTCTGCGCCGTGGTCGAGACGGCGTCGGGCCAGGCGCCCATCACCTTCGAGGAGATGGTCGGGCATCTGCGGGCGGCCGGGCTCATGACCCAGAAGATCCCCGAACAGCTCGAGGTGGTCCAAGCCCTGCCGCGCAACCAGACCCTCAACAAGGTCCTGAAGTACAAGCTGCGCGAGCAGCTCGCCGGAAAACCCTTCGTCCCCCGTTAGCGGTGCACCCCAGGCGGAGGGGCCCGGTTAGGCGGCGCGCCCCCGCAGGACCTCCAGCGCCTTGTCGGCGTGCTTGTTCATATTGATCTCGCTCGTGATGGCGGCCAGCACCGTGCCGTCGGAGTCGATCACGAAGGTGGCCCGCTTGTTGGGCAGCCGCCCGGTGCCGCGGTTCACGCCGAACAGCTTCGCCACCACCCTGTCCGGGTCGGACAACAACGGGTAATCGAAGCTGTGCTTGTCCGAGAACTGCTTCTGCTTCTCGACCTTGTCGGCGCTGATCCCCAGTCGCTGAGCGCCTGCACCCTCGAACTCGACCTTCAAGTCACGGAAGTGGCAGCTCTCGATGGTGCAGCCCATCGTCATGGCCGCCGGATAGAAGAACAGCACCACCGGGCCCTTGTCCAGGAATTCCTGGAGGTGCCGGGTCGTGCCGTTCTCGTCGAGCAGCTCGAAGTCCTGAACCTTGTCGCCCGCCTTCACGCCATCCGAAGCTAGCGCGTCGTCCCCGCCGGCGCTCATCGGCCGTGTGCTAGTGCTGTGCCCGGTCGCCGGCTGGCTTCGCCTCGCCGGTGTCACCCGGGACAGCGGCCTCGTGGGAGGAGCGGGACATGGGAGACGACGTGTTCGAGGGCCGCATCGGCCGGGACTTCGAGGACTCGGAACCGTGGTGGCCGGAGCCGTTGCGGGCCCGTCCCGGGTCCCCCAACGTCGTGTTCGTGCTCCTCGACGACGTCGGCTTCGCCCAGCTGGGCTGCTTCGGCTCGGACATCTCGACACCGGCGATCGACGCCCTGGCCGGGCGCGGCCTTCGCTTCACCAACTTCCACACCACGGCGCTGTGCTCCCCCACCCGTGCCTGTCTGCTCACCGGCCGGAACCACCATTCGAACGGCATGGGGCGCATCATCGAGCTGTCCTCCGGTTTCCCCGGATACGACGCCCGGATCCCGTTCGCCAACGGGCTGCTCTCCGAGATGCTGCTTCCCCACGGGTACGCCACGTTCGCCGTTGGCAAATGGCACCTCACCCCCGAGGACGAATGCCACATGGCCGCCTCTCGCCGTCGCTGGCCGCTCGGGCGCGGTTTCGAACGCTTCTACGGGTTCATGGAGGGCGAGACGCATCAGCAGGTGCCCGCCCTCATCTCCGACAACCACCAGATCCATCCGCCGCGCAGCTGGGAGGACGGGTACTACCTCACCGAGGACCTGGTCGACCAGGCCGTCGCCTGCGTCAAGGACCTGCGCGCCGTCGACGACGCCAAGCCGTTCTTCCTCTACTTCTGCCCCGGGGCCTGCCACGCCCCGCACCAGTCGCCTCCCGAGTGGATCGAGCGCTACCGCGGGCAGTTCGACGCCGGCTGGGACGCCTGGCGCCACGCCGCCCTGGCGCGCCAGCTGGACAGTGGCGTGCTCCCGCCGGGCACCGAGCTCTCGCCTCGGCCCGACTGGGTGCCGGCCTGGGACAGCCTCGACGACATGGCCAAGGCCGTGTACGCCCGCTACATGGAGGCCTTCGCCGCGTTCTTGTCCCACACCGACGAACAGATCGGAAGGCTGGTGCGGTTCCTCGACGATGTCGGCGAGCTGGACAACACGGTGCTGTTGCTCATGTCCGACAACGGTGCCAGCTCCGAAGGCGGGCCGTTCGGGTCGCTGAACGACGTGCGGCAATGGAACGTGGTGCCGAGGACCGTGGAGGAGGCCTTCGTCCGGCTGGACGAGATCGGCGGGCCGTGGTGCCACAACAACTACCCGTGGGGATGGACGGTGGCGGGCAACACCCCCTTCAAGCGATGGAAGCGTGAGACCCACGAGGGGGGCGTGGCCGACCCGCTCATCGTGTCGTGGCCGGCCGGTGTGCGGGCTTCGGGCGACCTGCGCCGCCACTACGTGCACACCGTCGACGTGGTGCCCACCGTGCTCGAGCTCCTCGGGATCGATGCCCCCGCCGAGCTGGGCGGCGTGACCCAGCGCCCGGTGGAGGGCACGTCGTTCGCCTACTGCCTCGACGACGCCGGGGCGCCCACCAGGCACCGAACCCAGTACTACGAGATGTTCGGGTGCCGGGCCATCTACCGCGACGGGTGGAAGGCGGTGACGTTCCACCAGATCCAGGACACGAGCGTCCCCTTCGACGAGGACCGCTGGGAGCTGTACCACGTGGACGAGGACGCCTCGGAGTGTCACGACCTGGCCGAGAGCCGTCCCGACAAGCTCGAGGAGCTGGTGGCGCTGTGGTGGGAGGAGGCGGAGCGGTACCAGGTGCTGCCGCTCGACAACCGGCCCTTCTCCGAGTTCGTCTTCGACAAGCCCCGGCTCGTCCCCGAGCGCAACCGCTACGTGTACCGCCCCGACGCCGCCGCGGTGCCCGAGATGGCGGCCGTCAACGTCCGAAACCGCAACCACATGATCCGCGCCGAGCTCGAGGTGCCGGCCGGAGCCGCCGTCGAGGGGGTGCTCCTGGCCCAAGGATCGGGCCTCGGCGGGTGGGCGTTCTACGTCGAGGACGGGGCCCCGGCCTACGTCCACAACTACGTGTCGCTCGAGGAGCACCACATCCGCTCCGACCACGTGTTGCGGCCGGGGCGCCACGAGGTGGCCTACGTGTTCACGAAGACCGCCGACCACACCGGCGTGGGACGGCTGTTCGTCGACGACGAGGCCGTGGGCGAGGGCACCATCGCCCGCTTCACGCCCATGCGCTTCTCGCTGACGGGGGCCGGCCTCACCTGCGGCTACAGCGACGGGTTGCCGGTGACCCGGCGATACCGGGCGCCGTTCCGCTTCACGGGGACCATCCACCAGGTGGTGGTGGAGGTCGACGGCGAGGCCTTCCTCGACCCGCAGGCCGACGCTCAGTTCGCCATCGCCCGCCAGTGAAGGAGTTCGGTCAGGCGGTGACGCCCCCGTCCACGGCCAGCACCGCCCCCGTGGTGTACGTGGACTCCTCCGAAGCGAGAAAGGCGATGGCAGAGGCCACCTGCTCGGGCTTGCACATGCCCATGGCGCTCATGATGCGCTCGAACTGCTTGGGATCCCCGCCGGGTGGCAGGCCGAAGTCGGCGATGAGCGGGGTCTCGACCCCGCCAGGAGCAACGGCGTTGACGCGCACGCCCCTGCCGGCGTACTCGATGGCCAGTGCCTTCGTCATCATGACCACGCCGCCCTTCGAGGCGCAGTAGGCGGCCGAGTAGGCCGATCCCACCAGCCCAGCCGTGGACGCCACGTTCACGATGTTGCCCTGGTTGGGCTCGATCATGTGGGGCAGCACCTCGCGGGTCATGAGGAAGGTCCCGGTGAGGTTCACGCCGATGATGCGGTCCCACTGCTCGAGGGTCATGTCGGTGGTGTGGACGAAGGTGCCCACGCCGGCCACGTTGCACAGCACGTCCGGCCGCCCGAGCGAATTGGCCACCCGCGCCACGGCCCGCTTGACCTCGATCTCCTTGGTCACGTCGCATCGGGCCACCATGGTCTTGGCACCGAGGATGCCCAACGCCCCCGCCGTCTCGGCGACGCCCTCGGCTGCCACGTCCAGGCAGGCCACCGCAGCCCCCTCCACGGCGAGACGGATGGCGGTGGCGCGCCCGATGCCCGATGCGGCGCCGGTGACGATGGCCACATGGCCCTCGAAGCGCCGCGCCGGGTGCGCTTCGGGCGGGATAGTCACTGTCCGTCCCCCCAGAGCTCGTCGGTATAGGTGTCGGTGCCGGGGATGGTCGGGATGAAGCCCATGGCGGCGACGACCGACGCCATGCCCGACTTCTCGAGGGCCCGCTCGTGTCCGGCCACGACCTCGTCCCAGGCGGTGGCCGGGTCGTCGTCCAAGAACCACAGCGTGAGCTGGCGGCGGTCATCGGCTTCGGTACGGGGCACGTCCCCGGGTGCGTCGACGAGGAGCGGCAGGGGGTCCGCCGCCACCACCAGGCGTGCCGCGGTGCCGGGGAGCAGGGCCGGCAGGTGCTCGGAGCGATACCAGGCCTCGAAGGACTCCGCACTCACGTCGTCGGCGCGGTCGGTGAACACCGCCACGAGCCCGGCCGAGGGGTGGTCGAGGGCGAGCTCGGAGGGCAGGCCGTCCGGCTGGCGGGAGTGCTCCCAGGCGTATCGGTACAGAAGCGTGTGGACATGGTCGCGAGCGGCGAACATGCGGCCCGCCTTGTGCAACGCCTTCACCTGGTCGACCGCCCAGCGGTTCCAGACGTCGTGGTAGCCCTCGAGCACCCAGTACAGCGCCAGATAGCTGCCCCGCCCGTCCGCACCGGTGACGGCCGCCGAACCCGGGTGGCGCAAGGCCTTCAAGCGAGCGGTGGCGACGAAGCGCTTCCCGGCGAACTGGTAGGGACCGATCATGCAGCCGGAATAGAAGTGGTCGCGCTCGTACCAGCGGTTGTAGGCGACCTCCTGGCCTCGGTGTGGTTCCACCAAGGTGAAGAGCATCGAGCCCAGCTTGATCGGCTCGGCGCCGGCTGTGATGCAGTGCTGTCGGGGCGGGCGCTCGCCGCTCGTGGTGTCGGTCACCTGAGTCCTCCCATCATCGAGATCCTCCGGTCGCTGCGCCTCACGGGGCCGACGGCCGGGACGGGGAACACCCCGCCTGCGCCCGGGTCCGTAGGCTGCGCAGGTCGACCTTGCCCATGGCCGTGAGCGGGAGCGACGGGACCAGTTCGAGGCGGTCGGGGGCCTTGTAGTCGGCGAGCTCGAGCCGGCACCACCGCTGCAGCTCGTCGAGCGTCGGCCCGCTGCCGTCAGCGGACGGGACGACGAAGGCCGACCCGACCTCTCCGAGCACGGGGTCTTCGACGCCTACCACAGCGGCGTCCGCCACGGCCGGGTGCCGGCGCAGGACCGCCTCGACTTCGGCCGGGTACACGTTGTACCCGCCGCGGATGTACAGCTCCGCCACCCGGCCCACGAGACGGAGATTGCCGTCCGGATCGATCTGGCCCAGGTCGCCGGTCGTCACCCAACCGGCGGCGTCGAGCACCGAGGCCGTGAGCGACGCGTCGACGCCGCCCCCGTCGCCCACATATCCACGCATCGTCGCAGCCGAGCGCAGCCGCACCCGGCCGATTTCGCCACGGGGCAGGGCCGAGCCGTCCTCGCCCACGACGGAGAGCTCGACGCCAGGGACGGGCCGGCCCACCGTGTTGCACACCACCTCGACGGGGTCCCCGGGCAGGGTGGCGGTGCCGAGCGACGTCTCGGTGGAGGTGTACCGGACCACCACCGCGCAGCCGAGGCGGGCCCGCATGGCGCGCACCAGCTCGGCCGGGACGCGAGCGGCGCCGGTGCCGGCGATGCGCAGACTGGAGAGGTCGGCCCGGTCGAGATCGGGATGGGCCAGCACGAGCGCCCACTGGGTCGGGACACCCTGGCCCACCGTCACCCGCTCTTGGGCCATGAGGGCGATGGCCGTCCCCGCCGACCAGGGCTGGGGCGTGACGACGGTCGTGATGCCATGGGCGATCTCGTCCCAGGGGCGCGTCATGTAGCCCACGTGGGGGAAAGGGAGCGGCGACAGGCGCCGGTCGCCCGGCCGTGACAGGACATCGGTCCCGTCGGCCACGGCGCGCGGGTTGGCGTGGTCGAAGATCGCCCCCTTCGGCACGCCCGTCGACCCGCTCGTCCACACCACGCACACCGGGTCCATGGCGTCCAACGAAGGAAGCGGCGGGGCCGCTGTCGACGACGACGACGACGACGACGACGACGGCGGCGGCGGCGGCGGCGGCGCCGCCAGCTCGGGACGCCACAGCACGTCCCCGGCCTCGGGCGGGAGCGACCGGGGTTCGGCCGGCGCCGGGTCGGCGACGGTGAGGCGCGGCCGCAGCCGGGCCAGGACCGACAGCCGCTCGCTTTGCCCCAGACGGCTGTTGATGCCGGAGGTGACCGCCCCCAGGCGGGCAGCCGCCTGGTAGCAGACGGCGTAGTCGATCGAGGACGGGAGCACGAGGCACACCACGTCGCCCTTGGTCACGCCTCGATCGGCGAACAGTCCGGCCACGCCGTCGGCGGCGGCGTCCCACTGGCCGAAGGTGAGCCGGCGCCGGCCGTCAGCACCGGCGGGCACCACCCCCGCCGCGGCGGGCTCCGTCACCTCGACGTACGCCTCGAGGTCGGGCGTGACCTCGGCCCGGGCCCGCAGGACCTCGACCACCGTGCGGTGGCGGCCGGAAATCTGACGGACCGTCATATGCGGGGCGATGGTAACAGGGGACCCTCGGTGACCCGCCAGGCGCTTGCCCCGCTGACGCCGATCGCGGGGTGATCAGTATCGCTTGGTGATCAGTGGAGCAGGTTCAGCGTGGTGGTGGCGCCGTCGACGTCGTAGAGGCCGCCGCTTCCGGGAACCACCGCCAGGCCGAACAGCGCGCCGCCGGACGACTCCCCCGATACGTCCCGAGCCCCATGCGTCCCAAGGCGGCGTGCCGATCAGAGGACCGCCTCAACAGGGGACGACGATGCGGTGCTCGAGCCGGCCCGCCAAGATGGTGGCGTGCTGGGGGTGATCGCTGTGGTGCTCGGGATCGGGTTCGTGCTCATCGGCGTCAACGCGCTCACCGCCGATCCGGCCAAGCGCCCCCGGCCCGTGCCCGGCGCCGGTGGTGAGACTCGCAGCTCCGGGTCACTCGCCTCCCGTCGCATCGTGGCGACGGCATGGATCGTGGTCGGCGTGCTGTTCGTCGCCGGCGCCTTCGCCCACCTGGTTCCCTAGGGGGCGGCTCCGCCGGCGGGGGTGGACCGACCGTCGGTCGACCGATGAGCTCACAACGTGAGCACGCCCCGGGCCAACTTGCCCTCGTGCATGGCGTCCACGATGTCACGGAATCCCTCGAGGGGCGCCGTCGCCGTCACCAGCTCGTCGAGCATGAGGCGCCCTTCTTTGTACAGCTCGACCATGAGCGGGATGTCATGGTGCGGCCGGGCCGAGCCGTAGCGGCAGCCCATCACCGCCCGGTCCACGTAGGCCAGGCTGTTCACGTCCACCGCCACCTCGGTGCCCCGAGGCGGGATTCCGATGGCCACGGCGGTGCCGCCCCAGTCGAGAGCGTCGATGGCGTTGCGCAGCACGGTGGGATGGCCGACGCAGTCGAAGCTCCAGGTCACTCCCCCGGGCCCCAGTGCTCCCGCCACCGACTTGGGGTCATGGGGAACGATGGCCCTGATCGCCTTCACGGCGTCGGCGCCGGAGGCGTCGACGAAGTGGGTGGCACCGAACTGACGGGCGAGCGCCTCCTTGCCGGCCACCGTGTCGACGGCGACGATGCGGCTGGCACCGGACAGACGCAAGCCCTGGATCACGTTGAGGCCCACGCCGCCGACGCCGAACACGGCCGCCGTCTCCCCCGGCCGGACCTCGGCCCGATTGAGCACCGCTCCCACCCCGGTGAGCACGCCGCAGCCGATGAGCGATGCCGAGGTGAAGGGCACGTCGGCGTCAATGGAGACGGCTTGGACCTCCTTGACGATCGTGTATTCAGCGAACACCGAGGCCGCCGCGAAGTTCGAGGCCGGCTCGCCGTCGTAGGTGAAGGGGGTGGACACGTTTCCCAGGGTGTGGATGCACCAGGTGGGATGGCCGGTGCTGCAGGCCCGGCACGTGCCGCAGCTGGCCAAGGTGGCGATGACCACGTGGTCTCCCACCTTCACCGAGCTGACCGCCGAGCCCACGGCGGCGACGACTCCGGCGCCCTCGTGCCCCAGCACCGACGGCGCCTTCCACGGGATGGTGCCGTCGATCACCGACAGGTCGGAGTGGCACACGCCGGCGGCCTCGATCTTCACCTTGACCTCGGTGGGCCCCGGTTCGGCGAGCTCGAGCTTGTCGGTCACCTCGGCGTCGGTGCCGGTGTACACGATTCCTCGCATGGCGCTTGTTTCCCTTCTCGGGTCGTTCAGCCGCGTTCGGCTGTGGCCGCGTCGTCGACGGCGGCACCGGTGCCGGTGCCCGTGCTGCCGGCTCTGGCGTTGCCGGCTCCGTCACCGTTGTGGGTCTGGGTGGCCCGCCGGCGCAGCTCGGTCTTCAGCACCTTGCCGCTGGCGTTGGCGGGGAGGGCGCTCACCACCTGCACGCTTCGGGGCACCTTGTAATTGGCCATGCGCTGGCGGGCCCAGGCCACGAGGTCCTCTTCGAGGGCGGCGGTGTCGGCGTCGGGACGGGGAACGACGTAGGCCAGGCCCACCTCGCCCAGCCGGGCCTCGGGCACTCCCACCACCGCCACCTGGGCCACGGCGGGATGGCGCAGGAGGGCCTGCTCCACCTCGGCCGGGTAGACGTTGAAACCGCCCACGATGAACATGTCCTTCTTGCGGTCGGTGATCCGCAGGTTGCCGGCGTCGTCGAGGACACCGACGTCTCCGGTGTGGAGCCAGCCGTCGGTGTCGATGGTCTCCTGTGTGGACTCCGGGTCGTCCACGTATCCGGCGGTGACGGTGAAGCCCCGCACCACCACCTCTCCGGGGGCACCGGTCCCCACGTCGCCACCGTCGTCGTCGACCACCCTGACGTCGAGGCCGGGGATGGGCCGACCCGAGGTGGTGGCGATGGTCTCGGGGTCGTCGCCGGGGCGGCACATCGTGACCACGCCGGTCGACTCGGTGAGCCCGTAGGCGGTGAGCACGGTCGACAACGCAAGCTCCTCACCCATGCGGCGAACCAGCTCCACGGGCACCACGGCCGCCCCGGTCACGGCCAGACGGAGGCTCGACAAGTCGTAGCGGGAACGGGACGGGTGGTCGAGGATCGTCTGGTACAGCGTGGGTGGCCCGGGAAGCACCGTGATGCGCTCGGCCTCGATGAGTTGCATCGACCGTTCCGGGTCGAACACGTCCTGGGGGACGATGGTGGCGCCCTGCATGAGGCAAGCCAGGATGCCGGCCTTGTAGCCGAATGTGTGGAAGAAGGGGTTCACCACGAGGTAGCGGTCGCCGGTCGACAGCCCGACGATGTGCGACCAGATGGCGAAGGTTCGCAGCGTCTGGGCGTGGGTGGCCATGACCCCTTTGGGGGCGCCTGTGGTGCCCGAGGTGAAGATGAGGTCGGAGAGGCCTGACCCCCGCACCGCCTGCCACCGGTTGCGGGCGTCGTGTTCGGCGACGGGGACCCCTACGACACAGCCTTCGCCCTCCACGACGCCGTCGGCGCCTTGGAGGAACTCGTCCCAGCCGAACACCGGCACCTCGTCGGTCACGGTGAGCTCGCTCTGCTCCCCGTCGTCTGCTCCGAGCAGCACGATGCGGTCCAGCTGCGGGACGTCTTCGTCCTGGAGCAGGTCGGGGTAGTCGACGCCGAGAAAGCGGCGCACGCAGAACAGCACCCTCGCCCCGGAGCGGCGCAGCACGAAGGCCGCCTCCGGCCCCTTGAAACGTGTGTTGAGCGGCACGAGCACCGCTCCCGCCCCGAGAGCGCCCAAGGCGCACAGCACCCAAGCAGCCGAGTTGGGGGCCCACAGCGCCACCCGGTCACCGGGCTGCACGCCCGCGGCCATGACGGCGCGGGTCACGTTGATGGCGTCGGCGGCGAGCCGTCGGAAGCTGAGGCGGACCTCGCCGTCGACGAGCGCTTCGGCGTCCCGGTAGCGCTCGGCGGCGTAGGCCACGAGCCCCGGGACCGAACCCCAGGACAGGTCGCCGCGCGGGTCCTCCTCCTGGCCGCCCGCCACCTGACGGCGCGGCTCCTGGTCGGTCACGGGTGCTGCGACGACACCGACACCACTTCGCCGCTCATGTACGAGGAGTAGTCGCTGGCCAGGAACACGATGACGTTGGCCACCTCCCAGGTCTGTGACGACCGTCCCGAGAGCTCGCCGGCGCGCAGCCGTTCCAGTTCGTCGTCGGGGATGACCCGATTGAGGAACGGGTGCACGGCCAGGCTGGGCGACACGGCGTTCACCCGCACCCCGTGGTTCCACGCCTCAGCGGCGGCGCAGCGGGTGAGCGCCATCACGCCGGCCTTGGCAGCGGCGTAGTGGGACTGTCCGGCCTGGGCCCGCCAGCCCAGCACGGAGGCGTTGTTCACCACCACCCCCGAGCCCTGGTCGTACATGAGGCGCAGCGCGGCCCGGGTGCAGCGCATGGTGCCCGTGAGCGTGACCTCGGTCACCGCCCGCCACTGCTCGTCGGTCATCTCCACCAGATCGACCGTTCCGCCCAGCCCGGCGTTGTTCACCGCCACATCGAGCCTGCCGTGCTCGGCGACGGCCGCCTGGTAGAGGCCCTGCACCTGCTCCTCGACGGTGACGTCGCACGGCACGGCGAGGGGCCGGCCGCCAAACAGCTTGCCCAGTTCGTCGGCGGCCTCCGACAAGCGCCGCTCGTGGGCGTCGGAGATGACGACCACCGCCCCTTCCTCACTGCAGCGGCGGGCGGTGGCGAAGCCGATGCCCGTGCCGGCCGCCGCCGTCACCACGACGACCTTGCCGAGTAGAAGCCCGTGCCCGGCGGGCTCCTCGGGCGCGCCCGTGGGCGAGGTGCCGCCGGCGGCGGAGGTGCCGGCCGTGGTGACCGGGTCTCCGGTGGTGTTCACCTCGCCGCCCCTTTGGGCTCGGCGGGCAGGCCGAGCACCCTCTCGCCGATGATGTTGCGCTGGATCTCGTTCGACCCGCCGTAGATGGTGTCGGCACGCGAGAAGAGGAACACCCGCTCGAGCTCGGAGAGCTCGGCGCCTTCGGCCCCGTCGCCCACCAGCATGGCCTGCGCCCCCGTCACGTCCATGGCCAGCTCGCCCAGGTCGCGGTGCCAGGTGGCCCAGAACAGCTTGGAGATCGACGCCTGCGGCGAGGCGGCCGGGCCCTCGACGCCGGTCAGCGACCGCAGCGTGTTGAGGCGCAGCACGAAGAGCCGGGCCCACGACTCGGCCAGACGCTGGCGCATGCGGGGATCACCGGCCGCCCCGTTGTCCCTGGCGGTGGCGAGCATGTCGTCGAGCTGACGGCGGAAATGGACGATGTCGCCGAGCAGCCCGACGCCGCGCTCGAAGGCCAGCGTGGCCAGCGCCACCCTCCAGCCGTCGTTCACGTCACCGACCACCAAGTCGGTGGCGGTGCGGGCGCCGTCGAAGAAGACCTCGTTGAACTCGGCCGTGCCCGTCAGCTGTCTGATGGGGCGGACCTCGATCCCCTGCTGGTCCATGGGGACGAGAAGATAGGACAGCCCCCGATGGCGCGGCGCCTCCGCATCGGTGCGGGCCACCACGAAGCACCAGTCGGCCCACTGGGCGTACGACGTCCACACCTTCTGGCCCGTGAGCACCCATTCGTCGCCGTCGAGCACGGCGCGTGTCTGCACGTTGGCGAGATCGGAACCAGCGTCGGGCTCCGAGTACCCCTGGCACCACAGCTCGGTGCCGAGGCGGATCGGTTCCAGGAAGCGGCGTTTCTGTGCCTCGGTCCCGTGGGCAATGAGGGTCGGGCCGAGCAGGCCCTCCCCCATGACGCCGACGCGTGCCGGGGCGTCAGCACGCACGTACTCCTCGTTCCAGGCCACCTGCTGGGCCATGGTGGCGCCGCGACCGCCCGCCGACTGCGGCCATCCCACGCAGGTCCAGCCGCTCTCCCCCAGGCGGCGCTCCCAGGCCAGGCGGATGTCGCGCCCCTGGTGCTCGTTGCCGACCCGGCCCAGGCCTCTGGCGCCGGCGAAATCACCGGACAGATTGGCCTCCAGCCAGGCTCGCGCCTCCTTGCGGAAGGCGGCGTCCTCGGGGCTCTCGTGGAGGTCCATCGGCACGGCGACGTTAGCAGCGGTCCTGGCGCGATCCTGGCGGACGATCGCCGTCGCCGGCACGGCAAACTGTGAGGGAACGCCCGGGGATTTCGAAGCCGCGTACGAGGGAGGCCCCGCCATGGACAAGGTCGAGAAGACAGAAGAGGAGTGGAAGTTCGAGCTTCCACCCGACCGTTACCACGTGCTCAGGGAGAAGGGCACCGAACCGGCATTCACCGGCGCCCTGCTCGACATGCACGACCCCGGGCTCTTCGTGTGCGGCGCATGCGGAGAGCCGCTGTTCCGCTCCGACGACAAGTTCGACTCGGGATCGGGATGGCCCAGCTTCACCCGGGCGGTGAAGGACGGCGTCATCATCGAGACCGAGGATCGCTCGCACGGGATGACCAGGACCGAGATCACCTGCGCCCGCTGCGGGGGGCACCTGGGGCACGTCTTCCCCGACGGCCCCGGGCCCACCGGCCTTCGCTACTGCGTGAACTCCCTGTCGCTCGAGTTCGAGCCCGACCGCCAGGAGAGCTCGGAGGACACCGCCTCCGCCACACCGTCGGCGTAGACGCCCGGAAGCGGGTCGAGGAGGACGCGGTCCTCGAGAAGCTCGAAGAAGGCGGCCACGGCGGCCGCCTCAGAAGGCCGGCCGCATCGGAGGAGGGCTCGCTCCGCCTGGGCGCAGGCTTCGAGGGCGTCGAACACCTCGAGCTTGGTGAGCACGACGGCGTCGGCGAAGTGTGAGGGCCGGCGGGCGGTGTAGTCGGTGCCCTTCATGGCCGCGACCGCGCCCGGCGGCGCAAGCTATGGATGAGGGCGGCAGTGACGCCCCCTGCAGCGGCCAGCGCCACTGCCCTCACGACAACAGGAAGGTCCGGCGCCCACCACAAGGGGGCAAGGCCCGGCGTGACGTCGATGACAGCCATTGGCAGCTCCTCGGGCTTCGATGCGGACGGCGCGTGTGAACCTGGCGGCGCCCACGGTGACGGGCTTCATGCGGCACCCCCGGGCCCGGCGGCGAGGTGCCCGGGCCCGAGGGCGGCCGCTCAGGCGTCGGCTCCGATGGTGGCGACGTCGTCGGAGTCGGAGGTCCCGTCGACGTCGCTGTGATCGGCAGTCCGCCGCGCTGTCCTCGTGACCTCGGCCGTGGCGAACCGCAGCGAGGCCCCCACCTCTTCGGCGCTGATCTCGACGCGGCTGCGACGCTCGCCGAGCTCGGTCTCCCACACGTGCTGATCGAGCCGGCCGGTCACCAGGACGCGGCTGCCCTTCACCAGGCTGAGGGCGACGTTCTCGGCCAGCTCCCGCCAGCACACCACGTCGAAGAAGGAGGTCGCCTCCTCCCATTCCTCGCTGCCTCGTGGCTGCCAGCGGCGGTTCACAGCGAGCCCGAAGGTGGCGTTGGCCTGCCCGTCTCGGGTGTAACGGATCTCGGGATCCCGGGTGAGATTGCCCGCCAGGGTGGTGGTGTTGCTCATGAGGCTTAGGTCCTCCCTCGTGGTCAAGGGCGCACGCTGTGGCGCCCGCTTCGCCACCAACGTCAGGTGACCGGGCCACCATCGGACGGTCGCTTGGCTCGAGACCTTGCTGGGACCCTCGCAGAAGGGCAGGTGAAGAGGGAATTTGCCTCCTTCAGCGCAACCCCGGTCGTGCCGATACCACCTATGGCGCCCGTCCGCCGCCGACGGGCTGGACGGCGCTTCGGGGGACGACGGAGACGGGGTGGCCGCGACGCAGCGCAGCCGGCCTGCTGCGCCTGAGGGGGCAACGCCGCGCCACCCCGGATCCGTCCCTCACTCGGTCGGCAGGTGAGGTACACGGCCGAGACGGAGAGGCGGCCTCAGTCCCGAACCGGCCGGAACACCATCCCGGTACGCGGCTTCGGATGGAAGTAGGTGCTCTTCGGGGGCATGCGCCGGCGGGCTCGCGCCCACTCCCCGATCTGGGCCACGGTGACGGGGCGGAGGAGCACGGCGGCGTCGGCACCCCCGGCCACGACCGTGCTCACCACGGTGCGCCAGTCGTGGTGGTGTTGCACGGTGGCCCCCGGGATCTCGTCGACGGCCATGGCCACGAGGCTCGAGTCGAGGTCGGAGTCGGCGGCCTGGTAGGCGTCCTCGTGGGGGTTGAGCAGCCACACCTCGCCCCGGCTGATCAGAGCGAGCACGTCGGAGTCGGCCACCGCCTCGACCACGTCTTCCTCGTTCGGGCCGGCGTGGACGCAGTCGAACCACTTCCCGAAGGCCTCCAGGAGATCGGTGCCTGGAGGCACTCGCACCGTCCGGTGGATGGGCCGCACCGTGAGCTGGCCGGGAGCCAGCTCGACCACGAGCGTCATCACCAGGTCGTAATCCCCTCGGACGCCCTCGCGTTCGGCTCGCCGTTCGCCCTGGTAAGCGAGAGCGGTCTCGTATCGGTGGTGCCCGTCGGCGATCACCACCGGCGAGGCGTCCACGCTCAAGGTGACGGCTTCGATGGTGGAGGGATCGTCGAGGACCCAGAGCTCGTGCAGCACGCCGTCGTCGTCCGTGGCGGCGGCATCGGCAGGCTTGGTCTGCTCGTACAGCGAGGACAGACCCTCGGTGAGCGACAGGCCCCAGATCGGCGACAGGTTGGCGTGACAGGCACGCAACAGATCGAGACGGTCGCTCTTGTCCTTGGGGATGGTCTGCTCGTGGGGCAGGATGTCGCCGCCGATCGGCTCACAGGCCAGCGCACCGATGACCCCTGTGGTGCGCTCGCCTCCCGGGACGGTCATCCGGTAGGCGTAGAAGACGGGCGCGGTGTCGGACAGCAACGTCCCGTCCTCGATCCACTGGGCGAGCAACGCGGCGGCTTTGGCATATCGGTCCAGCCCGCCGGCGGCGTCGTCGACGGGCAGCTCGACGTGGATGGCGTTGGCCCGGTGGCGGGCGGCCAGCTCGGCGCGCTCCTCGGGGCCGACCACGTCGTAGGGAGGGGCGATCACGGCATCGAGGGCGACGGACGCGTCGTAACGGAGACCGGCGAACGGCTCGAATCGGGGCACGGGCCTCTACGTAGCACACGCCATGTGGGCCGCCCACCCCCGACGTCCCGAAGGCGGCGGTCGGGAGGGGCCGCTCCCGGGACCCTGACGGCTGGGGTTCGGCTTGCCGGGAGGTGAGACCTTTACGTTCACGTAAACTGTGCGTCGATGTCCTCTGCCCCGCCCTCGGCGCCGGGTGCCGCTCTGGCCACCACCCCCGTGCCCGGCACCGCCCATCGGGACCGCTACAAGTGGACCGTCCTGGTCAACACCACGGTCGGGGTGTTCATGGCCATGATGAACACGTCGGTGGTGATCATCTCCCTGCCGGCCATCTTCCGCGGCATCCACGTCAACCCGCTGCAGGCATCCAACATCGGGCTCCTGCTCTGGCTGCTCATGAGCTACATGGTGGTCACCGCGGTGTTGGTGGTCACCTTCGGGCGGATCGGTGACCTGTTCGGACGGGTGCGCATGTACAACGCCGGCTTCGCCGTCTTCACGGTCGGATCGATCCTCCTGGCCGTCTCCCCCGTCACCGGACCGACCGGGGCACTCGTCCTCATCGGACTGCGAGTGGTCCAGGGCATCGGCGGGGCACTCCTCATGGCCAACTCCATGGCCATCATCACCGATGCCTTTCCCGTGAATGAGCGGGGAATGGCGCTCGGGATCAACATCGTGGCCGGGATCTCCGGTTCTTTCCTGGGGCTGCTGGTGGGCGGGTTGCTCGCCGATCTCGACTGGCGGCTCGTGTTCCTCGTGAGCGTGCCGTTCGGCGTCGCCGGGACGATCTGGGCCTACCTCAAGCTCCACGACACCGGGGTGCGCAGGGACGCGCGCGTCGACTGGTGGGGCAACGCCACCTTCGCCCTGGGACTCGTGCTCGTGCTCGTCGGGCTCACCTATGGCCTCATGCCCTACGGCGGCCACTCCATGGGGTGGACGAGCCCCTCGGTGCTGGCCGAGATCATCGGTGGCATTGCCTCCCTCGGGCTCTTCGTCTTCATCGAGAGCAAGGTCGAGGACCCGATGTTCCATCTGGGGCTGTTCCGCATCCGGGCGTTCGTGGGCGCCGGCGTGGCCAACCTGCTGTCCAACATGGGCCGAGGCGGGCTGCAGTTCATGCTCATCTTGTGGTTGCAGGGGATCTGGCTGCCCCTTCACGGTTACTCGTTCGCTGCCACGCCCCTGTGGTCAGGGATCTACCTGGTGCCCATGTCGATCGGCTACCTGCTGTCCGGACCTCTGGCGGGAAGGCTCTCGGACCGTCAGGGCCAGAAGTGGTACTCGACTGTGGGAATGCTGGGCGCGGCAGCCACGTTCCTCGTCCTGCTGGCGCTGCCTGTGAACTTCCCCTATCCGGCCTTCGCCGCCATCGTTCTCGCCAACGGGGTGTGCACGGGCCTGTTCGCGGCGCCGAACACGACAACGCTCATGAACGCCGTGCCGCCCGGGCAGCGCGGTGCCGCATCGGGGATGCGGGCCACGTTCATGAACGCCGGCTTCGTGCTCTCGATCAGCATCTTCTTCTCGCTCATGATCGTGGGACTCGCCACGACCCTGCCGCACGCCATGTTCTCGGGCCTCACGTCCCAGGGCGTCCCGGCTTCCGTCGCCCACCGAGTCGCCGGGCTGCCGCCGGTGGGGACGCTGTTCGCGGCGTTCCTCGGCTACAACCCCATCGGCACCCTCCTCGGCCCGAACGTGCTCGCCGGCGTCGGTCCCGCTCACGCCGCCACGGTCACCGGCAAGGCGTTCTTCCCGTCGCTCATCTCCGGGCCCTTCCATCACGGCCTGATTGTCGCCTTCACCGCCTCAGCCGCGCTGTGCGCCCTGGCGGGTTTGGCGAGCCTGTGGGCCGGCGACGAACCGTACGACGACCCCGAAGAGCGCCCGGTTCCGTTCCAGGTGGCCGCCGTCTCCCCGGCAGGCGCCCCCTCCAGCGCAGCGCCGTCCGTTGCGTACGTCGAGGCCGACGAAGCTCGAGAGGCCGAGGGGGTGCAAGCGGTGGGACGACGATGACGCCTACGCTCCCCTCCGTGGCACCGAATTCGGGGCCCGTGTCGCTGAGGATCAGCGAAGCCGCAGCGCAGGCGGGCACGTCGACCCGGACGCTGCGGTACTACGAGGAGCTCGGGCTGCTCCGTCCGTCTCGCCATTCCGTGGGCGGAGCCCGGCGGTATACCGAGGACGACGTGGCCCGGCTGCGCAGGATCCGCGAGCTCCAGGAGCTGCTCGGCTTCGACCTGGGAGAGATCGGCGACATCCTGCGCAACGAGGACCAGCTCGCCGAGTTGCGCAACGAGGTCCAGGCAGGAGTGACACCCGAGCGCCACAGGCAGATCTTGGATGAGGCCATGGAGATCAACAACCGGTTGCGAGCATTGGTTCGCGCCAAGCAGGACCGGCTGCAGGTGATGATGCAGGAGCTGGAAGCGAAGGCTCGTCGTTATCGGGCTCGGTTCAAGGAGCTCGACACCGGATCAGGCGCCGCGTCGCGCTCCCGTGCGTCGGGATAGCCGTCTGTACAGTTCTAGCGTCTCTGGATGCACTGCATCGAGCGGCTCGATGTCGTCGGCGACGAGGCGGACCAGCTCCTGAAAGGTGGCTTCCACTCCGGCCGGATGACCGGCGGCGTCAGCCGCCCGTAGCAGGACTCGATAGAGTCGCTCGTCATAGGGGGAAATCTGCAGCCCCTGCCGGGCGGACCACTCGGCTCCGGGTGCGTCTCCAGACTCGAGACACCAGTCGGCGTGACGAACGGCGAGGTCGACGACCACAGCTTCGATCGAGGCGACGACGCCCTCGAGCACTGTCCAGTCAGCCCCGCCGCGCAAGCCTTCGAACGGCCGACCCCGAATGAGTCGCAGTGCGGCGCGCCGATCGGTCGGCGTGTCCCGGGACGCCAGACGTTGCAGCCTCGCCCAGTCGGTCGTGACTCCCGGCCCCACGGCGAGCCGGCCGTGGGAACGTGGCAGGTGGTCGACGCCGTTGGCCGAAACGCCAAGCGAACGCCGCGCCGCTGACGCTGTGGAGTGGAGGCTGGGCGCGGCCATGAGGCGGCCGGGCCACAGAGCCTCCGACCACCTGTCCGTGGTCGCCCCATCGGGATGCAGTGCCAAGTACACGACGAGTTCCATGGCGAATGCCCGCGTGAAGGGCCTGGCCACGCCGGCGACCTCGACCGGCCCGAGCACGCGAACTTCAACCTCGAAGTCCTCGATGGCGCCGACAGCCGGCTCCCGACCCCCGTACGGCCCAACGGCTTCGGCGTCGGTCTCCGGTGTGGACGGCTGACAAAGCGGCACTCCTGTTGCATCGGTCGCTGTGTCGACAAGCGCGTCGACCCCGTCCAGCAGTCCGGCAGGGAGCTGTCGGGGCAGTATGGCCTCCTCGGAGTCTGAGTCGCCCGACGGCAGTGGCGACGAGTCGGCTGGGCCGTGCAGCACGAGCGGGCCGCCATCGGCCTCGATGTGCCAACGGGCCGGAGTGTCACCGGCAAAAAGGACCACCACGCCACTGTCACCCTCGGACGCCAGCTCCGACAGGCGAGCGGAGGCGTCGGGCTCGGCGGCCACCACAGGCGGCAGGCCGACAACCACGAGAAGGTCCGAGCATTCGGCCGCCTGACCGAGACGGGCTTCGAGGGTTCCCACCGCACCGACCTGGGCAAGCAATGCGCGTTGTTCATCCAGCTTGCGACGAGCAATCGTCACGGCGCCAGCCAACGACGGGACCTGCCGCACCCTCTCCAGGCCCTTGAGCTCGTTGGGGTGACCGACCACGATCACGTCGACGTTCTCCGCCCAGGACCCCGTGCCGAGCTCGACGATCATGCCTTGCAGGACCATCGCCGCGTCCGCACCGGTGACGCTGACCGAGCCAAGGCACTCCAGATTGATCAGAAGCTCTCCCGAAGGCTCTGCTCCCAAGGTGACGAGAGCGGGAAACGGAGGGTCCAGATCCGTGAGGCGCCGCAGGGTTGCCTCAGTCTGATGGGCGCGCCAGTCGCGGGGCAGTGCCCACGTGGCTCCGTCAACCTGTACGAACGGGAGCGGGAGACTCACCGTGGCGTCGCCGTTCAGTACGAACTCGAGCCGGTCGGTACGGCACCGGACAGCGGCGACCTTGGCGGCCGCCGGTGACAGCAGCTTGTCCACCACGAGCAGGCCGAAGAGCCGGATGCCGACCTCGAAATCGGACAGAAGAGCGGTGTCCGCACCGGATCGAAGCACGCCTTCGAGGTCGGCGAGTTCTTCGGCGGGCAACTTGATGCGTAGCCCGCGAGGCCGGCGACGTTGCTGCACCCGCCGAAGGCGGTCGAGAAGCACGACGACCGCGGCCCCGATGAGACCAAGGCCGATCGGCACTTCTTGCGACCTGTGAGGGCCGGTGGTCGTCTTCCCGTGCGTCTCCGCCCGGTCCACCGGACCTTCGGTGCGGGAGCGGTGCGACGGGGGCCCTGTGCCGTTGATGCGAGGCCTGCCCTCAGCTGCTTGTTGGGCCTGGGATCCTTCGGCGCCCTGGGGTACCGCGTCGGCGGAAGCAGGTCCCACATCGGCGGCGGTGGTCGCCAGGCCTGTGGCATCGGCGGGCAGGACGAGCGTCCACCCCGGATAGATCCAGTGTGGATCACCGAAACTTGCCGGGCCCTCAGAACGCCCTTCGTTGAGGGCGGCGATCTCGGACCAACGGAGCGGATTCCCGAGGTAGCGGTCGGCAATGCCCCAGAGCGTGTCGTGAGCCTTCACGACATACGTCGGGAGCGCGTCCAGAGAGACGGGCGGCGTCGGCGGTTCGAGCTCCAAGGAAGGTGGATTGCCTTGCACCAACATCGTGCTCGACAGCACCACCGGGGTGCTGGCGGCGGCGATGCCTCGTCCCGGCAGGGGGGCGGACAGCACGATGGCCGCCATCAGCTTGGACAGGGCGGGCTGCAACGGTCCCAGGGCAGACGAATGGCGGCTGGTATGGAGGTGGATCCAGCTATGCGCCTCGGCGATGACTTCGTAGGTGAGGAAAGCCCAGAACACCCAGCCGGCAGCGAGGGCGAACTTCCCTGGCAGAGATGACGGAACGTATCCGATGCGAACATCCGTAGCGATGTGTCCCCATGAAGGCCACCGTGCCGGCAGGGGCGATCCGAAGGAGAAGAGAACGACGGGGAGCCCACCCACGAGCCCACACAGGAGCAGGGCCGACCCGACCCGCTTGCATGCCGACACCACCCGCATCACTGTCCTCCCCCGTTGATTCCCTGTGTGGCAGTGGCGGTCGCCGTGCCCGAGACGGTGACCGGCCCGATTCCCAGAACGGAGAGCACAGCCAGGGCGTGCCGCAGTACCACCGTCACGGTCACAGTGTTCCCCGTCACGGAGACGTCCCCCGCCTGTCCGCTGGCGGCGAGGTACCCGAGGGCCTCCACTCGGGCCTCGCCTGGGTCGAGGGCGACCTGGCCCGACGAGCGCAGAACGTTGAGATCGACGGCCTGCGCACCGGCACGAGCGGCCTCGAAGGCCGTGGCAATGGCTCTCTGATGCGCGGCAAGCACGCCGCCCCCGTCGACGACCAGCCCGGCCACGAGCAGCAGCGGCAGGGTGAGGACGACGACGAAGACCGTCAGCTGTCCGGCCTCGTCCCGGTCGCTCACGGCGATGCACTCCTGTAGAGGTCGATCGGCGCAGTCGCCGAGGCCGTCAGCCGCTCTGATCCGGGCAGTCGAAGTAGCACCAGGCCGCTCAAGGACGCGGTGCACTGAAGCTGCACGGTGACCGACCCTCCAGGAATGAATCGACTTGTGTCCACCGAAGCTGCAAAGGGAGAACAGGTGACGCCGTCGCCGGCCAGGTCGTGGGACGCAGCGTCAGTGGCAGCCTGGCTTGCCGCTGAGGCCGTTGTGGCGATACTTGCGGAGCGGGCTGCGTCGGCCGCCGCCGCGTCGACCTGCTGGCGAGCGATCACCAGCCGACCAAGGGCCACCACGAAGAGCAGCAGAAGGACAAGCACGGGGGCGAGAATCGCCAACTCCACAGTGGCCGATCCGGACGCTGGTCGGCGCGTCACGGCCGGAACTCCTCCGTGGGTTCGCTGGCCGTGGCACTGACCGACAGGGAGAATCCGGGGAGGATCGATTCGGCACGTCCGCTGACCGTCACCTGCGCACGGCTGCTGGTCCGTGCCGCGGAGACTGACGTCGCCCCCAGAACCGGGCCGGCCAACTGATCCAAGTCTGCTCGGGCCCTCGCCTCTCCCGACGCCGCGGTGCCCCCCACGACCGCCGCCCATCGAGCACCGTCTTGCGCGGCATCCGACGCGATGGAACGCCCGATGAACCACAGCGCTCCCTGGACGATGAGCAGGACGAGGAGCATGGCGACCGGGAACACGATGACCAGTTCGGTCTGGCCCCGTTCATCCGGAACTCGCATGGCGAGATCTCGAACTCAGTTGCCGTTGCCGTTCAGGTCGATCGAATTCGCCTTGGACAGGACCTTCGTCGTAATGATGATTCCGACTGCCAGGGCCAGAGCCGCCAGCAACGCGGTCATGATCACGACCTGTGTCGTGTATCCCTCTTCCTCCACAGCGGCGCGGTGCTGGAGGTACAGCACTCTCATCCATTGCCACAGGTACAGCTCTGTCGTTCCCATGTGCTGCTTCCTTTCTCAGTGTTCGCCTGTCGGTGTTCGCCGCGTGCCAGCCCTTACAGCTGCGTTGTGATCTGGACGACGGCGGGGTATCCGATGAGCACGATGAAGCCGAGGACGAGGAGGACGACGGGCACCGACATTCGCTCCGTCTCGGACTCAGCCGCCGCCCGGGCTTCGGCCAACCCGCGGGCACGAAGCGCCCTCGCACGTGCCGCCAGCGAGCCTCGTACCTTCGCCCCCGAGGCGCCAGCCAACCGAATCGAGGCGGCGACTCCCGAGAGCTCTGTGAGTGCCCGTTCGCTTCCGAGTTCGTCGAGCGCGTCCCAAGGCGGTATCCCTCTGAGACGAGCCCCGTCCAAAGCGCCCCGCAGGGCCTCGAACGCCGATCCGGATCCCGTCTGTGCCGCCACAGAAAGGGCACTCTCAACACCCCGTCCCGCCGCCATCGCCACCACGACGAGGTCGAGGTACGCCGACAAGGCGAACGAGAAGGCCTCGCGTCGGCGAGCAGCCTCAGCGTGCAGGGACATCGGCTGGGCCAGGCTCGCAATCGGCCCGACGACAACCGAGATGGCAAGCGGGATCCCCCACGGGATGGCGACTCCCGACACGGCAGAAACGACCAGGACGGCGGGACCGAGCGAAAGACCCAGCAACCCAACGATGAGGCTGGTCGAGAACAGCCAGAGTTCGTCCCGACCGGTGATGGCAAGATCCGCCCGGAGGCCGGGACCGAGCAGGCGATGCGCCCCGAAGTGGCGAGCCAGGTTGCCCAAGGCCCGGTGGCGCACCACTTCCGACACCAGTTCGTCCCCTCGATCGGGGCGGTGCAATCGAACGAGCGCCGCCCGCAGTGGCGGAGGCGATGGCGAGAGGGAGAAGACCGTGACCGCCACGCCGACGCCCACAGACAGACCCAGGGCAAGCACGAGCACCAACTCAGGTCACCTGCCCGCTTCACGGTAAAGGATGCGGTCGACAGGCCGCTCTCTTGCCATCCGGTGCAGAACGGCAACACCTGCCCCGTAACAGGCAAGGACCAGTGCGAGCACCAGTTGGCCCTTCGCCGTCGAATAGGGTCGCAGGTAGCCGTGGCCAACGGTCAGGAGGCCGACCAGGGTGAAGAGTGCGATCGCCGTAATGGTGCGTACGGCCGTCCGCGTCCTCGCCCTCGAGGCATCGACATGCCGCCGCATGATGGCGTCGTCGCGCGCAGAGGAAGCGATGGTCGACAGCACCTCTCCGAGGTCCTGGGCGTCACCCGAAGCCGCGAGCACGAGAGCCGTCACGACCAGGTCGGCGGTTGGATCTGCCAAGTCGCTGGCAAGCTGACGGAGGACGTCCGGTAGCGGCTCTCTGGCCGCAGCCATGGCCGCCCGCTCGATGCCTGGACGTATCGTGGGGGGCGCCAAAGGGGCGGTGGCGACGATCGCATGCTGGAGACCTGCCGCTGCCGCCATCGTGTCCCGAAGCTGCTCGGTCCACACGGCAATGGCTTCCGTCATCTCGATCGGCGCGTGACGGGCGCCTTGGGGCGACACCAGCTCCATCAAGAAGAAGCCCATGGTTGCCCCCCCGAGGGCCGCCACAGGCCATCCAGTTGCCACACCGAGAAGCACCGCTCCAGCGCAGGCGAGGCCGAAGCGCGCCAACAGTTCGTAGGGAGTGTTCGAGGGGAACCTGCGACGGGCACGCTCTGCGGAGGGCGGGCGGAGGCCGCTGACGGCAAGGGTTACTGCCAGCACCAGTCCTGCTCCGGCGCACCATGCCACGACGGACATCAGGCGCCGTCCCGGTATCCCGCCTTTGCACAGGCGCCGCGCAGGTGTTCCGTCAAGGAGACGGCTGTTCGTCTAGCGACCCCATCGGGACCAGGAGCCCAGATCTCGTTGGTAGTCACCTGACGACCGTCAAATCCCGTCACCTCGCGTACGCTCTGCACGACCCGCCGTCCGCGGCCGTCGCGCGCCAGGAAGAGCACGAGATCGAGGGCTTGGGAGGCCAGCGCATAGGTATGGGCCATGTCGAGACGCTCTGGAGATTGAACGGCGAGAAGGGCGAGCTTGGCCAGCGCGTCGGCCGAGGAGTTGGCATGCACCGTGCACATCGATCCGGAGGCTCCCGAGTGCATGGCGTTGAGCATCGGAATGACCTCGGAACCGAGTACTTCTCCCACGGCAAGTCGAGAGGCCGCCATGCGCATGGCCCAACGGACGAGATCAGCGCAGTTGACAGTGCCGACGCCTTCCACATTGGCTTCTCTCGCTTCGAGAGCAATCAGATCGTGATGCCGCTCCGGGAAGCGGTCCAGCGCCAACTCATAGTCGGTCTCCACGGTCACGATGCGCTCGTCTGGATCAGCTTCAGCCAGTAACGCTCGAAGAAGGGTTGTCTTTCCTGAGCCCATCCCGCCGGCAACGAGGATGTTCTGCCGAGACCGAGCCGCCGCCGCCAAGAAGGCCCCGAGCGACTCCGTCAATGTGGACAGCGCGACGAGGTCCCCGACCGTGACATCCAGGAGGCGGTGGCGACGAATGAACAGATGAGGGCGTCGAGTCACCCAGGCCACGGCGAATAGCCGGCTTCCGTCCCTCAGCTGCTGATTGAGCTGCGGGTGGGCGAAATCGAATCGTCGCTCGGTGATGCCTTCGTTCCGACCGACTGCTCGAATCAAGTCGATCAGCTCGTCGTCGGAGCGAGCGACGGCCTGCGCCCGTCCCTTCGAGCCATCGGCCAGGTCCAGGAGGACGGGCTCGCATCCGACGACGTGGATGTCCGTGATCGACGGGTCCTCGAGGAGGGGCTCAAGGCGACCAAGCCCGAACAATTCGGCGCGGACCGACGCCGCCAGGGCCGCTTCCACCTCGACAGACAGAGGCATCTCCGCCTTTGCCAACCGATCTCGAGCGAGGCGCTCAAGGGCCCGGGCGACGAGTTCGCTGGCGAGGGCTTCCCGGTCCCGCCTCGCCAAACCGTTCGGTGCCTTGCTCGACAGTGCTTGAGCCACCTCCTTCCTGATCTCTGCAACGAGACTCGGGTCCACGGCGTCATGTGGCTGACCGTTGGCCGGCTCTGCATGCCCTCGGCCGTCGGCGTCGAGCACCGGAGGCACGTCAAGGTCCTGAAGAGTCATGTCGCGGCCTCTGCGAGGGGAGATACACCGGACAACGGTCTTTCGGCAGGCTTCGCCGTGTGGGCCTCAGCCGTGGTGCGCAGACGGGCAAGTTGCTCCGTGACCTCCGCTACGGCGCGCACGAGCGGCCGCCGCACCTGCGATCGCGCTTTCCGGTGCCACACCGCCTGCGCGCCTGCCGGGTCTTTGGGAACGTGGCCGACATGAGGAATGGCGAGAACGCGACTCAGCTCCGCACCCTCGTATGGACCTTCACCGACCGTTATCAGGTGGCACCGCTGGCGGAGATCCTCGAGCTCGAGGAGGCGCACCGCCAGAGCGTCAGCTCCTTCAAGACTGGGCGCCGCCAAGAACAGAACGGCTTGGGATGCTTGCGCCAACGCCAGTGCTGGGGACTCGGAATCGAGCCGACCGAGGTCGACAAGAGCGGTGACCCCTGGCGCTGTCGCCAGCGCGTCACCGATCCTTCTCGAAGCCGAAAGCAGGGCCGCCCGGACATGGCTGGGTGAGCTCGGCGCCACAACGAAGGACAGATCGTCGGCCGACTGCGTGTGGTCTTGGATCAAGGGATCCGAGAGTTCGTGACGACCCGCAGCGGCGAGCGTGCCCAGCCCGGGCTCTTGGCCGAACCCAAGGCGAGCGGCGAGCACCCCGCCGTCGGGATCAGCCTCGATCACCAGGACGGTGGACGTTCTCGACCAAACCCTGGCGAGCGCCATGCAAAGCGTCGTGGCACCGAGGGCGCCTTTGGTTCCTGCCACGGCGACGATGGTCATGGCAAGGTGGCCTTCGGCCCCAGCCCGGCGAGTGAGAGCTGACCAGTGGAGCTTGCATCGACGACACTGACGACGTCACTGGTCGAGACAACCAGGGTTACGGCGGTATCACCGGTGGGCGAGTCCGTGGGTGGTGGAGACACGGACAGGACCCTCCCTTGCGTGAGCACCGAGGTCGTGGCAGAGCTCGAACCACCCGGAACTTGCGAGGGCCCGGCGATCTCGATGACGAGAACCGTGTCACCCGGCTCGAGACCAGCCGGCAACTGACTCGGCTTCAAGTCCAGTCCCACCGAGGCATCCCCCGCGCCGACGACAGGACCCGACGTGAGGTCTGCCGGTGTGAGCAGAGTGCCAGGTACGAGCGCCACCGCTGCACGACGGCCCACGACGAGCCCTGCTTCGTCGGCCGGTATCGGCGACAAGGCCGAATCCGACGTCACGCGAACAGTGGTCAGGTCCGAAGGGGTGACCACTTGACCCGGCGCCACGGTCCTCGAAACTGCCAGGAAGGGGTGCCTGGACCCTGCCGAATCGTAGAGGAGGACGAACAAGGCGCCACAGACGACAGCAAGAGCCGCCGCCGCTCCCAGCCGGGGCCAATTTCGACGCCGAGAGGTTCGCCCCGGCGCCAGGTCGTCGATCAGATTGGGAGCAGCCGGCCGCCCGTTCCCGGATATCCGCACAGCTGTTGTTGGCATCCAACCTCCAAGTCCCGGCCCACTACGCGAGCTCGAGATCGGCCATCGTGGCGTCCAGCACCAGGGCAGCAGCCCTGTTGCAAGCTGAACCGGCCCTGGGGAAGGCGGTGTCGGCCACGCGCCAGCCAGCCCTGATCGGCGCGTTGGCCTTCGTCACGGTTGCGACGCGGTCGGCTGCGGTTGGGCTACAGAGCAAGAGCAGGCCGCCACGAAGGCGGTGGAAGGAAGCAGGAGAACGAGCGCTCACCCGCCGAGGCAGGGGAACTTCGCTCGTCCGGGAAGCAGCACAGGCTGCCGATGGTGTCACGCGACACCTCCTGGCCGTGCCCATAGCCGCCCTAGGACTACGCCCTCGTCTTCTCCTCCATTTTCTGTGCCCCCCGGCAATCGTCGAACGTGTTGGCCGCACCACCTCCGGTATCCGCGC
>DMNK01000067.1:9615-15786 GCA_003453695.1 Acidimicrobiaceae bacterium | reverse complement strand
CCTCCGGTATCCGCGACCGACGTCTTCCGCACACGTCATCACCCTGCACGTCCCGCGTCAAGAGCTTTTTGGCGCACCGCTCCGCGGCTTGCGCGTGCGCGAACAACGCACGTCAGAACGGTCCCGCTGATATCCGAACCAACGGGGTCAGGATTCGGTGACGCCACCGTCAGGCGCCGGTGACCGGAGCCGGCACGACCCTTCCCGGTGGGCCCGGAGGAGGGGCGGCGGTGAGGCGGACCACGTGGCGAGTGTCACGCACTGACCTTGCTGCCAGCCTTGCTCTTCTCACATCCCCGCCTTGCAGAACGCCTTGCACCCAGGTCCAACCGACGGGACCGCCCGTGCTCATACACTCGAGACATGTGCGGACGCGTCGATATCCACACCCCCCCGGCGCAGCTTGCTCGGGCTCTCGAGGCCCAGCTGGCGGCGGGCATCGATCCTGAAGGGCGCCCGAGCTGGAACGTCGGGCCGACCCGCTCCGTGCCCGCCCTGGTGAGCGCCGACGACCACAGCCGAGCCCTTGACATGTTCCAGTGGGGCCTGGTCCCCCACTGGGCCAAGAACCCGAAGACCGGCTACAAGATGATCAATGCCAAGGCCGAGACGGTGGCCACCAAGCCGGCCTACCGATCAGCCCTGCAGCGCAAGCGTTGCCTGGTGGCCGTGGACGGTTTCTACGAGTGGGCCGTGCCCGACCCCACAGAGCCCAAGCGAAAGGTCCCCTTCTACTTCTGTCGCAAAGACGGCCAGCCGATCACCTTCGCCGGCCTCTACGAAACCTGGTGGGACAAGTCGCGCGCAGCGGAACCGGACAAAGAGTCGTACCTCCAGACCTGCACCATCATCACCACCGAGGCGGGACCCGACATGGAGGGTGTCCACGACCGCATGCCCGTGATCATCGAGGCAGCCGACCGCGACACATGGCTGGACCCCGACATCCAAGACGCGAGCCAGATCACCGGGTTGCTCGTGGCGAGCTCGGCCGGAACGCTGCAGCGCTACCCGGTAAGTACGGAGGTGAACAACATCCGGCACGACGGGCCGCAAATCATCGTTCCCGACCGCGACGCCGACGTGGGGTCTCTGCTCAGCGCCTGAGCGCCGTGCCCGACAAGCTCAGCTGAAGCTGAGCTTGTCGAACTCCCAGAAGGATCTGAGGGACGCGACCTTGCCCTCCTCGGTGACCCGGTACAGGTTGACGAGCTCCACCGTGCCGGTCTGCCCACCCGGCAGCGTGATCCGCAGACTCCCGGCGAACACACACTCGTCGCCACATTCCGCCCATTGGCGCATGTCGAACTCGAGGCGCTCGCTGCTCGAGATCACGTTGTCGTAGAAGGCGGTGATGGCCTCCTTGCCCCGGTGGCCCTTGCCGTCGGGGTCGAAGACCGACGGGCCCACCGGGTCTTGGACGAGAGCGTCGTCGGCGAACAGCCCGAGCCACCCCTCTCGGTCCTTGGCCTCGGACATGGCCATGGACTTGCGGCCCATGTCGTAGGCGAGCCCCATCGGTGCCTCCCTTTCCTTAGAGCGCGTGGATGACCTGATCGGCGAAGCGCCGGAGGTTGTCGACCTTGGAACCGAGGTCCTCGGTGTCGGGGCCGACCGAATACGGCCACCGGAAGCCGACGATGACGTCGGTCACCCCTTCGTCCTCGAGCCGCCTCACCCCGTCGGGTGCATAGGCATCCATCGAGATCACATGGATCTCGAACTCGTCCCTCTCCCGGCCGGCCTCTTCGAGCAAGTTGCGCAGCTGGCCGATGAGACCGGGGAGATCGGCGGGGTCGCCGCCGCCATGCAGCCAGCCGTCGGCGGACCGGACGGCCCGGCGCAGGGCAGCAGGGCCGTGGCCGCCGATGAGGAGGGGCAACGTCCTGGTGGGCACGGGCGCCATCTTGATGGGGGGTACGTCGTAGACCTCGCCGTGGAACTCGAAGAAGCCGCCCGCCGGGTCGGTGAGCCCCCGGATGATCGCCATGGACTCGTCCATGCGCCTCCCCCGGCCCTCCCATGGGACCCCGAGCACCTCGTAGTCCTCGTGCCACGGGCTCGAGCCGACGCCCAGAGCGAATCGGTTCCCGGTGAGTGCCGCCACCGACGCCGCCTGCTTGGCCACGAGCACCGGATGGCGGATGGGCAGCTTCAGCACGAAGGTCACGAAGCGCAGCTGCTCGGTCACCGCACCCATGGCGGCGGCGAGCGCGAAGGGATCGATGAACGGCTTGTCCTCGAGGAACTCCCTGGACCCGTCGGGGTTGAACGGGTAGCGGGTGTCGGACTCGAGCGGATAGCAGATGCTGTCCGGCACCACCATGGAGTGGTAGCCGGCCTCCTCGGCGGCCTGGGCCAGGGGCACGTAGAACAACGGGTCGGTCATCGACTCGGCGTAACTGAAGCGCACGGCCGCCCGTCCTTCCCTCGTCGGACCCGACGCCGTCAGGCGTTGGGCTTCTCGCCTGCTGCTGCCGCCTTCCTATATTCCTCCAACTTGGCGATGAGCGTCATGGGCTCGACACCGACTTCGGCGAAGCGCTCGGAGATCTCTCCCGGCGCCCACCGCCCTTCCTTGCGCATCTCGCGCACCTCGGCCGGCTGGTTCCACACGGCGATGCGTCCGCCCACCACGGTGTACACCTGGCCGGTCACCTCCTTAGAGGCGTCGGACAAGAGCCACACCACCATGGGGGCCACGTCCTCGGGCTCGCCCATCTCGCCGATCTCCATGGGCACGTTGGCCGACATCCGGGTGCGGGCGATGGGGGCGACGGCGTTTGCCCGCACGCCGTAGCGGTGCAGACCCGCCGCAGCCGAGCGCACCAGCGACACGATGCCACCCTTGGCCGCCGAATAGTTGGCCTGGGCCACGCTGCCGGCGAAGGCACCGGAGGTGAAGCCCACCAGCGACCCCGACTCCTGCTTGCGCATGACGGCGGCGGCGTGACGGAACAGCGTGAAGTGCCCTTTCAGGTGGGTGGCGACGACGGTGTCCCACTCGTCTTCGGACATGTTGAACAGCATCCGTTCCCGCAGGATGCCCGCCACCGCCACCACCCCGTCGATGCGACCCCAGGCTTCGACGGCGCTCTGCACGATGTGGGCGCCGCCCTCCATCGTGCTCACGTCGTCGGCAGCCGCCACCGCTTCACCGCCGGCACCGGTGATCTCAGCCACGACGGTCTCGGCGACCTCGCTCTTCGGGTCCTCGCCGGCCAGCCCCACACCGATGTCGGCCACCACGACCTTGGCCCCTTCAGCTGCGCAGGCGAGCGCACACGCCCGCCCGATGCCGCCGCCCGCGCCGGTGATGGCCACGACTTTGCCGTCGAGGAACCCTGCCACTGCCACTCCTTGTCGATGGGATGCCCGGTGAGGGGCGCCAGCGTTGTGCTCCGCCGGGCAGACCGCGTTGTTCCTGGTCCGCCGGCCGGGGCTTGATCATAGCGAGAACGTGTTCTACCGTCGCCTCATGACCGACTTCGGCTTCTGGGCCATGGGGCGCGAGGAGCCGGGGCACTTGGCGCTCGTGGCCCCGGACGGGACCGAGATCAAGGCGGGCGAGATGCTGGGCCGGGCCAACCAGGTCGTCCACGCCCTGCGGGCCATGGGGCTGTCCGAGGGCGACACGGTGGCGTTCGTCCTCCCCAACTGCCCCGAGGTGTTCGACCTCTATCTCGCCTGTGGGCAAGCCGGTATGTACATCGTCCCCATCAACCACCATTTGGTCGGCCCCGAGGTCGCCTACATCGTGAAGGACTCGGAGGCAAAGGTGTTCATCGGCCACGAGCGCTTCGCAGAGGTGTGTCGGCAGGCAGCCGACGAGGCCGGCATCGCCGCACAGAACCGGCTTGCCGTGGGAGACATCGAGGGTTTCCGCTCCTTCGCCGCCGTGCGCGACGCCCAGCCCACCGACACCCCCGAGAACCGCACGCTGGGCGACACCATGAATTACACGTCGGGGACGACCGGCGAACCCAAGGGCGTGCGCCGGGCGCTGTCCGGGGCCGATCCCGACGAAATGGCCATCGCCCTGGCCGGGATCCTCCTCCTGTTCGGGATCCAGCCCCGCGACGACAACGTGCACATCGTGGGCTCGCCGCTCTACCACACCGCCGTGCTGCGCTTCGCCGGCGCCGCCATCCACATGGGTCACACCGTGGTGCTCATGGACAAGTGGAGTGCCGAAGGCATGCTCGAGCTCATCGAGCGTTATCGGGTGACCCACTCGCACATGGTGCCCACACAATTCCACCGCCTCCTGGCCCTGCCCGACGACGTGCGTGACCGCTACGACCTGTCCTCGCTGCGCCACATGATCCACGCCGCGGCTCCCTGTCCCGTCGACACCAAGCACCAGATGATCCAGTGGTGGGGTCCGGTCATCGACGAGTACTACGCAGCCTCCGAGGGCGGCGGCACCCTGGTCAACACCGAGGAGTGGCTCGCCAAGCCGGGCACGGTGGGCAAGCCATGGCCCATCTCGGAGATCGCTATCTTCGACGACGACGGCAACCGTCTCGAGGCCAATCAGATCGGAACTGTGTACATGGCCATGCAGGCCGGCGACTTCGAGTACCACAAGGACAAGAAGAAGACGGAGAGCAACCGCATCGGCAAGTTCTTCACCGTCGGTGACGTCGGCTATCTCGACGAGGACGGTTTCCTCTTTCTCTGCGATCGCAAGACCGACATGATCATCTCGGGCGGCGCCAACATCTACCCGGCCGAGATCGAGAACGTGCTGCTCTCGCACCCCAAGGTCGTCGACGCGGCCGTGTTCGGCATACCGCACGAGGACTGGGGCGAGGAGGTCAAGGCGGTGGTGCAACCGGTGGACGGTGTGGAGGGTTCCGACGAGCTCGCCGCCGAGATCCTTGCCTTCTGCGAAGGGCGGCTGGCCAGGTTCAAGACGCCGAAGAGCATCGACTTCACCGACGACATGCCCCGCGACCCCAACGGGAAGCTCTACAAGCGCAAGCTGCGCGACCCGTACTGGGAAGGACGGGAGCGGGCCATCTGAGCGTGGGACGCCCCGGGCGGCGATCCACACGGACGACGTCGGGCTGACGGCAGCTGAGGGTCTGTGCCTACTTGCCGGTGGCGGCGCGGGCGGCGTCCACGAGCGAGAGCAGCGCCCGCACGTCGATGGGCTTGGCCAGCTGACCGGCAACCCCCCGCCCGAGCAGTCGCCGCACCTGCCCGCCTCCGGCCACGGCGCTCAGAACCGCCACCGGGATGTTGGCGGTGAGCGGATCGTTGCCCAGCTCGTCGAGGACGACGGAGCCGGCCACGTCGGGCAGGGTCAGGTCGAGCAGCACCAGGTCGGGATGGTGCTCGCGGGCCAGGTCAACGGCCATGCGACCGTGCATGGCGGCCAGCACCACGACGCCGGGCCGACGCGAGAGGACACGTTCGACGAGTTCCAGGCTCTCCAGGTTCTCCTCCACGAGCAGCACCCGGAAGGTCGGTGTCGAGCCCGTCCCGCCGTGACGGGTACCCAGGCGTACCCCGTCGGGCACAACGGCCAATGGCAGCTCGACGATGAACGTGCTGCCCACTTCCGGCACTGACTCCACCCTCAAGGTCCCGTGCATCATCTCGACGAGGTCCTTGGTGAGCGCCAGTCCCACACCCGTGCCCTCCATGCCTGACTGGTCGGCGCCCAGGCGGTTGAAGGGCTCGAACACCCGCCCCATGTCCTCGGGACGGATGCCCTGCCCGGTGTCGGAGACGGCCAGGCGCACCCGGCCCTCTGAGGTGGTGTCGCAGGAGATGTCGACACGCCCTCCCGGACGGTTGTACTTCACCGCGTTCGACACCAGGTTGAGCACGACCTGGACCAGACGCTGACGGTCGGCCAGGACCGCCGGAGAATCGCCGAGGTCTACCGTCGACTGCACAGCGACCTCGGCGCGCTCGGCGATGGGCCGGTTCAGCTCCACGACCTCGGTCACGACGTCGGCCATGAGCACGGGCCGCAGCGCCAGCTCCAGATGCCCGGTCTCGATGCGGGCGATGTCGAGCACCTCGTCGATGAGGTCGAGAAGGTGCCTGCCCCCGCGGAGGATGTGTTCGACGGCTTCGTTCTGCTGCACCGCGAGCTCGTCCATCTGCAGCAGCTGCGAGAAGCCCAAGATGGCGTTGAGCGGCGTCCGCAGCTCG
>DMNK01000067.1:1405-9479 GCA_003453695.1 Acidimicrobiaceae bacterium | reverse complement strand
AGCGGCGTCCGCAGCTCGTGGCTCATCCGTGACAGGAAGTCGCTCTTGGCCTTGCTGGCCTGCTCGACCGCTTGGCGCAGCGCCTCGAGGCGCTGTTCGGACTCGAGGCGGGCCGTGACGTCACGGGTGACCACCACCGCCCCGAGGAACCTGCCGTCGTCGCCCAGCACGGCTTGAGCCCGTGAGTCCATGGTCACCCAGCGGTCATCAGCGTGGCGCACCCGGTAGCGCACGTGCAGCTGCGAGCGCGAGCCGGTGGCCATGGCGATGAATGCCGAGGCGACATGGTCGAAGTCGTCCGGGTGCACCAAGGAGAACATCTCGGCGTCCTCCGGCTTGGCGTGGCGGTAGCCGAGGAGCAGCTGTTCGGCCGAGCTCACGTGGCGGATGCGGCCGCGGTCGTCGAGCTGCGAGATGATGTCGGGGCTCGCCTCGAGGATCGTGTCGAGCAGTCGCTGTCTCTCGAGCAACGACGCCTCAGCCCACTTGCGCTCCGTGATGTCGGTGGCGATCCCGCAGATGGCGAAGCGCGTCCCGTCGTCCTCAGCCAGAGTGAAGAGCGACACCAGGAGGTCGCGGCCCCCGTCGGGCGTGTCGAGACGGAGGTCACCCGTGAGCGAGGGCTTCGTCGCCAGCTGCTCCTCGAGCTCGAGGATGCGGCGGGCGTTGGCGGGCTGGAGCTCCAAGTCGTCGTGGCCCACCATGCTGGCCGCTGCCCGTCCGGCGAGGTGCGCCCACGCGTCATTGGCGAGCAGGTAGCGCCCGGACAGATCTTTCACGTATATGGCCGTCGGTGAGTGCCCGACGATGGCACGCAGCCGCTCCTCGCTCGCCCGCACGGCGTCGTCAGCGGCCTGATGCTCCGACACGTCGCGACCGGCGGCGAAGACGAGGCCGCGCCCCTCGTCCACCCGGACGGTCCAGTCGACGGTGCGCCAGCCGCCCCCGCTGTCGCGAAGGCGCGCCAGGGCACCCGGCACCTCTCCGCCTGCGCCCGCGGCCCGGGCCGCCTCCAGCTCCCGCTTCCCCTCCTCGTCGGCGAGGTCGGAGAGCTGGCGCCCCCGGACCTCGGCCCGGCTGTAGCCCAGGGCCCGCTCGAAGCCGAGGTTGCACCACACGATGCGTCCCTCGAGGTCGCACACGCACAGCACCTGGCTGGAGAGGTCGAGGACCGTGCGCAGCGCCACGCCGGTAGGCGGGTGCAGGCCGACGGTGGCCGTGGACGAGGTGGGGCGGTTCATCGGGCGCCTCCGGTCACGGGGTGCTCCTCGTGCTCACCAGCTCCACCACGCGCAGCAGCTCGTGCACGTCGATGGGCTTGGTGAGGTAGGCGAGCACCCCGCCGGCCTGAAGCGTCCGGATCTGGTTCGGGGTGGCGTCGGCCGACACCACCACCACCGGAACGTCGGCAGTGTCCGGGTCGGCGCGCAGCGCCTCCAGCACCTGGGCGCCGGTCATGTCCGGAAGGTGGAGATCGAGCAGCACCAGGTCGGGACGGTGCTCACGGGCCAGCTCCAGCCCCAGGCGCCCGTACATGGCGGCCCGCAGCTCCACCGGGCCGGAACGGGCCAGGATCTGTTCGACCAGCTCCAGGTTGGCGAGGTTGTCCTCGATGTGCAGCACCTTGAGCAACCCGTCGGGAACCCCGCCGGCGCGGACGGGCGGCGCCAGGATCTTGGTCTCCCGTGGGGGCTGCGTCGTGGGCAGGGACACGACGAAGGTGGCTCCGGCGTCGGGTTCGGAGACGAGCTCGAGCGTCCCCCCCATCTGCTCGACCAGGTGCTTGGACAGCGTCAGCCCCACGCCGGTGCCTTGCACGCCACTGCGTTCTGCACCGAGACGGTCGAACGGCTTGAACACGCGCTCGGCGTCCTCCAGGGCGATGCCGGGACCGGTGTCGGCGACGGAGATGCGCGTGTGCTTCCCGTCCCGGGTCACCGTCACCGTCACGGTGCCCTCGGCATGGTTGTACTTGACCCCGTTGGAGAGCAGGTTGAGCAGCACCTGGAGGAGGCGCTGGCGGTCGGCCTTCACGTGTGCGCCGGCCGGGGACCGCTGCAGGTCGACGACGAGGTGGATGCCCCGGTCCTCGGCCAGCGGGCCGGTCAGGTCCACGGCGTCGCCCACCACGTCGCCGACGGCCACCGGTTCCACCGAGATGTCGAGCCGGCCGGATTCGATGCGGGCGATGTCGAGCACCTCGTCGATGAGGTTGAGCAGGTGCTGTCCCGCCCGCAGGATGTGGCCAACCGCCTCACGCTGGGTGTCGTCGAGGTCGTCCATGTCGAGCAGCTGGGCGAAGCCGAGCACCGAGTTGAGCGGTGTGCGCAGCTCGTGGCTCATGCGGGACAGGAATTCGCTCTTCTGCGAGCTGGCCCGCTCGGCATCGGCCAGAGCGTGCTCGAGCTCGGCCTCGAAGGCGATGTCGCCGCTCACGTCACGGGAGACGACCACGGCGCCCTCGACCGTGTCGTCTTCGCCCACGATGGCCTGCCCGCGGGTGTCGAGGGTGACCCAGTGCCCATCGGCGTGGCGCACGCGATAGCGCATGTCCAGCTGCGCCGTGCGGCGGGTCATGAGGTCGCCGAAGGCAGCATAGATGGCCGGGATGTCGTCGGGATGCACGAGGGCCTCGAGCTCCGTGTGCACGGCATGCTCGAGGTCGTAGCCGAGGATCCGTCCCGAGGCCCTGCTCACCTCTTCGACCCTTCCGTTTCGGTCGAGGATGGTGACGATGTCGGGGCATGCTTCGACGATCGTGTCGAGGAGGCGCTGGCGCTCGGCCAGGCGCTGCTCGACACGCGAGCGTTCGGTGATGTCGGTCGAGATGGTGGCGACACCGGCTACGGCGCCGGCGGAGTCGCTGACGGGGAAGCGCACGGTCATGAAGGTGTGCGGCCCATCCGCCAGCTCGACCACGTCGTCGGTGGTGAGCGACCCGTCTGATCGGACGACGGCGTCGAGCGCAGGCCCGGGGCTGGGCCGCGGCGCCCACACCTCGGGTGCCGGGCGTCCGATGACCTCGTGCCGGGGCCGGCCCACGAGGCGCAAGAACGCTTCGTTGACGAGCACATAGCGGCCCCGCATGTCCTCGACGTAGATCACCGCCTCGGAGTGGTCGAGGATGGCCTGCATCAGCTTCTCGTTCTGGACCAGAGCGGCATGGGCCAGCCGTTGGTCGGTCACGTCACGCGCCGCGCCGTACAGGAGGCCGGACGAGTCCTCCCACGAGCCAGACCACTCGAGCCACCGCCAGTCACCCTCTTTGGTGCGGCACCGGACCTCGAGTGTGAGCGACGAACCGTCTCGAGGGAAGTCCTCCACGTCTTCGGTTGGCGCCCCCAGGTCGTCGGGGTGCACGAGCGAGGCCAGGTCGACCTGACGCAGCTGTCCGGGCTCGTATCCGAGCACCGCCGCCACCGGGGGGTTGCACCACACCAGGCCGCCGTGGGGCTCGAAGACGCCGAAGAGCTCAGAGGAGAGCTCGAGGAACACGCTCAGGTCGTCGTCGGTGACGGTGGGAAGGTCGGCGACCGACGGCACGCCGGTGCCCATCCGCCTGTGCTGTGTGTTGTCGCCCAAAGGGAGCCGTCCTCGCGACGAGCCGGCGCAGGGCCAGCTGCTTACCCACGGTATCGGCAGGTCACGGCTGCGCCTAGAGCAGGCCGGCACCCTCCGTAGCGGACGTTGAGATTCGGCCCCCGTGCGGCGCCGGACGCCCTCGGTGCTGTGCCCGCCTACGGGGCGAGGCCGGGAGGCTGGTCGCCGGCGTGGGCCGTCACCACCCGGAGGAAGCGCTCGGGCACCAGCTCGATGAAGATGCCCTCGGCCTCGGCGAGGAGGTCGTCGCCGCGGGAGATGCCGCCCCAGGTCGTCACCTTCCGGCCCTGGCGGCCGACGCAGCGGGCCTCCAGCCGCAGTTCGGTGCGCAGAGGGGTCGGGTTGCGATAGCGGATGGTGAGGGTACCGGTCATGCCCGGGCAGCCGGCGGCGATGTTGGCGGCGCCGAGCAGCTCGTCGAAGACCATGGCGATCACGCCCCCGTGGACGCAGGTCGGCGGGCCCTCGTACTGGTAGTCGAAGTAAGCCGTGCCCTCGAGGCCACCGCCCTCGGCCACCTGGACCTTGACCGGTGGTGCCACCGGGTTGGCGTAGCCGATGACCGGGCTGGTCGGGAAGAAGTCCTGGGGGTGGCCCTCTGGGTCGGGCTCGAGGCGTTGCCTGCGACCCGGGCCGGCGGCGGCTTCAAACTGCTCGGCCACGGCCGCCAAGGACAACGCCGCCTTGCGCAGGTCGTCGTCCGGGATCGGGCGGCCCACAAGGGCGGTGGTCATACGGCGCAGCTCGGCGGCGACGAGAAAACGCGGATCGTCGAGCCCTGCATGGCCGGGGGCGGGTGGTCGCCGATGGGTGACGGCGGCGTGCCGGGCCGAGATCCCGAAGTCCGAGACGCTGCCCTCGGGGCCGTCGGGGTCCTGGCTCGCTCCGGCGCCGGGTGGACCCGGGTCGTCCCCGCTCACCGGCGTTTGTATTCGGGTGGACGCTTCTCGGCGAAGGCGCGCTGTCCCTCGGCGGCGTCCTCGGTGGCGAAGATGGGCATGCCGATCTCGAGCTCCACCTTGAGCGCCTCGCCTTCGGGCAGGCCCTCGGTCTCGCGCACCGAGCGCTTGATGGCCTCCACCGCCAGCGGCCCATTGGCACCGACGACCTCGGCGATGGCGAGCGCTTCGTCGAGAGCGGTGCCGTCGGGGACCACGCGGCCGATGAGGCCGATGCGCAACGCCTCTTCCGCCGACACCTCGCGGGCGGTGAGCAGCAGGTCCATCGCCATCGTGAAGGGGATCTGGCGCCGCAGCCGCACCGTCGACCCACCGAGGGGGAACAGGCCCCGGCGGGCCTCGAACACGCCGAACTTGGCGCTCTGGCCCGCCACCCTGATGTCGGTGGCCTGCAGGATCTCGGTGCCGCCGGCGACGGCCCATCCCTCCACAGCGGCGATGAGTGGCTTTCGCAGCTGATAGTGGCGCAGCAGCGCCTTCCAGTGGAGGTCGGGGTCGGCCTCCATGCGGGGGCGGTACTCCTCGGCCTCGGGGCCGGACATGGACTTCAAGTCCATGCCGGAACAGAACGTGCCGCCGGCGCCGGTGAGGATGGCGCAGCGGATGGCGTCGTCCCCGTCGATCTCCTCCCACGCGGCCACCATGCCCACGAGCATGGGCAGGCTCAGCGCATTCTTCGCCTCCGGCCGGTTCATGGTCACCACGGCGGTGCTGCCCCGCCGCTCGAAGAGCAGGTGCTCGGTTCCGGCCATGGTCAGATGCGCTCGATGATCGTCCCGGTGGCGAGCGCGCCGCCGCAGCACATGGTGATGAGCGCCAGCGAACGGTCGGCGCGCTCGAGCTCGTGCAGTGCCGTGGTGACGAGCCTGCTGCCCGTGGCACCCACCGGGTGGCCGAGGGCGATGGCACCCCCGTTCACGTTGACCTTGTCCATGTCCGGCTCGTGCACCTGCGCCCACGACAGCGCCACCGAGGCGAAGGCCTCGTTCACCTCGAACAGGTCGATGTCGGCCATGGTCATGCCCGCCTTGTCGAGGACCCTCGCCGTGGCCTCCACCGGGCCGTCCAGGTGGTAGTAGGGATCCGAGCCGACGAGCGCCTGGGCCACGATGCGCGCCCGCGGCCGCAGCCCGTCGGAGCGGGCCCGGTCCTCCGACATCCACAACACGGCCGCCGCCCCGTCGGAGATCTGCGACGAGTTGCCGGCGGTGTGGATGCCGTCGGGGAGCACGGGCTTGAGCGACGCCAGCCCCGCCGCCGAGGTCTCGCGCAGCCCGCCGTCGTGCGACACGACGATGCGCTCACCGCTGTGGCCGTCGGGCCCGACCTCCGGGGCCTCGACAGGAACGACCTCGCGTTCGAAGCGGCCTTCGGCCCACGCTCGGGCCGCCTTCTCCTGGGAGGCCAGGCCGAAGGTGTCGACCTGCTCCCGGGTGATGCCCCGCTTCCGGGCAATGCGTTCGGCCGCCCCGAACTGGTCGGGCATGTCCCACGGGAAGGCGTCGGGCCGCGACCGTCCCGGCCCGTTGAGGGCGTTGGCCCCGAGCCCCACCCGGCTCATGGCCTCGATGCCGCAGGCGATACCCACGTCGATGGCGCCGGCGGCGATGAGGTTGGCCACGAAGTGGTTGGCCTGCTGCGACGATCCGCACTGGCAGTCGACGGTGGTGGCGGCCACCTCGTAGGGGAGCGACTGACTCAGCCATGCCGTGCGGGTGATGTTCGACGCCTGCTCCCCGGCCTGGGTGACGCAGCCCCCCACCACCTGTTCCACCTCGGCGGGGTCGAGGCCCGCCCGCTTGACGAGCTCCACCTGGGCGGCGCCGAGGAGCTCGGCGGCGTGCAGACCCGCCAGGGCGCCGTTGCGCTTCCCGATGGGGGTGCGGACCGCCTCGACGATCACCGGTTGCGCCATCGCCTTGCCTCCAGGGTTCGTGAATGGGCCGAGTTGGCGAGGCGAAGCCCGCGGTCTGGGGCGGGTCCTTGTCGCTCGCCGGCCGGACGCCGGGGGCCTCAGTATAGAACGTGTTCTAGAAGTGCCGGCCAGCTCCGACCCCCAGGGCGGCCACGACCGCCGGCCAGCCCTCACGCACGCTCGGATAGCGCGGCGCCCAACCCGATTCGTGCTTGAAGCGCCGGTTGGACACCCGCTGGGAGCGGGTCAGGGCGCGGGCAGCGCTCCCTCCCAGGGCCACGACGAACCGGGGCGGCGCCCACAGCCGGCGCACGCCCACCGCCGCCGCCAAGGCGGCGAGTTGGTCGGCCCGGGTGAGTGGCTCGTCCTCGGCGATGTTGTAGGTCCCTGCCGGCACCGACAGTGCGGCCACCACTGCGCCAGCGGCGTCGTCCACGTGCACCATCGAGAAGAACCCGTGCTTGTCCCCGAGCACGGCCCCGAGACGCCAGCGCGCCGCGTCCACCATGACCTTGGTGTGGCTGGATCCGGGCCCGTAGAACATCCCGAACCGCAGTACCACGCCGTCGGCGCCCGACTCGGTGAAGCGCCGCGCCTGACCCTCGGCCTCGAGCGCCGAGCGCATGTACGGCGGCGCGTCGATGAGGCTGTCCTCGAATATCCACTGCTTGCCGTGATCGGCATAGGTGAACACGATGGACTCTTGGAGGTAACGGCGGGCGCCGGCGGCAAGGGCGGCGTCGACGAGGTGGCGTGACACCTCTCTCCGGATGCGGTCGTTCTCGGCCATGGCCCGCGGGCGCGCCGCTTTGGACACCGGTGGGATGTGCGTGGCCAGGTTGCACACCATCTCGTGGCCCTTGACGGCGCGCACGACGGCTGTGGCGTCGAACAGATCGGCCTGGACCGGCGTGGCCCCGGCCGATCGCAACTGCTCAGCCTTGGCCGGCGTCCTGGCCACCCCCGTCACCTCGTGCCCGGCCTCGACGAGAAGCGGCACGGTCCTGCTGCCGAGCACACCGGTCGCTCCAGCTACGAAGACCCGCACGCCTCCGACGGTACCCGCTTTCCCCGGCAGGACATCGACATGATCTACGGTCGGAACGAGAGGGGGGTGAGGGGCATGAGCCGGGACTTCGACGCCGATGTGGTGGTGCTCGGAGCGGGAATGGCGGGCTGCAGCGCGGCGCGGGAGCTGGCTGCCAGCGGCCTCGATGTGATCGTGCTCGAGGCGGGCGATCGCGTCGGCGGGCGGGTGTGGACGATGCGGGACTTTGCGCAGTGTCCGGTGGAGGCAGGCGCCGAGTTCATCCACGGCGTGGGGTCGGCCACGTGGCCTGACGTCCGGGCGGCCGGGCTGCGCACCCGGGCGGTCCCCTACCGCTTCTCGTGGCTCCACGTGGCCGGGCGCACCCGGTGGATGCCCTTGCAGCTGCTCAGTCCCGACGCCTGGCGCAGCCTCCCCATCCTGTGGTCGATCAGGCGTGACGACGGCGCCGATGTGAGCGCGGCGTCTTTCATGGCCCGCAAGCAGTACCGAGGGCGCGCCAAGGAGCTCGCCTCGCTGACACTCGCCGCCCACCTGCCCGGCGGCGCCGAG
>DMNK01000067.1:825-1233 GCA_003453695.1 Acidimicrobiaceae bacterium | reverse complement strand
CACCTGCCCGGCGGCGCCGAGGAGATCGGCATCCGGGGCCTGGTAGAGGACGGCGTGGTGCGCCTCGAGCTCGGCCTGAACCATCGGGTGCTCGACGGATACGACCTCCTCCCGAAGCACATCGCCGGGACCCTGGACGTCCGGTTCGGATGGCGTGCGGCCCTGGTGTCGTGGGCACCGGACGGGGTGACCGTGGCCGCCGACGACGGAGGGAGCTTCTCGGCGCGCGCCGCGGTGACGACACTCCCCCACGGCGTGCTCGCCGCTGGCGACGTGGTCTTCGATCCACCGCTCCCGGCGGCGAAGGCGAAGGCCATCGCTGCGATCCGAACTGGGGCGGTGGCCAAGCTCATGCTCCGCTTCGACGAGCCCTTCTGGCCGAAGCGGATGGCGCAGGTGGCGTGCGGG
>DMNK01000067.1:0-567 GCA_003453695.1 Acidimicrobiaceae bacterium | reverse complement strand
CCTACGCCACCGGGCCCCGGGCCCGCGCCTTGTCGGAGGCGGGGGCGGACCTGGCGCCGGAGATGGCCCTCGACGACCTGGAGCGGCTGTTCCCGCGCGCCCGTCCTCGCCGGGCCGTGCAGGACGTGCGCTTCGTGGACTGGCGGACCGACGCCAACGCCCGCGGTGGCTACACCTTCCTGCCGCCCGGCGCGGCGGGGTCGAGGGCGGCGTTGGCCGCCCCCGGCACAGGCGCGTTGTTCTGGGCGGGATCGGCCACGGCGTGGGCGCCGGTGGCCGACACGGTGGAAGCGGCCTTCTCGAGCGGGTTGCGTGCGGCGGACCAGGTGCGTTTGGGCCTGTCGGCAAGGTGAACCATAGGTGACAAAAAAGTAAACTTTCGGTAAACTGGCTTGCGATGGGCGGTCCCTTGTCCTGGGGCTGGCACCCTGATCAGTACGGCGTCCACGAGGAGGGGTCCGTCTCCGTGGCGGGCGAGCCCACGAAGCTCGTCCGGGACGACGGGCGCGAGAGCTACGACCCCCCGCCACAAGCCACAACGACGTCGCGCCCTGCCTTACCTGCCGA
>DMNK01000052.1:63226-65665 GCA_003453695.1 Acidimicrobiaceae bacterium | reverse complement strand
GTGATCCTCGGCGGCATCATCGTCATCGGGGCACTCCTCGGGAGCTTCGGACCCTCGGTACGCCGGGGGTAGTGCGAGGGGGCCCGACCCGGGGTCCCGCCGCCGGCCTGCCTCAAAATGGCGGCACCGGCCGTCCCCTTCTGGGCTCCCCGCCCGGACCATGCCGGCAAAGGGCTGCCGTGCCGGCCTTCCATGCCCGGCCAGGTCCCAGGTCGAAGGGCTCGCCAGGACGCCGGCCGAGCCGCTGAAAGCGCCACCTTGCGCGGTCGGTCTACGTCGTTTTGTGCAGAAAAATGGGTTGGGAATGCGTTGATTTTGACCTGACGAACCGTTGATCCCCTCATCTCACACTCACAGTGGTCGGAACAGCACAGGGGGAGTTCCGGCCGGAGCTGTGGATCCAAAAGAGAGGCCAGACGCCAATGTGGGGGAATCGGACGTCGAGCTGGGCCCTGGGGGCCCTCGGTGTGTTCTCAGTCCTCGGAGCGGTAGGCGTTGCCACCGCCGCTCCCGCAGGTGCCGTCCCAGCCGACTGCACGGCCGCCAGCACAGGGAGCTCGGGCAGCTGCACGCTCTACACGCCCAATGGCACCTTCAACGCTGGCGGGAGCCTCACCTACAGCTACGACGCCTCGACCAACGATCTCACGATGACCGTGAGCGGAACCGGTCCCATCACGGGTGCCTTCATGTGCCTCGGCCTGAGCGACATGACCTCGAGCCTGCTCGAGCCTGCCGACCAGTGCACCCCGAATGGGCCGCTGGCCACGGGCACGGGTCAGAGCCTCGTCGACCCCGTCTCGAGCTCTGGTGACACGTTCGTCTTCGACGTCCCGCTCGGGCACTTCTGGTTCATGCACCTGAGCTCCGGCGGCACTCTCGAGGCCTCGGCAATCGCTGCCGTTGCCGCCGCCCCATCCGACCCCGGCTCGAGCAACCCTGGCTCGAACGACCCGGGCTCCACCGGCCCCTCTGACCCTGGCTCGAACGACCCCGGCTCCACCGGCCCGTCTGACCCTGGCTCGAACGACCCCGGATCCACCGGCCCGTCTGACCCTGGCTCGAACGACCNNCTCGAGGCCTCGGCAATCGCTGCCGTTGCCGCCGCCCCATCCGACCCCGGCTCGAGCAACCCCGGCTCGAACGACCCGGGCTCCACCAGCCCCTCTGACCCTGGCTCGAACGACCCCGGCTCCAGCGGCCCGTCTGACCCCGGCTCGAACGACCCCGGATCCACCGGCCCGTCTGACCCTGGCTCGAACGACCCCGGATCCACCGGCCCCTCTGACCCTGGCTCGAACGCCGTGGGCCAGCCCGGACCATCGGATCCCTCCAACACAGCCGTTTCCGACCCAAGCGACCCGGGCTCGAGCGTCTCGGACCCGGCCGTTCCGCAGGCGCTCAGCGGCGCCACCACGATTCACACCGGTGAACCGTGGGCAGGTTCGAAACCCTACGAGGCCGTCCTGGCAGCCTTCGGGGCCCTGCTGATCGGCATCGGCGCAATCATGCGCCGGCGAGCCCTGCGTTTTCGGGCTGCCGAGGTGCCGACCCGCTGATCAGTCTTCCGACCTGTTAGCTCACTAGCCCGCCGGGACAGCCCGGGCAGAGACGGCGGCAACGGTTTCCTCGGCGCACGAGCGGCACCGACCCAGCACGGCGAAGTGGTGCGGATCGATGGCGAAGCCGAATCGAGCGCGCGCCGCGGCCGACAGGTGAGAGAACATCTCGTCCGGCGCCTCGATCGTGGCCTGACACACCTCGCACACGAGATGGGCGTGGGTCCTGGCCGCCAGGTGGTAGGTGGCCGGACCGTGTCCGAGGTGGGCGTGGACCACGATGCCCAGGCGCTCGAGCTCGTCCAGGTTCCGGTACACGGTTGACAGGTGGACGTCGGGGGCACCGGTCTGGACGACGGCGGCGAGTTCTTCGGCCGTGCGGTGGCCGGACGAGGCGAAGAGGGCTTCCACGAGCAGCCGTCTCGACGTCGTGATCCGGCCCCCAGCGCCGCGGAGCAGGTCGAGGGCGTGCTCGACCGCCACGGCCTCGTGCGGGACGCCGGGCTCCTCGGCGGCGCTGCTGCCTGCGCTGCTCACGCCCCCGATCATACGCCCAGGTGGCAAATAGGTTCAGCTCGCTATTGCGACCTGGAGGCGTTTTCTCTACAGTCGGCCTCGCACGAGGAGGGCCGAGGAGCCGCCATGGCGCCGACACCGAGAGGACGAGCAGCCAGGATCCGCAACGCGCTGAGCCCCGCCGAGTGGAGCCGGGCCGGAGGGATGGCCCTCACCGTGGTCGGCCTGAACGTCGTGGGGTGGGGGATGTTGGCGGCGGCCGTCGGCGGGCACTACCACGTGAGCAAGACCCAGGTGTTCGGCGTCGGAACCGGAATGCTCGCCTACACCTTGGGCATTCGTCACGCCTTCGACGCCGACCACA
>DMNK01000052.1:62632-63067 GCA_003453695.1 Acidimicrobiaceae bacterium | reverse complement strand
ACATCGCCGCCATCGACAACACGACCCGGAAGCTCCTCGCCGAGGGTAAGCGCCCGCTCAGCGTCGGCTTCTTCTTCTCCTTGGGCCACTCGTCGGTGGTGTTCATCCTTTCCGCACTGCTCAACTTCGGGATCCGCGGCCTCAACGAACAGGTGAGGCACGGTGGGTCGGCGCTGCAGCATTCGACGAGCGTCATCGGCACGTCGGTGTCGGCCGTGTTCCTCTTCCTCATCGCCACGCTGAACATGGTGATCCTCGCCGGCATCGTGAAGGTCTTCCGGGCCATGCGCACCGGGGCCTTCGACGATGCCGAGCTCGAGCGGTTGCTCGACAGCCGTGGCCTCATGATGCGCTTCTTCGGGCCCCTGTCGCGCCGGGTGGACAGCTCGTGGAAGATGTACCCGATCGGCTTCCTGTTCGGGCTCGGCTTCGACA
>DMNK01000052.1:62289-62448 GCA_003453695.1 Acidimicrobiaceae bacterium | reverse complement strand
TCGGCTTCGACACCGCCACCGAAGTGGCCCTGCTGGTCATCGCCGGCACCGCGGTCGTGAGCGGGCTGCCCTTCTACGCCATCTTGGCGCTGCCCATCCTCTTCGCCGCCGGGATGAGCCTCTTCGACACCCTCGATGGGTGCTTCATGAACTTCGCCT
>DMNK01000052.1:54931-62128 GCA_003453695.1 Acidimicrobiaceae bacterium | reverse complement strand
TGAACTTCGCCTACGACTGGGCGTTCTCGAAGCCCGTGCGCAAGGTCTTCTACAACCTCACCATCACAGGCCTCTCCGTCTTCGTGGCGCTGTTCATCGGAGGCGTGGAATCGCTCGGGCTCCTGGGCCAGGAAGGGCATCTGCACGGCGGCTTCTGGACCCTCATCGAGGGTTTCAACATCAACACCGCCGGCTTCTTCATCGTGGCCGTCTTCGTGGTGACGTGGGCGGCGGCCCTGGCGGTCTGGCGATTCGGGCACATCGAGGAGCGCTGGTGCGCCCCGGTCGGGAAGGTGTCCGTGCTGTCGGAAGAAGGTGCCCTGACGCTCGACGAGGTGGCGCTCAGCACCCAGCGGTAGGACACTGCCCACCCAACACGGGCACGCCGGCCGGTCGGGTGTCGAAAAGGCCCCTGGGGGAAAGAGTGCTGGCGCCGTGTGGTCGGGCCCATTTCGACGTTTCCCATTCGTGGTCGACGGCGTCTCGCCGCCACCGCCGCCGCTGCCAGACACGGTGCGGACCGGACCGAGCGGCCCGGCCCACGACACCGAGGAGCGCGCAGCGGTCGGGGGGAAGTTCAGCCGTCCTCGCTCGAAGCGAGGACGCCGGCCTCGTGCCGCCCTGGCCCACGTGCCCCGGAGGATCGCCACGCCGTCGGCCAGGCGGGGGCACGCCGCGGCGACGGTGCTGGGGGTCGTCGGGGCGTTGCTGGTCGGAAGCGTGGCCTTCGGTGGCCCGACCGCCGGGGCGGGAAGCACGCCCCGCTCCCGAGACAGCACCCCCAACGCCGACATCGCCCGCGAATTCGCCTCCCAGGCGCCGCCGATCCAACTGCCGCCGGCGACGGCGCCGCCTGCCCCCGCCCCGCCCACGCTGGCGGCCAGCCCCCCGCTGCACAGCCACGAGGTCTTCGGCTTCGCGCCGTGGTGGGACCTCGGCAACGAAGCGGCCTTCGACGTGCGCGATCTCACCACGCTCGCCTACTTCTCGGTGGACGTGAACCCCGACGGCACCGTCAACCGGTCCGACTCGGGCTGGGTGGGGTACGAGAGTCAGGCCTTGGCCGATCTGGTGTCGAGGGCGCACGCCGCCCAGGACCGCGTGGTGCTGACCGTGACGGGTTTCGACCAGCATGTCCTCGACCAACTGACCTCCGACCCGTCGGTCCCGAACCGCCTGGCCAGCACCTTGATCCAGCTCGTGTCGGCTAAGAACCTCGACGGGGTGAACTTCGACTTCGAGGGGAACGGCCCGCAGGACCGCCAGGGCCTCGACAACCTGATCGCCTCTGTGGCGGGCCAGCTGCGAGGTGCCGATCCGCACTGGCAGCTCTCCATGAGCACCTACGCCAGCTCGGCGGGAGACCCCAACGGCTTCTTCGACATCGGCGGGCTCGCTCCCAACGTCGACGGATTCTTCGTCATGGCCTACGACATGAACAGCCGCTCGTCTCCGTCACCAACTGCTCCGCTCACCGGGCCCGGCAATGACGACGCTGTCGACGTGGCCGAGTACAGCCACGTGGTCCCCCGTTCGAAGATCATCCTCGGCGTCCCCTATTACGGCTACGACTGGCCCACGGCCGGCCCCAACGCCGGCGATCCGGCCACCGGCGGGCCGAACCCGGTCACGTACTCACAGGTCGCCACCACCATGGCGTCGCAGCACCTTGCCTCGTACTGGGACCAGTCCAGCCAGACCCCCTGGACGGCCTATCAATCGGGCAGCCAGTGGCATCAGGTCTACTTCGACGACCCGACGTCCCTGGCGCTCAAGGCCCGTCTCGCCAACACCGACGGCATCGCCGGTGTGGGGGTGTGGGCGCTCGGCATGGACGGCAACGATCCGGCCATGCTGGCGGCCTTGCTCGGGCATGCGGCGCCGGCCAAGTTCGCCGCTGGCCCGTCGAGCGGGGGCAGCGCTTCGGGATCCTCCCCCAGCACCTCCTACTCGTACCAAGGCGTGTACAACGGCGCCACCGAGTCGCTGTCTCCGGTCACCTCGCCGCTCCCGGGCGGCGGCCAAGCCCGCAGCGCCGGGCACCTGCAGTCGTTCTCCACCAACGACCCGGGCTTCACCTGCCTCTCGAACGGCCCGCCGCTGCCGGTGTACGAGCTGCAGGCCAGCCCGACCACCTACGTGGTCCAGGTCTCCACTCCCAGCTACTGCGCCTCGGGCACCTGGCAGTTCACCGCCCCTGCCTCGAGCAGCCCGAGCGGTGGCAGCTCGGGCGGTGGCTCGTCACCGTCGACGACCACGCCCCCCACGACGGCCCCGAGCAACCCGCCGGTCACCCTGCCCCCCGTGACCGCACCGACGTCGGGGGGCACCACGAGCACGACGAAACCGGGGCCGCTCGGGCTCTGACCTTCCGCCCTAGCGGTCGCCGGCCACCGACATCCCGGGGACGGGTCCGGCGGCATCGTCGGAGCCGGTGCCGTGCGTCTCGTCGCCGGCCGGCCCGGCCGCCGGGTTGTCGGCCGACATGGCCCACAGCTGGCGGGACGAACCGGGGTAGGCGAAGTGATAGCCCTGGCCGAGCTCGCATCCCATGGCGCTCAGCGCCACCGCCTGCGCCGGGGTCTCGATGCCTTCGGCCACCACGAGCAGGCCGAGGGCGTGTCCCAGGCTGATGAGGCCCTCGACGATGGCGGCGCCGCGCACCTCGCCGGCCACGTCCAAGGTGGCCACGAAGCGACGGTCCACCTTGATGCCGGTGATGGGGAGCTCCTGGAGCCAGGAGAGGTTCGAGTAGCCGGCGCCGAAATCGTCGAGGTTGACCGACACCCCGAGCTCGCGCAGCTCCCGCAGGACCTTGGTGGTGGCACCCACGTCGCGCAGCGCGTCTTCTACCACCTCGACGCCGAGCATCGAAGAGGGGACGTCGTAGCGCACCAACATGTCGCCGACCTCCTGGGCGAAGGCGGGGTCGGCGAGCTGGTGGGGTGAGACGTTGATCCACAAACGGAACTCGCGGGGCACGAGTCCGGCCCGCTCCCACGCCGACAGCTCCGACAGGGCGCTGTCGAACACCCATCTGCCGATGGGAGTGATGAGTCCCGACTCCTCGGCCACGGGCAGGAACGCCACCGGGAGGATGGTGCCGTGGCCGGCGCGGTGCCAGCGTATGAGCGCCTCCGCCCCCACCACCGCGCCCGAGGCGAGGTCGACGATGGGCTGGTAGGCGAGGACGAGGTCGCCGCTCTCCATCCCGGACCGCAACCCGCGCTCCACCTCGAAGCGCTCCACCACCCGGTCGCGCATGGCCTCGTCGAAGAGCTCCCAGTCGGCCCTCCCGCCCTCCTTGGCCCGGTACATGGCGGTGTCGGCGTTGCGCAGCAGGGTCTCGGGACTCTGGCTCACCGCACCGGGCCCGGTGAGGGTGATCCCGATGCTGGCTGTGAGACGGTGCTCCACCCCTTCCACCGTGGCCGGACGGGCCAGCTCGTTGAGCAGGTGCTCGGCGATGCGGCATGCCGAGGCCGAAGTTCCCACGTCGGGGCACACCACGACGAACTCGTCGCCGCCGAAACGGGCCACCGTGTCCGACCGTCGTCGCGCCGTGGCCAGCCGGTCGGCCATCTCCCGCAGCAGCTGGTCGCCCACGTGGTGGCCGAAGAGGTCGTTCACCAACTTGAACCGGTCGAGGTCGACGAAGAGCACGGCGAGGGAGGTGCCGGTGCGCCGCGCCGCCGCCAGCGCCTGGCTGAGACGGTCGTCGAGCAGCGCCCGGTTGGGAAGACCGGTGAGAGGGTCGTAGAGCGCTTGGTAGGCGTTGAGGCGCTGGAGGCGCTCGACCAGGCTGCGGTTCTCGTCGACCAGTCCCCGGCGGGCCAGGGCGTTGCGGATGGTCTGGAGGAACAGGTGCGGGGCCACGGGCTTGATGAGGTAGGCGTCGAGCTGGCCCACGGCGGCCACGGCGGTGTCGAGCGAGGCGTACCCGGTGAGCAGCAGCACCGGCACCTCGGGGTCGTGCTCCTTGAGCTCTCGGGCCAGGTCGATGCCGCTGCAGTCGGGGAGGCGGTAGTCGACGACCACCACAGCCGGCTCGCTTCGCAGTTGCGCAGCCAGGGCCTCGGCCCGACCGGAGGCGCCCACCCCCTTGATGCCGGCGGTGGCCATGACGTCGATCAGGCTCTGGCGGACGTTTGCGTCGTCGTCGACGACGAGCACGGTCCCGGCACTGGGTGCCAGGCCTTCGCTGTTCAGCACGCTCCCTCCCCCCGCAGCAGGCTACCCACTCGCTCGAGCAGCTGCCGGGGGGGCACCGGCTTTCTCAGGACGCCGACCACCTTGGAGCCGATCTTCTTCAGTTCCTCGTCGGCGAGGCCGTGAGCCGACACGATCACGATGGGCGGAGGGTCGGCGAGGGCCTCCACCACGGCGATGCCGTCGCAGCGGGGCATGCGCAGGTCGAGGAGGACGGTCCCCACCTGATGCCTCGAGAGAATGTCGAGGGCCTCGATGCCGTCGCAGGCTTCTTCGACGTCGTAGCCCTCGGCGCGCAGGATGTCGGCCACCGAGCCGCGCACGTCGGGCTGGTCCTCCACCACGAGCACGTCGGTGTGGGTCGTCACGAAGCCGTGGCTCTCACCGCTTGGTCGGGGAGGCGCACCACGACCCGGGCGCCGTCCCGATCGGCGGCGTCATCGAAGCTGACGGTCCCCCCGTGCGCCTCGACCAGGCGCTGCACGATGGCAAGGCCCAGGCCGGTGCCGTCGTGCTTGGTCGTGAAGAACGGCTCGAACAGGCGCTGGCTTGCCTCGGCGTCGATGCCCGGCCCGTTGTCCTCCACGGCCAGCTCGGCGCCCGATGGTGTGGTCCGCGCCGTCACCCGCACCGCGCCGTCGCCGTTCACCGCTTGATAGGCGTTCGTCACCAGGTTGGTGAGCACCTCGGCCAGCTGGTGGCGGTCCACCACGAGCGTGAACGGATCGGCGTCCACGTCGAGCGACACCTCGGCGGGCGGCGGGGATGCCTCGGCGACCTCGCGCAACAGCGTCGGGGCGTCCACCTCCTCCTTCTTGGGCTCGCGGGGGCGTACGAAGGCGGTGAGGTCCTCGGCCAGGGTGGCCGCCTTGGAGGTCTCGCGCTCCGCCATGGCCAGGTGCTTCTCGTACTCCGGCTCGGCTGGCTCGCCGAGCCGCCGGCGCAGGAGGTACAGGGCGTTGATCACCGCCGCCAGCGGATTGCGCAGTTCATGGCCGACCACCGACGCCATCTCGCCCAGGGCTCGGAGCCGCTCACCTCGGACGAGGGCCGCCTGGGCCGCCCGCAGGTCGGCGAGGGTGGCCTCGAGGTCGGCGGTGCGCTGTTCGACCAAGTTCGACGCATAGCGCCGGCGCCGGTCGAGCACCTCCACCGTCACCGCCACGAGCAGGGCGATGAACAGGCCGAGGCCCAAGATGATGTAGGGCGCTTGGCGCGCGAACGACCCGACGAGCGACGAGCGCGCCGCCCCGACCAGCGTCCACTTGGCCGATCCCACCGTGGCGTGGTCCGTCACCACGTCGCCGGTGAGGGGGATCTGGTCCTTGGGCACGGTGGCCACGATGAGTGCACCGGGGTCGGCGGTGGGCGCCCCGTACAGCGCCACCTTGATGAGCGCGAAGGGCCTGGCCGCCGTGACCGGGGACTTCACGTAGGGGTCGATGGTGAACCGGAAGAAGATGGCGGTGCCGGCGGAGGTGAGCGGGGGCCCGACGGCGAACAGCGCCGCGCTCTTCTTCCCGTCGTAGGACACCAGGGTCGAGAAGCTGGAGCCGGCCCGGGCCAGCGTGGCGGACACCGTCGGGCTCAGCACCTGACCGTTGGTGAAGCCGGGGCCGACGGCGCTCGTCACGACGTACCCGGCACCCTGCTTGCCGGCCAGGACGAGGTTCAGCTGGTTGCTGGCGGACAACGCATGCGCTCTCGAGGCGAAGACGGCCGGCGAACCGTTGCTCAGCACCTCTGCGGTGGCGAGCGAGTCGAGGATCGATCCGATCCCAGAGAACACCGACCCGACGTACAAGGCGGCCTGGCTGTTGTCGCTCTCGAGCAGGGTCCGCTCCTGCTGGTCGGCGCTGTTCTTGAAGAAGACGAATCCGACGATGCTGGCGGCGCCGATGACGACGGCCAGCACGAGGGAGAGCGGCGCAACGTGCAACAACCGTCTCATGGGGCTCCCCCCGTCCACTGTCGCCCCGCCAGTGACAACCCCCTCCAGCGTCTACTCATTGCACATCACGAAGAGCGCTAAGTCAAACGCTCTATGACGAAACGCACAATCTCTCCCCAACATAGTCGCCCCCTCCACTCGTCCGACCAGGGAAAACGTCAGAAGCCTCCCGCCGAACCCCTGCCCCCGGTCACCACGGAGTGTGACGAACTTGCGCCGCTACGCCACAAGAAGTGGCCAACACTCCAGGGATCCGTCCGGATAGCGATGAATTCGTCAGGAGGACACCGCCACGTTGCCATCGGTTCACCCGTGACCCGTACCGTGCCAACGGACAGTAGACGGAAAGCGGGCGACGAAGCCGGGAGCGGCGCCGATGGCGGTGCGACGACCATGGTGAAGCCGATTCTCGAGGTCCGAGAGCTCTGGGTGGGCGAAGGGACAGGCGCCTCCCTCCGGGGGGTGAGCTTCACCGTCGAACCGGGGGAACTGCTCGCCATCGCCGGCGGCGCCGGAGCCGGCAAGTCTCGGCTGCTGCGCTGCGTGGGCCTCGACTTCCCCCCCAGTGCCGGTTCGGTGCTGCTCATCGGGAACGACACCACCCTGTGCAGCCCCGAGGAACGGCGACGGCTACGAGCGGGGCGTATCGAGCTCGTCCACCCCCCGACCGCCGACGGCGTGAAACCGGAGGACGCCGCTCCCTCGGCGGTGACGGACGGACGCGTCCTCACCGTGCCGGTGGCGGGCATGCGCCAGCGCATTCAGGTGGCGCGGGCGCTGGCCAACCGCGCCGACGTCGTGCTGTTGGACGAGCCGTTCTTCGGCCTCACCGACGCCGTGCGGGACCGGATCATCGAGCTCGTCGGGCGGCTGCGCCGGGAAGCCCGTGCTGCGGTCGTGCTGGCCAGCCGCGACCTCTCGGTGTGCCGGGCGCTGGCCGACCGAGTCCTCGTGCTGGAAGACGGCGACGTGGTGGGAGCGGAGGACGGCGCCGGGCGCAACGTCCTGTGGCACGAGCCGCGGCCGCGCTGGCGGCG
>DMNK01000052.1:52265-54715 GCA_003453695.1 Acidimicrobiaceae bacterium | reverse complement strand
CCCCACCTCGGCCGAGACGACGTCGGCGGAGACGACCTCTGCGGTGGCGCGGCGGGATGGATCGAAGAGCCCGGAGTCGTCGCGCAGACGGACCTGGCGGAGAAGGAGGGCCAGCACGAAGGTGAGGGCGGCCAAGGGCACGGCGACCAGGAACATGGTGTCCATGGCGTGGACCATGGCGCCCGTGATGGCACCGCGCACCGGCGGGGGCAATTTGGCGATGTCCTGGGGCGAGACGTTGAAGCCACCTGCGGTCGCATGCACGTGCGTGCTGGAGCGAAAGCCGGGCGGCAACAGGCGCGGCAGCCAGACGTTGAGCCGGTTCACGAAGATGGCGCCGAAGAACGCCGTGCCGAATGCCCCACCCAACGAACGGAAGAAGGTGAGGGCACCGGTGGCCGTGCCCATGTCGGCCGCGTCGACGGCGTTCTGGGTGGCGAGCACGGTGTTCTGCATGACCAGCCCCATGCCGGCACCGAGGAGAGCCAGGTCGACGCTGAGCAGCACGTAGGAGGTGTTGGCCCGCAGGAACACGAGCAACCCCATGCCGAGGACCATGACCGCCGTGCCGGCGATCGGATAGGGCCGGTAGTGGCCGGTTCGGCTGATCATCCGTCCGCTCACGATCGACATGGTGAGCATCCCGGCCATGAGCGGGGTGAGGAGCAGGCCCGACACGGTCGGGCTCACGCCATGGGCGATCTGGAGGTAGAAGGGCAGGAAGATCACGGCGCCGAACATGGCCATGGCTTGGAGGAACGACAGCCCGCCCGACACGTTGAAGATGTCGGAGCGAAAGAGCCTCGGCGGCAACAGGGGCTCCGACGCCCGGCGCTCCCACCACACGAGCGCGCCCACGAGGGCCAGGCCCCCGAGGGCGAGCCCGACGATGACGGGCGAGCTCCAGGCGTACTGCGAACCACCCCACACCGTCACCAGGAGCAGGGTGCTGGCTCCCCCCACGAGCAACAGGGCCCCCAGCCAGTCGATGCGATGGGGCAGGCGCCGGAAGGGGAGCCGCAGGACCACCGAGGTGACCGCCAAGGCCACGAGCCCGATAGGCACGTTCACGTAGAACACCCACCGCCAGCTCACGTGCTCGGTGAACAAGCCGCCTGCCAACGGCCCCATGATGCTGGCGACGGCGAACACTGCTCCGAAATATCCCTGGTAGCGGCCGCGCTGGCGCGGGGACACGATGTCGCCGACGATGGCCATGGCCAAGGCGATGAGCCCCCCGGCACCCATGCCCTGCACCGCCCGGAACAGGATGAGCTCGGTCATGTTCTGCGACATGCCCGAGAGCACCGAGCCCACCAGGAAGACCACGATGGCGAACTGGAACACCACCTTGCGCCCGATGAGGTCGGACACCTTGCCGTACAGCGGAGTCGTTACCGTGGCAGTGAGGAGGTAGGCCGACACCACCCACGACAGGTGCTCCTCCCCATGGAGCGACGCCACGATGGTGGGCAGAGCCGTGGCGACGATGGTCTGGTCGAGGGCGGCGAGCAGCATGCCGAGCATGAGCCCGCTGAACACGATCATGACCTGGCGATGGCTGAGCGCCTGCCCGGATCGGGTCTCGGTCATCGTTCCGTTCCGAGGTGCAGATCGTCCGCCAACCGGCCGAGGGCGCGTACGAGGGCGTCGCGGTCCGTCGCCGTCCAGCCGCACAAGGTCTGGCCGAGTACCTGACGCCGGGCCGCCCGCACCGCGTCGAGCACGTCGCGGCCTCGGGCGCTCAAGGTGAGCAGTGCCGCCCGGCCGTCGTCAGGATCCGCATCCCTGTCGACCAGCCCGGCCTCCACCAGGTTGCGCACCTGCCGGCTCACCGTGGACAGGTCGAGCTCGAGACTGGACGCCAGATCCGAGAGACGCACGCCACCTCTCACCTCGTCCAGCCTGACCATGGCCCAGTAGCCCGACCGGTCGACGTGCTCGCCTTCGGCCAGCGCTTCGGGGGGGATCCCCATGCGCAACATGGCCCGCCCCACTTCGGTGAGGGACTGCTCCAGACGGTCGAGCACGGCGTCGCGGCGCGCCGCTGCGGACTTGGCAGTAGCGGAGCCCCCGGGCGCCTTGTCCCGCTGGATCCGGGTGGTGGGAGAGGGCGTGGTCGTCATCTGCTTGGTGCAAGCAAGTATATCGGGGCGCCCGGCCGCTCGGCCAGCGACGGTCTCAGGTCAGGAAGCGGGTGGCGAACAGCTCGAGGGCGGCCGGTACGTCGCGGGTGCGGCCCCACGGGCTCACGATCAGACGGTCCACCCCGGCGGTGGCGAATCGCTCCACTTCCTCAGGCGCTTCGACCCGGCCCCCCACCGTGACGGTGAACGGGTGGTCGCCCCTGCCTGACGCGGCCCGCAGGGCCAGCAGCGTCTCGACGGGAGCGAGGACCGACCCCGGCGTGTGGTCGAGGCCGATCCACCCGTCGTGGCGGGGGGGGGGGG
>DMNK01000052.1:51934-52157 GCA_003453695.1 Acidimicrobiaceae bacterium | reverse complement strand
CGCAGGGCCAGCAGCGTCTCGACGGGAGCGAGGACCGACCCCGGCGTGTGGTCGAGGCCGATCCACCCGTCGTGGCGGGCGGCGCGGCGCAACGCCGCCGGGGACTCGCCGCCGATGCTCACGGGCGGGTGGGGGCGCTGCACCGGCTTGGGCTCGAACATGACCTCGTCGAAGGAGAAGAAGCGGCCGTCGTGCGCCACGCGCTCGTCGGTCCACAGCGACA
>DMNK01000052.1:50380-51728 GCA_003453695.1 Acidimicrobiaceae bacterium | reverse complement strand
TCCCACTCAGCCCGGAGCCAGCCGGCGCCCACGCCGAGCTCGAGCCGTCCCCCAGACACGACGTCGGCGGTCTGCACGGCCCGCGCCGCCACGAAGGGATGGCGCAGGGCCAAGTTGTAGACGTGGGTCCCGAGGCGGACCCTGTGGGTACGGCCCGCCAGAAAGGAGAGGTAGGCGAAGACGTCGTAGACAGGCGTCGAGGGCGGAACCGGAGGGTGATCGGCGCCGGCGAACGGCGAGCCGGCCATCGCCACGGGCAGCACCAGGTGCTCGGGGAACCACACCGACTCGAAGCCGAGCTCGTCGGCCGCCTCGACCGCCGCTTCGAACATGCTCGGGTGCATCCTCCCGAGCGCCACGCCGAATCGCACGCACACCTCCTCCTCGACTCGGGCATTGGACCACACCTGCTCGCCGGCGACACAGGCTCACCCCACCGGGCAGCCGGCAAGACAGCACCGATCCCCTGGCGCCGTGGTGGCGGCTCGCTGGACCTCCCACCATCGGGCCCGGTCCGGCGAGGCGGACGGATCGACGCAGCGCCCGATCACGAGGACGGCCGCCACCGCGGCGCCGGCCGCGCTCAGCGCCGTGACGGCGCTGCGGGCCCGGGCCCCGGTCACCCAGGTGTCGTCCACGAGCAGCACCCTTGTGCCGACGAGCGGGCCGCCCGCCACGAAGGCGTCAGCGGCGGGGTGGAGGTGCCCGGCGACCGACGACCCCCGCCCGAGAGCGACCCTCGGAAGCGTCGCCAGCGCATCGACACCCGCCACCACGGCGTCGAAGGGACGCGGACACGCCCCCGCTTCGCTGCCGCGCCGCGAGGACGGGACCACGGCCACCGCCTCCCACGTCCCCACCGCGCTGTGCAGGCACGAGCGGTGTTCTTGGAGGAATGCGGCGAGCATCTCGGCGAGCAGGCAGGCGAAGTGCCGCCGCGCCGTCACCGCCGGGCCGTCCTTGTACCGGCGCAGGGCGCTGTGCAGCTCGTCACCGGGCCGGCACAAGGCCAAGGGCACGACCGGCGGCCCGCCGTCGTCGGTGCCGAGCCGAGCGCCCACCTGGCGGCAACACCAACATTCGGAGCGGGCGCCTCGCGCCGGGCCGTGACAGCGGACGCACGTACCCGGCCCGGCGGCGGGCACGGCCAGACCGAGCGACACGACGCCTCGCCGCGGAGGTGCGCTGGGCACCACCACCGTGATCAGCCGTCTTCGGAATGGCGGTGCAACATGAATGTGCCGGTGGCCCGGCTCACGATCTTGTCGTCGGCGCCGCGCACCGTGGCCTCGGCATAGGCCACCTGCCTGGCCATGCGCACCACCTCGCCCCGGAGTGTGTAGACGTG
>DMNK01000052.1:48561-50119 GCA_003453695.1 Acidimicrobiaceae bacterium | reverse complement strand
GCGGCGTTGATGGCGAAGTTCATGCAGGCGTCGAGCACGAGGGAGTGGATCCCCGCCTGGGCCGTCCCGTGCGGGTTGCAGGCCAGGCGGGTGGGGGTCCACGCCCCGGTGACCCATCCCAGGTCCTCGCCGTCGACCCCGTAGGCCTCCAAGGCGGCGCCCACCAGGCCGATGACCTCCATGCCGCCGTCCCCGAGCCAGCGGTCCATGTCCTTCGGCCTGGCCACAGCGCAACGGTACCGCTCGGCTGTGCGCCCACCGGGGGCCTGACCGGCCCAGTTGACCCGGTACGCTCCGGTTCGACAGAATCTTGACCGATCAGTCAGTTTCGGTCGGGACCGACCCGGGGCCACAGGCGAACGTCCGGGGCACCCGGCCCGAGAGAGGAGCGCACCCATGACCAGCGCCGTGATCGTCGATGCCGTCCGCACCCCCGGCGGGAAGCGAAACGGGAAGCTCCGGGGCTGGCATGCCGTCGACCTGGCCGCCGAGCCGCTGAAGGCACTGGTACAGCGCAACGACCTCGACCCCGCCCTCGTCGACGACGTGGTGGTGGGCTGCGTCATGCAGGTGGGCGAGCAGGCCCTCAACATCGGCCGCAACGCCGTGCTCGCCGCCGGCTTCCCCGAGTCGGTCCCCGCCACCACGCTCGACCGCCAGTGCGGGTCCTCCCAGCAAGCGCTGCACTTCGCCGCCCAGGGGGTGATCGCCGGCGCCTACGACGTGGTCATCGCGGCGGGCGTCGAGCACATGACCCACACACCGATGGGCTCGTCGGTGGTGCGCGACCTGGGCTTCCCCTTCGGCCCCACCATGATGAGCCGGTACGCCGAGCGGGGCGGCCTCGTGTCCCAGGGCATCTCCGCCGAGATGATCGCCGACCAGTGGGACCTGTCACGTGAGGAGCTCGACGCCTTCGGGGCCAAGAGCCAGCAGCTGGCCGCCCAGGCCACAACCGAGGGGCGCTTCGAGAAGGAGATCGTCCCCCTCTCGGTGAAGGACGACGAGGGCCAGGTGACCGATGACACCCTCGCCGTCGACGAGGGCATCCGTCCCGACACCACCGTCGAAGTGCTCGCCAACCTGAAGCCCGCCTTCAAGCCCGACGGCAAGGTGACGGCCGGCAACTCTTCGCAGATCACCGACGGCGCCTCGGCGGTGCTCATCATGAGCGAGGAGAAGGCCTCGGCGCTCGGGCTCACCCCCCTGGCCCGCTTCCACACCTTCGCCCTGGCCGGCGTCGACCCGGTGACGATGCTCACCGGGCCCATCCCGGCAACGCGGTCGATCCTCGAGCGGTCCAAGCTCACCATGGAGGACATCGACCTGGTGGAGATCAACGAGGCCTTCGCCTCGGTGGTCCTGGCATGGGAGAAGGAGCTCCACCCCGACATGGCCAAGGTCAACGTGAACGGCGGCGCCATCGCCCTCGGCCATCCGCTCGGCGCCTCCGGCGCCAAGCTCATGGCGACACTGGTGTACGAGCTCGAGCGCACGGGCGGGCGCTACGGCCTGCAGACGATGTGCGAGGGCGGTGGCATGGCCAACGCCACCATCA
>DMNK01000052.1:37697-48398 GCA_003453695.1 Acidimicrobiaceae bacterium | reverse complement strand
CTGGGCTGATCGGGTTTCGGTCAGCGGGGCGCCGTGCCCACCTCGTGGAGCTCGATGGCGTTGCCGGCCGGGTCGTCCAAGAAGGCCTGCCGGCTGCGCCCCACGGGCACCGGGTCGCTCACGGTGATGCCCCGCCGGCGCAAGTCGGCGACGATCTCGTCGAGGGTGTCGACCTGCACGGCGAAGTGCTGGCCCTTGGCGTCGGGCACCGACCCGGCGATGAGGTGGACCTGCTGGCCGCCCACGTCCAGCCACGCCCCGCCGAATCCGAACTCGGGGCGGTCGTCACGGACCCGGAACCCGAGGACGTCGGTGTAGAAGGAGACCGCGGCGTCGACGTCGTCCACGTTGATCGACACATGGTGGACCCCGAGTGGCTGCACGGCTTCCTCCCTCTCCGTCTGGCTCAGTGGTACTGGGTCGCCACCACGAACCCGCAGGCGATCATCACGATGCCGCCGAGCAGGTACCAGTTGGTGGGACTGGCCGGCAGCACGTCGAAGTAGTTGAGGACGATCATGAGCGTCCCGAGGACGAGCAGGCCGAGGATGAGCGGGCCCATCCACTTCGGGCTCACCTTCTTGCTGCGCGGGATGGGCGGGGTGTAGCGGCCGCTGGTGGCCGTCCCCCGACCGGTGGTGCGACCGGACGAACGCCCCTTGCGGGTGGCTCGGCCCGGTCCTTGCTTCGACGCCGGCGACATGGGCCCCGAGGTTACGTCACGGGGCCGCCACGCAGTCCACGGGGCACGAGCGGCCACACCACTACCCTGTCGATGTGGCCGTGCGGGTGCTGCTCGTCGACAACTACGACTCGTTCACCTACAACCTCGTCCAAGAGCTGGGCGAGCTCGGTGCCGAGCCGGTCGTCTACCGCAACGACGCCGTCGACGTGGCCGGCATCCGGGCGGCGGGCCCCGACGCCGTCGTCATCTCACCCGGGCCGGGACGGCCCGAGCACAGCGGCATCAGCGTCGACGTGGTGAGGGAGCTCGCCGGAGAGATCCCCCTTCTCGGCGTGTGTCTCGGGCACCAGTGCATCGGGCAGGCGTTCGGTGCCGCCATCGTGGCCGCCCCCGAGCTCATGCACGGCAAGACCTCGGCGGTGTTCCACACCGGAGTGGGGGTGCTGGACGGTCTTCCCAATCCCTTCGAGGCCACCCGCTACCACTCGCTCGTCGTGGACCGGGCCACGCTGCCCGCCGAGCTCGAGGTCACGGCCGAGACGGCCGACGGCGTGGTGATGGGGCTGCGCCACCGGGATCTCCCCGTGGAAGGCGTCCAGTTCCACCCTGAGTCGATCCTCACCAAAGAGGGACCGATCCTGCTTCAGAACTTCCTGTCGGCAGCTACGCCCGTCTAGGGGCGCCGATCAGGCGGGGCAGTTGTTGCTCCAGTAGGTGTAGGTGACATTCGACCCCTGGTTGGCTTGGGCGCCGCCCGAGGGGTTCTGGGCGTAGACGATGTCCTGCGGCTTGCCGAACTGTTGCGCCGGCACGCAATTGGCCTGCGGGGTGAGGCCGGCGCTGGTGATGGCCGTCGACGCCTGGTTGGGCGTGTCGCCGATGACACTCGGGACGGTCTCCGAAGCAGGGCCGCTAGAGACCACCAGATTCACAGTGGTGCCCTGGGGTTCCTCGCTGCCCGCCGTCGGGTTGGTGCTGATCACGTAACCAGAGCTGTAGACCGACGACGACTGCTGGGTGGTCGAGCCACAGTTGTAACCGGCCTGGCCCAGCTTGTTGCAGGCCTGGGCCACGGTGTCGCCGCTCACGTTGGGCACCGTCGGCACCGTGGTCGTGGTCGTCGTCGTCGTCGTGGGGGCGGCCGTGAACAGGATCACCGTGCTGCCCGGGTTCACCTCGGTGCCCGGGCCGGGGCTCTGCGAGCACACGACGTTCTGCTGGTTGCAGTTGTTCGTCGGCTGCACCTGGGCCATGAGGTTCATGGTCGTCAGCTCGCTCTCGGCGAAACCCACCGACTGGTTGGTCACATTGGGCACCGAGACCTTGTTGCCCTGGTTCCCGGTGATGAGCGTGACCCTCTGACCCTTGGACATCTGCGTGCCGGCCCCGGGCCTGGTCTTGATCACGATGGTGTTGGGCTGGTTGGAGGAGGGATCGGCGGTGACGGTGTACTTGAGGCCGTCGGCCTGGAGGGTGGACTCCGCCGCGGTGAGGCTCTTGCCGGTGAGGTTGGGCAGCGTCACCTCGTTCGAGTTGAAGTGCCACCAACCGAGGGAGTTGCCCAGAAAGGCGATCACCACGGCCAGGGCGATGAGCAGCAGGACGAGCAGTGCCGCGTACAGGGGGGTGCGGCTGCGCTCCTCTTCCATGGTCGTCACGGGACGCATGGACTGGGTCCGCCCCACCGCCGTCATGGTGCTCGTGGTCCCCACCGCCGGGTTCATGACCGTTGCCGGCACGTCGGCCGAGACGCCCCGGCCCTCCCGGAAGCGCAGCAGATCGGCACGCAACTCTTCGCCGCTGGCGTAGCGGTGGGCCGGGTCCTTGGCCATGCACTTCATGATCACGGCCTCGAGGGCGGGCGGGATGGCCGAATTGATCTGCCGCGGCATGGGCGGGTTCTCCCGCACGTGCTTCGACGCCACCGCCACCGGGGTGTCGCCGAGGAACGGTGGGCGCCCCGCCACCATCTCGAAGAGGACGACGCCGAGGGAGTAGATGTCGCTGCGGGCGTCGACGCCTTGGCCCTCGGCCTGCTCGGGCGAGAAGTACGTGGCGGTGCCCATCACGGCGCCGGTCTGGGTGAGGCTCTCCTCGGTGTTGACGGCGCGGGCGATTCCGAAGTCGGTGACCTTGACGGTGCCTTCTTCGGTGATGAGCACGTTGCCCGGCTTCACGTCTCGGTGGATGACGCCGTGGCGGTGCGCATAGGTGAGGGCGGCGGCGACGTCGGCAGCGATCTCGGCGGCTCGGTCGGGATGCAGGGGGCCGGCCGTGCGCAGGATGGAGGACAGGGCACGGCCGTCCACGTACTCCATGACGATGTAATACGTCCCGATGTCCTCACCCCAGTCGAAGACGGGGACGATGTTGGGATGCGAAAGGTTGGCGGCGGCCTGAGCCTCACGTCGGAACCGCTCCACGAAGGAGCGGTCGACCGACAGCTCGGGGAAGAGGATCTTGAGCGCCACCGGCCTGTCCAGGAGGCGGTCATGCGCCCGGTACACCTCGGCCATCCCGCCCCGAGCCACCAGGTTGGACAGCTCGTAGCGGCCCGAGAGCACGCGCGGATGGTCGGACACGGTCATGCCGGGCAGAGCCTAGGGGAGCCGGGCGCGGCCACCCGGGGCAGGACGGAGACGAAACCGGCATTCATCGGCGACGGTCCGAGCACGTTCGCCCACGCCATGTCAATGACCCCCCGTGGTGGGCTTCTTCGGGCTCGCCTTGCAATAGGCGGGTGTCGCAATCGGTTGGGTCGGGTTCTCGGTCTGCTGGATGGACACCAGCCCGCACACGTAGCTCTTGCCGGCTGACAAGGACGGCTCCTCCACTCCGTTGGTGACGCTCGAGATGTAGGCCGCCGGGATGACGGACGCCGGCAAACCCGAGTGGAACACCACCTTGGGCTCGATGCCGAGGAAGCCGCCCATCCGGCCCTGATAGACCACCACCTGGCCGCGGTGGATCTTCACGAAGTACGACGAGTTTACGTACCACCGAACGGCGTAAAAGGCACCCACCACGATGGCGGCCAGCACGATCAGGAAGAGCAGGACCCGGAAGGTGATGCGCCTGGTGCGGAGCCGGTCCGACACCTCGGAGGCCCGGGCATCCATGGCCCGCAGGCCGGCGGCGGCATCTGCCTCGGCCCGTCCCAACAACGACGCCGAAACGGGGTCCCGGCTGCTCACCGTCTTGACGGCGCCCTCCGCCCCCGCCCGCCGGGCAGCGGCCGCTGCGCTCGGCGGCCCGGACGGGGCTTGGGCGGATTCGGCACCTTGGGCGGCTCCGTCGCCGGCAGCGATGGCGGCGCCGGCAGCGGCGGCGCCGGCCGCGGCCAGTGGGCCCGCACCGTCGCCCTGCGTGCTCTCCTCGCCCACCACCACGTCGAGCACGACCACGGTGATGTTGTCGTTGCCGCCGCTCTCGTTGGCGAGATCCACGAGCTTCTCGGCCGCCTGCTGGGGGTCGGACACCGAGGTGAGCACGTCGGTGATCTGTGACTCGGGCACCTCGTTGGTGAGCCCGTCGGAGCACAGCAGGTAGCGGTCACCCGACTCGGGCGTCATCTCCCACAGGTCGACGTCGACGTCGGAGGAGACCCCGAGAGCCCGGGTGAGGATGTGGCGGTGGGGGTGGATCGCCGCCTCGGCCTCGGACAACTCACCACGGTCGACGAGCTCTTCGGCGACAGAGTGGTCGTGGGACAGCTGGATCAACCTGCCCTGGTGCAAGCGGTACGAGCGGGAGTCCCCCACGTTCGCCATGACCAGCCGGTCCCCCTCCGGCGTGCCGACGAGGGCGGCCGCGGTCAGGGTGGTGCCCATGCCCCGCAGGTCGGCATCCTCCTGGCTTCGCTCCCACACCGCCACGTTCGCCTGGTGAACGGCGCCGCTCAGCCCCTCGGCCGACTGGTGCAGCCCGAACTCCCGCTGCAGGGCGTCGATGGCGGTGCGCGCCGCCACCTCGCCTCCGGCGTGGCCCCCCATGCCGTCCGCCACGGCGAAGAGCGTCATGCTCTCGAGGGCCAGGTCCTCGTTGACCGACCGCACCCGCCCCACGTCGGATGCCGAACCGGATCGCAGGACGGTCACGAGGAACACCTTCTCCTCGACGGCCTCACCGCGTCACCTCGAACACGGTGCCTCCCACCTGCAGGAGGTCGCCTCGTCTGAGGCGGTGGGGCTCGACGACCCGGTCACCGTTCACCCACGTGCCGTTGGTCGAGCCCAGGTCCTCGATCCACAGCGACCGGTCCCGGCGGAACAGCCGGGCGTGGAGGTTGGACGTGTAGGCGTCCTCCACCCGCACCCCGCATCCCGGCGCTCGCCCCACCGTCAGCTCGCTGGCGAGGTCGAAGCTCTCGCCGCGCTGGTGCTCGGGCTCGACCACGGTGAGGCGCAGACCGCCGCGCTTGCCCTTGGTCTTCTCCTGCCGCTGGGGGGGCGGCGGCAGGCCCACCTGCACGTCGGCGAGGGCGGCCCGGGCCCTGGGGGGCCGCACCTCCACCCACACGGCACGGATGACTCTGAAGAAGAAGAGCCAGACCAAGGCGACCAGGAACACCTCCAGGGCGCGCAGCAGGTTCTGGTTGTCCAGAGAGGTTGCCAGTTGGACCATGGAGGTCACTCGATCTACGAGGCCTCGTACCGGATCGAGGTCGTACCCACCGTGATCTCGTCCCCGTCGTGGAGGACTCGCTCGCGCACGGGGACTCCGTTCACCCTGGTCCCGTTGGTGGACTGCAGGTCGGCCACGACGATCTCGGTGCCCTGCCGGGTCACCTGGGCGTGACGGCGGCTCACGTTGGGGTCGCTCAAGACCACGGCGCACTCCGGCAGGCGACCGATGACCACGGGCTCGGCCCCGAGCACCACCCGGGCGCCGTCGGCCAGCACCAGCGACCCGGCCGGAGCCCCGTCGGGCCCTTCCGCCACGTCGGCTTCAACCGTGAAACGGCCGGCCCGAAGAGATTCGTCCAGGTGGATCTCGACCTCGACGGGGCCCACGAAGCTGTAGCCCTCGGTCCGGGCGTGCTCACGGGCGGCGTCCCCGAGCTCGCGGGCCAGCACGTCCACGAAGCTGCGGAACCGCTCGGCATCCTCGGCCGACAGTGTCACCACGAAGAAGTTCGGGGCCATCAGCCCGCGCACGCCGACCCTCCGGAGGAGGTCCATCTCCCTGGTCAACCGGCGGCCGATCTCGACCGGCTGCAGGCCCCCGCGCAGGCCCTTCGAAAAGGCTCCTTCGACGAGGCGCTCCAGGCGCTGTTCGACTTCCCGGAGTCCCATGGTGGGGGCAGAGCCTATCGGTGCCCTGCGCGACCCCGGGGGGTCGCGCTGCGGGGTCGGGTCATCGACATGCGCTCCGACCTGGGCCGACGACGAACGGTCCGCCTCTCGGCGCTCCTCGTGACAGACGTGGTCGGACCCACAGGACATTCCTACCCCCGACCAGGGCTTCTTCAGGCCTCAAGTAGTGTCCGATCGGTCACTCGGGCGAGTGGCGGAATTGGCAGACGCGCAGGATTCAGGTTCCTGTGTCCGAAAGGATGTGCGGGTTCAAGTCCCGCCTCGCCCACCCATGGACCCCGCCGACGAGCCCACCAGCCGCCCACTCGAAGGCACGGTGGCCCTCGTGACCGGCGCGTCGAGCGGCATCGGCGCCGCCACCGCTTCGGCTCTGGCCACGTCTGGGGCCGCGGTCGCCCTGGCGGCGCGCCGGCGGGACCGCCTCGAGCACCTGGCCGCCGACATCCGCCATCGGGGCGGCACGCCCCTCGTGCTCGAGGCCGACGTGACCGACTCGGAACAGGCCGCCGACGCCGTGGGCCGGACCGTGGCCGAGCTGGGCCGTCTCGACACCCTCGTCAACAACGCCGGGGTGATGCTCCTCGGCCCGGCCACCGACGCGCCGGTGTCGGAGTGGCAGCGCATGGTGGAGCTCAACCTGCTGGGCCTGCTCTATTGCGCCAAGGCCGCCCTGCCTCATCTGCTCCGGGCCGCCGAGGACGGTCCCCGCCAGGTGGCCGACATGGTCAACGTGAGCTCGGTGGCGGGCCGCATCGCCCGCCCCGGCAACGGCGTCTACAGCCTCACCAAGCACGGGGTCGGCGCCGTGAGCGAGTCCTGGCGCCAGGAGCTGGCCAAGCGGTACGTGCGGGTGTCGCTCGTGGAACCCGGTGCCACCGCCACCGAGCTGGCCAGCCACAACCGGCCCGAGGTGCTCGAGGGCATGCGGGGGTTGTTCACGCAGTTCCTCGAGGCGGGCGACATCGCCGACGCCGTCACCTACATCGTCACTCGGCCGCGCCACGTGGCCGTCAACGAGGTCCTCATCCGCCCCACCGAACAGGAACGCTGAGGCTCAGGCGCCGGCGACGGCACTGCCGAGCACGTCGGGCGCCGACAAGGAGGAGGCCCGATCGTCCGGCCCTCCGTGACGATCGTGGACGACGCCGCAACGCCGTCAGGCGGTCTCGGCGCTCAGGACCAGCTCGCCATGGGCCAGTTCCGCCTCGGCGGCGTCCACGACGAGCTGGGCCTCGGCGGATGGCGCTGCCACGTCCTGGCGACGGGCCCGCACGAGCAGACCGGCGGTGACCGCAGCGGCGGCGACCAGGACGGCGCTGATCCTGAACCCCGTGGCGTATCCGTGGACGGCCGCCACCTGCCGCACGTCGGCGACGTGCCGGTTGGCCAGCACGAAGGCGGCAGTGGCACTGGTGGCCACCGTGTTGAGCAGCGCCGTCCCGAGCGAGCTCCCGACCTGCTGGGTGGTGTTGACCAAGGCACTGGCCACCCCGGCGTCCCTGGGTTCCACTCCCACCAGGGCGGTGGAGCTCATGGGGACGAAGGTGGTCCCCATCCCCAGGCTGACGATGAGCTCGGCGGGGAGCAGCGCCGTCCAGTAGGTGCTGTGCACGTGGACCTGGGTGAACAACAGCAGACCGAGGGCGGCGGCCGTGAGCCCGGACATCATGAGCACCCTCGGGCCCACCCGGGGGAGCAGTCGGCTCGAGAGCGTGGCCCCGGTGATGATGCCCGCCGAGAAGGGCACGAAGGCGAACCCGGTCTTCACCACCGAGTAGTGCAGCGTCCCCTGCATGAAGTAGGTGAGGAACAGGAAGGTCCCGAGCATGGCGCACCCCACGAGCAGCGACGTGAGGAACGAGCCGCCCCGGTTGCGGTCCAGGACCACCCGCATGGGGAACAGCGGGTGGATCGAGCGCAGCTCGATCACGACGAAGGCCACCAGCCCGACCACCGCTGCCGAGAGCAGGCCCACCGTGACGGGCGCAGACCATCCGTCGGTGCTGGCAGTGGAGAAGCCGTACACGAGCATGAACAGCGAAGCGGTGACGGTGGTCGCTCCGACCAGGTCGTAGCCGCCGCGCGCCGGGCTGCGGCTCTCCCGCACGACCCGCCGGGCCGCCACGGCGGCGAACACGGCGATGGGCACGTTGATGAGGAGCGTCCAACGCCACGAGGCGTACTGGGTGAGGGCGCCACCCAGGATGAGGCCGATGGCCGCCCCCCCGCCGGCGATGGCGCCGTACACACCGAAGGCCCGGGCCCGCTCCTTGCTCTCGGTGAAGGTGGTGGTGATGAGCGACAGGGCGGCGGGCGCCATGACGGCGGCGAAGGCCCCCTGCAGGGTGCGGGCCCCGTACAACATGGCCGGGTTCTGGGCCAGGCCGCCCAGAGCCGACGAGGCGGCGAAGCCGAGCAATCCCCACACGAACATGCGACGGCGGCCCAGGTAGTCGGCCAGACGTCCGCCCAGGAGCAGCAGCGTCCCGAAGGCGAGCGTGTAGCAGGTGACCACCCACTGGCGGTTGGCCACAGAGATGTGCAGCGCCCGCTGGGCCGAGGGCAGGGCCACGATCACGACCGAGGCGTCGAGCACCACCATGAGCTGGGCGAGGGCGATGACGGCGAGGGCCCGGAACCGCTTCGGATCGGCGTCGGGGGCGGTGGTGGGAATGGCCAGGGCTTCTGTGGTGCTGCTCATCACGACTCCTTGCTGCCCTCCGCTGCCGGCCTGGCCCCTTCCCTGTCGGGCGCCTGGCGGATAAAATCGGAGGAGCGACTCCGTTTCTGGGAGTACTATACGGAGCGTGCGTTCCGTTTGTCAAGGCCGCGAGGGGAGCGATGGCCGGGACTGAGGTGTCGGCGGAGGTCGGGCTGTCCGAGGGCGAGCTGGAGGACTGCGCCTCCGAGGCCCCGTGCCGGCCCATGCGGGCCGACGCCCAGCGCAACCGCCAGCGCATCCTCGAGGCGGCTGAAGCGGTGTTCGCCAAGGACGGGCTCGCCGTGCCCGTCGACGTCGTGGCCGAGCGTGCCGGCCTGGGCGTGGGCACCCTGTACCGCCACTTCCCCACCAAAGAAGCGCTGTTCGAAGCCATCGTGGTCACCAAGCTCGACCAACTGGTCGAAGCGGCCAACGCCGAGCAGGGTGGCGACGCCGCCGAGTCGTTCTTCGCCTTCATCGCCCGGATGGCCGACGAGGCGACGCTCAAGCACGACCTCTTCGACGCCTTGGCGGCGGCCGGAGTGGACTTCAAGTCACGGTGTGGAGACCGCGTCGAGGAGTTGCGGGGGTCGTTGGACCGGTTGCGTCAGCGTGCCGTCGACAGCGGCCAGCTGCGCGCCGACGTGACGATCGACGAGATCATGACGCTCGTGATGGGCGCCTGTCGCCAGGTCGAGCGCCCCGGTGCCACCCCTCAAGACCCGCACAAGATGATCGCCATCGTCTGCGACGGGTTACGAACGGGTCACTGAGCGCCTGGCGCCGGGCTGGCTGCCGGCCGGCCCCGTCGGTCATCCCAGGCGGATCCCAGCCAGCTGCGTGCCTTGTGCCACCAGCCGGCCGGCGCTGTCCCATACGAAGCACACCTCGTCGACCCGCCGGCTCTCGACGAGCTGGGCCCGCTGCAGGACGCGCACCGGCCCGGGGACCGGCACGGCCCGCACGTACACGGTGAGCTCCAAAGTCGGGACCCAGCCGGCATACTCGACGTCGAAGGTGGCAGGCGGGAAGGCGTCGACGGCGTAGAGAAGCGAGAAGCAGTCGAAGGGCTCGTCGCCGGGCAGGGCCAGCCAGCCCCGCAACTCGCCCCGCCCGCTGGGCGCTCCGGTGAGGAACCCACTCGTAGCCGGCTCCAGGCGGACCTCGACCTGCTCCATGATGGCCACCGCCGTGCCGTCGGGGGTCCGGGGCACGAGCCGCACACAGTCGTCGTAGGAGACGCTGCTCGCCGCGGGGAGGCCGGCGTCCCAGTACGGCGAGCCCGACTCCTCGGTCCGGGCCGTCGTCACGAGCGCCTCCACGCAGGGCCGGCCCTCCTGGGCCAGGCGGGCGCGCACCTGACTGGCGCTGCGGCCTTGTCGGAGGACTTCCGCCTCGATGGCGACCGGGCCCGGCTCGGGCGGCTGCAGATAGTGGGCGCTGGCGGCGATCACGTATCCGTGGGGGCTCACCGCCGCTGCCGCCCGGCCCAGCATGGCAAGCAGGTAGCCGCCGTTTGGTCTGCCGCCGATCGTCCAGTGCGGATTCAGCTCCCCCGTGAAGCGGCCCGACGTGTCGGAGGCGAGCCGGATCACCTCCGAGAAGGGGGTCGCGGCCGATGCGGTGGCGGGGCTGGTCACCCTGCTCCTCGCATGAGTTCCATCATAGGACTCTCATTCGTCCTGGCCAAATTAGGGACTCTCGGCCCTAGGACCGCCCCCAGCCCGGGACCTACCTTGCCTGCGCCCACCGACGGCGGACGAGGCCACGGTTTCGTGGACCCAGGGAAGAGAGGCGGCCATCCATGGGGACAGGCACCCATCCATCGAGCGGCGGCTCGGCCCGCCGGACACGGCTGGCCCGCTGGGTCGCGGCGGCGACGACCGGAGCCGGTGCGCTGACACTGCTCACGGCAGCGGCGGGCACCGCCGGGGCGACCCCCCCCGCGCCCCCCCCCCCCCGCGGGGAAAAAAGGGAAAAAAAAAACCCCCCCCCAAAAA
>DMNK01000052.1:6224-37653 GCA_003453695.1 Acidimicrobiaceae bacterium | reverse complement strand
GGTCGCGGCGGCGACGACCGGAGCCGGTGCGCTGACACTGCTCACGGCAGCGGCGGGCACCGCCGGGGCGACCCCGCCCAATCCCCCTCCGGCATACGTGGTGCACCACGGGCCCGACGGCAACACCGACGTGAACGTGTGTTCGTACGCCGTGTCGGCCGGCACGGCCCGATGCTTCGCCCGGGTACGCACCGACGCGGCGGCGCGCAGCGAAAGGCCCTCGCGCAACGACGCCGGGACGGCTGCCTCCGTGGGCAACAACGGCGCCTACGACCCGGCCTATCTCGAGTCCGCCTACAACGTCCCGTGGTTCGTGGGCACCACGACGACCCCGCCCAACCCGACCTCTGCGGGCACCGGCCAGACGGTCGCCATCGTGGACGCCTATGACGACCCCAACGCCGCGTCCGACCTGTCGTCCTACCGGTCGTTCTTCGGTCTGCCGACGTGCACCACATCCAACGGTTGCTTCAAGAAGGTCGACGAGTTCGGGGGGACCAACTACCCGTCGGGGAGCACCAGCTGGGGCGACGAGATCTCGCTCGACCTCGACATGGTGAGCGCCATCTGCCCCAACTGCCACATCCTTCTCGTCGAAGCCCGGAGCGCCAACTTCTCCGACCTGGGCACGGCGGTGAACGAGGCCGTCAGCCTGGGCGCCAACGCCGTCTCCAACAGCTACGGCGGTTCCGAGTACCCGACTGAGGTCTCCGACTCCACCTCCTACTACGACCACCCGGGCGTGGCCGTGGTGGCCGCCTCGGGCGACAACGGCTACGGGGTGAGCTTCCCCGCCGCCTCGCCCACGGTCACCGACGCCGGCGGCACGTCCCTCAACCAGGCCACCGACACCGGCACGCGCAACGCCACCGAGACGGTGTGGAGCGGCGCCGGATCGGGCTGCAGTGCCTACGAGGCCAAGCCCAGCTGGCAGACCGACAGCGGTTGCGCCGACCGCACCGTGGCCGACACCTCTGCCGTCGCCAACCCCAGCACCGGGGTGTGGGTGTACGACTCCTACGGAGGTGGGACCTGGTACGTCTACGGAGGCACCAGCGTGGCCAGTCCCATCGTGAGCTCGTTCTTCGGGCTGGCGCAGAACCCGGCCGGTGGCACCTCGGGGTCAGCTGCGTCGCTCTACAGCCACACCGCCGAGCTCAACCGGGTGACGTCGGGGTCGAACGGAAGCTGCGGCTCCTACCTGTGCAACGCCGCCTATTCCCTCTTGAACGGCTACAACGGGCCCACCGGTCTCGGGACGCCCAACGGGCTGGGCGCCTTCACGGCGACTCCGCCCAACCCGAACCTGCCGGGCGCCCCCACCGGCGTGAGCGCCCAGGCGGGCAACGCCCAGGCCACGGTGAGCTTCACCCCGCCGGACAACACCGGGAAGCCCGCCATCAGCTCCTACACGGTGACAGCCGCCGACAGCACCAACGCCGGACGGGGAGGCCAGAGCGCCTCCGGCCCGTCGAGCGGCATCCCCGTCACCGGGCTCACCAACGGCGACAGCTACACGTTCACGGTGACCGCCACCAACAGCGCCGGCACCGGTCCGGCGTCGGCACCCTCGAGCCCGGTGGTGCCGTCGACGGTCCCCGGCGCCCCGAGCGGGGTGAGCGCCCAGGCCGGCAACGCCCAGGCCACGGTGAGCTTCACCGCACCCAACAACGGCGGCTCGACCATCACCTCCTACGCGGTGACGGCCGACGACACCACAGGGTCCAACGGGGGGCAGGTGGCCTATGGCGCGTCCAGTCCCGTCACCGTGAGCGGGCTCACCAACGGTGACAGCTACACGTTCACGGTGACAGCCACCAACGCCGACGGCACCGGGCCGTCCTCGTCGCCTTCGAACACCGTGACGCCCACCGCCACCGCCACCGTGCCGAGCGCCCCGCAGAACCCCTCGGCCCGGGAGGACACCTCACGGGGCACGGACGTGTCGTGGAACGCGCCGGCCAGCAACGGTGGCTCGCCCATCACCTCCTACACCCTGTACCGGAGCACGAGGAGCGGGTCGGAGAGGGCCTACGTGTCGGTCGGCTTGGTGAACTGCACGTCGTCGAGCTGCACCTACCACGACAGCAACACCCGGCACGGCTACCGCTACTACTACATGGTGGCGGCCGTGAACGTCGTCGGCACCGGGGCGAAGTCGACCGAGGTGAACGCCATAGCCCGGTGACGGCACCGTGTTGGGCGCCGCCCTACAAGAGCCGGCGCTCCGATGCCCAGCGGGTCAGCTGGTGCCGGCTCGAGAGCTGCAGCTTGCGCAGCACGGCCGACACGTGGCTCTCCACCGTCTTCACCGAGATGGAGAGCTCGGACGCCACCTCCTTGTAGGCATAGCCCCGGGCGATGAGGCGCAGCACCTCGCGTTCGCGCTGGGTGAGCTGGTCCAGCTCGGGGTCGAAGCTGGGAGGAGCGCCGACCAGGCCCGGCTCGGCGGCGAAGGCGTCGAGGACGAAGCCGGCCAGGCGGGGAGAGAAGACGGCGTCGCCCGCCGCCACCCGGATCACGGCGTCGACCAACTCGGGCCCCGAGATGGTCTTGGTCACATAACCGCGTGCCCCGGCGCGGATCACGGTGATCACGTCCTCGGGAGCGTCCGACACCGACAAGGCGAGAAAGCGGACGTGCGGGTGGGCTTCGCGCACCGCTTCCACCACCCGCTGTCCCCCGCCACCGGGGAGGTGCACGTCGAGGAGCACCACGTCGGGCTGGCGCTCGGAGATGAGCTCGACGGCCGGCTCGACGTCGTCGGCCTCACCAACCACCTCCACGGCGTCACCCAGCTCGGCCCGCACCCCGGCCCGGAACAACCCGTGGTCGTCGACGAGGAAGACCCGGGGCCTGCTCACCGCTTGCGGCGGGGCATGTGCAGCCCCACCTCGGTGCCCTCTCCGGGAGCGGTGCGCACCTCGGCCTTCCCACCGTGGCGCTCCACGCGGGCCAGGATCGACTGGGCCACGCCGCGCCGGTCCGACCCCACGTTCTCGAGGTCGAAACCCGCCCCTTTGTCCCGTACGAACATCGACACCTCATCCGGTTCCACCTCGACGAACAGCGACACCACCGGGGCGCCCGACCACTTGGCTGCGTTCACCGTGGCCTCGCGGCCGGCGGCCACCAACGAGCGCAGCTCGTCGTCGAGCCCGCAGTCGCCCACCACCACGGCCTCCACCGCCACCTCGTGCAGGTCCTCGACCTCGCGCTCGATGCGGTGCACAGCTTGGGACAACATCACGTCGTCGTCTTCGGCCCCGCCCGGCGCCCGGCCGTCGAAGAGCCAAGACCGCAGCTCGCGCTCTTGGGCCCGGGCCAGCTTCACCACCTGACCGGGTTGGTCGGACCGCCGTTGGATGAGCGCCAGCGTCTGCAGCACCGAGTCGTGGAGCCGGGCGGCCATGTCGGCGCGCTCTTCGGCCAGCGCCCGTCCTTGGCGCTCGTCCACCAGGTCGCGCGCCACTCGCAGCCACCAGGGCCCGAACACCACCACGGCTCCGGCCACGACCAGGCCCACGCCCTCGAGGGGGCGCAGCGTGGCGTGGTTCGAGCTGAGCAGATAGGCGCCGCCGCCCACCAGCACCATGCCGATGAGGGCGCGCACCACCAGGGTCCGCCATGACCCGCGCCCGGTGAGCCCGAGCCGGTCGAGCGGGCGCACGAGGGGCGCCACCAACCTGCGCTCGTCGCTCCCGACGTTGCGCCACAAGAGGATGGCCCCGCCCGCGCCGATGCCCACCGGCACGGCCAGACCGCTCACCCAGCCGATGCCGAGCGCCGTGCCGAGGGCGACGGTGAGCACGACGAGAGGGACGAGCGACAGGGCCAGCACGATGCCGCGCCAGTCGTGGACGGCCCGACTGGCGATGCTCTCGGTGTCGCCGTCGGCGGGGAGGATCAGCCACATGACGATGTAGACGGCGATACCGAAGCCGCTGAAGATGGCGGCCAGCACGAAGCCCAACCGAACCAGGGTGGGATCCATCCCCATCCAGCGGGCCACACCCCCGGCCACCCCGCCCAGCATCCGGTCGTCACGGCTCCGGCGAGGGGGGCCGCCGCGCCGGCGTCGTCCGCCCCAGTGCCGGTGGGGGAAGGGACCGGTCCAGCGGTATCCGTAGTCGTAGCCCCGGTGGCGTCGTTGCGACCAGTACTGGTAGGCGGCCGACGCGTAGGGCTCCCACGGGGGGCGCCCGGGCTCGGCCCCCTGGTCGCGCCCGGGCTCCTGGTCGGGCTCGGGCGGCGCCTGCGGTGGCTCTGGCCTGGTGGACGGTTCTATCCGTCAATGATCGCGCCCGCCGTCGGACCCCGGCATCAGGGCCCGTCCCTACCTCGACACCGGCTCGGCCGAGGCCTGCTCAGGGTGGAATCAGGGTGGTCACCGATGGTGGCTCGAGCGTCGGCGGGGTGACGATGACGACATGACCAGCTATCCAGAGCCGAACGACACACCCACGACGGTGCTCCGGCGGCCGCGCGGGGGACGCATCCTCGCCGGGGTCGCCGCCGGCATCGCCGACTATCTGGGTGTGGACGTGACCATCGTCCGCATCGCTTTCGTCGTCCTCACCCTGGTGGGCGGCATCGGCATCCCCGCCTATCTCGCCGGCTGGCTGCTCATGCCGAGCGAGGGAGCCCCCACCTCCGCCCTGGAGCAGTGGCTGGCGACCCACCGATGAGCACCATTCCCCCATGGACGGGATGGCCGGGCGGGCGTCGCTACAACGTCCCCGGCCCCGACATGCGCGTCTCCGACTCCGAGCGCGCCGAAGTGGCCGACATCCTGGCCAAGCACTTCGGCGAAGGCCGGCTCGACCAAGCCGAGTTCGACGAGCGGATGCAGAAGGCCATGGCCGCCAAGACGCGCAGCGACCTGGCCGTGCTCCTCGCCGACCTGCCGGCCATGACCCCCGCCGGAACCCAGCCGGGGGAGATGCGCCGCCGCCGCGGGCACGTCGGGCTGCTGCTCATCGCCGTGTTCCTCTTCGCCGTGGCGGTCAGCGTGCCGGTGTGGCCCTACCACTTCCCCTGGTTCCTCTTCGCCGTGGTCTTCTTCCTCATCTGGCGGGTGACGCGGCGGGGCTGGGGGTGGCGACGGCACTACGGGCCCTGGTGGTAGTCCGCCGTCGTCGGCGCACCGTCCCTCGACATCCGCCCGGTGGCTCCCGCTCGGCGCCCGACAGGGCAGGGGTGAGATTCCCCGAGTCCTTCGGCCCTGGCCGGAGCACACGCCTCCCCCGAGGATTGAGGACATGACGGTTGCCAAGTTGGCGGCGGCGCCCAGGACAGCCGTGGCGCCGGAACCGACCGGGCCCGTCCTGTCCTGTGCCGGGCTCGTGAAGCGGTTCGCCCAGCGCACCGCCGTCGACGGGATCGGCTTCCAGGTGGACGCGGGTGAGATCTACGGGCTCCTCGGCCCCAACGGCGCCGGGAAGACGACGACGATCAAGATGGTGTGCGGGCTGCTCGACGCCGACGCCGGTGTGGTGACCATCGGCGGACGCCCGCTGGCCGAGCTGTCGGTGCGGGCCTTGGTCGGTTATGTCCCCCAGGACATCGCCCTGTACCCGGATCTCACCGCCCGGGAGAACCTGGCCTTCCTCGGCCGTCTGTACGGCCTTCGCGCCGGGCTGCTCGACGAGCGCATCGCCGAGGCCCTGGAGCTCACGGGGCTGTCGGACCGGGACAAGGACCGGGTCGAGGCCTACTCGGGGGGCATGAAGCGACGGCTCAACATCGCCGCCGGGCTCCTCCATCATCCGAAGCTGCTGGTACTCGACGAACCGACCGTCGGCGTCGACCCCCAGAGCCGCCACGCCATCCTCGAACGGGTCCAGGCCCTCGGCGACAGCGGCATGGCGGTCGTCTACACGACCCACTACATGGAGGAGGCCGACCGGGTCTGCGACCGGGTCGGGATCATCGACCGTGGCCGGCTCATCGCAGAGGGGACGAAGCGCCAGCTCGTCTCGCGGCTGGGCGAGAAGGACCGCATCGATCTGGTGGCATCGGGTGACCTTCAGGCTCTGGCGGCCAGCATGCGCGGCGTCACCGGGGTGGAGTCGGCAGCCGCCGCCGCCGACCGTGTCCACGTGGTGGCTGCAGACGGCCGCAGCGTCCTGCCCGACCTCGTCGAGGCCGCCGAGCGCTCCGGGGCCACCCTCACGAGCGTCGAGGTCTCCGAGGCGGACCTGGAGTCGGTGTTCCTCAACCTGACCGGCACCGCCCTGCGGGAGTAGCCGTGCGGCCGGCCTTCCTCATCGCCGGGAAGGACCTGCGTCAGCGCCTGCGCGACCGCTCGGCCATCGTCATCGGGGTCGTCGCCCCGCTCGTCATCGCCGCAGTGATGAGCCTGGCCTTCGGCACCACCACCACCTTCCACTTCACCCTCGGCGTGGTGAACGCCGACCACGGGCCGATCGCCGCCCAACTGGAGCGGATCCTGCACGAGCCGGGACTGCGCAACATCGTCACGACCAGGCCCGTCGCCGACGAGGCGTCCGCCGCAGCCGACGTCAAGGCCCGGAGGGTCCAGGCGGCCGTCGTCATCCCTGCCGGCTTCTCGGCTTCGCTGTCCGCGGCGAAGCCCGAGTCCATCCTCACCTTCACGAGCGTCAACAACACCCTGGCCGGCAGCGTCACGACATCGATCGTCTCGTCCTTCACCGCCCAGCTGAATGCCGACCGGCTGAGCCTCGCCACCGCGGTGTCGTCGGGCGCCCCCGCCGACCGCGTCGCCGCCCTCGAGCAAGCGGCCGCCAAGCTCACGGTCCCGGTACAGCTCGCCCAGCGTCCTGCTGGGTCCCGGGAGCTCAAGCCGGTCAGTTACTACAGCCCGGCCATGGGCATCTTCTTCCTGCTCTTCGTGATCTCCTTCACGGCGCGGAGCTTCTTCGTCGACCGTGGCCAAGGGATGATCGAACGGATGCGCGCCGCGCCGATCCAGCCCCTCGAGATCCTGGCTGGGAAGGCGCTGTCGGCCTTCGTCTTCGGGGTGGCCAGCCTCGGGGTGGTGGCCGTGGTCACGACGGCCGTGTTCGGCGCCTATTGGGGGAGCCCGGTGGCGGTGGCGGCGGTGTGCATGGCGCTGGTCATCTCCGTTGTGTGCCTGACGGCACTGGTCATCGGCCTGGCCCGGTCCCAGCGTCAGGCCGAGGGCATCGCCTCGGCCGTCGTGTTCGGGCTGGCCCTGCTGGGCGGGAACTTCGTCTTCGTGTCGGCGGAGCCGGACCTGCTTCGCCGCCTGGCCCTGCTCACGCCCAACGGGTGGGCGCTGCGCGCCTTCACCGACCTGTCCACACGGGGGGGCGGGCTGCACACGGCGTTGGTCCCGGTGGCCGCCATCCTGGCCTTCAGCGCCGTCGTCGGTATGGCGGCGGCCGGCCTGTCCCGTCGGGCGGTCACGGCATGAGAGGCACGCTGGCCGTGGCACGGACCTCGCTGCTGCGGGTCACCAAGGACCGCAGGGCCCTGTTCTTCCTCATCGTGCTGCCGATCGCCGTCATCCTGATCATCGGCGCCACGGTAAGAGGCTTCTCCACGATCCGCGTCGGTGTCGTCGACCTGGGCGCCGGGTCGGCGGGCCGGTCCCTGACCGTGGCCATGCAGCGCGCCGGCGACCTCGACGTACGCCACTACGCCACGATCTCCGCCGCCACGACGGCGGTGTCCCGGGGCGAGGTGGCAACTGCGGTCGTCCTCCCCGCCGGCATGGACGCTGCCCTCCGGTCGGGGCAGGCCGTCGACGTGGCCATCTTCGCCGACCGGTCCAACACCACCCAGCAGGCTGCAGCAGCGGCCGTCGGTTCGGTGGTTGCGAAGGTGGGCGCCCGCGTGCAGGCCGCCTCGTTCGCCTCCTCCCAGGCGTTCGGGACCTACGAGGCCGACCTGCGCACGGCGGCGGCGCTCCAGCAGACCAACACCCAGTCACGGGTGGTGAGCAGGGTGGTCGACTCGAACTCCCAGACCTTGCCGCAGGGCTTCAGCTACTCCGCGCCCACCATGCTCGTCCTCTTCGTCTTCTTGAACGCCCTGGCCAGCGGGGCGGTGATCATCGAAACCCGGCGGCTGGGGATCTACGAGCGCATGGCGGCGGCGCCGGTGCGCCGTTCCACCATCGTGTTGGGCGAAACGCTCGCCTACTTCACCGTGGCGCTCGGCCAGGCAGCCCTCATCGTGCTCATCGGTGCCGTCGTCTTCGGCGTCTCGTGGGGCAACCCCGTCGCCGCCACTTCCCTCGTGCTCCTGTGGGCGCTCGTCGGGGCCGGAGCCGGCGTCCTCTCCGGGACGCTGTTCCGCACGCCGGAGCAGGCCAGTGCCATCGGGCCCCCGGTGGGGATCGCCTTGGCCATGCTCGGCGGATGCATGTGGCCGCTTTCGATCGAGAGCAGCGTCATGCGCCAGCTCGGCCACCTCACGCCGCAGGCATGGGCGGTCGACGCCTGGACGGACCTCCTGTCGCGAGGTGGCACGCTGGCCTCGATCGCGCCCAAGCTCGGCGTCCTGGCTGCCTTCGCCGTCGGGCTCCTGGCGTTGTCCATGACCCGGCTTCGCAAGGTGGTCGCCCAGAGATGAGCGACGGCGGCTGAGGAGCCGGTCCTCGAAACCGCAGAGGAGCCGGTACCGTTTGTTCCATGGTCTTGTCGCCGGACCCCGTGGGCGGCGACCTGTCCCCCGACGGGCGCGGCGGCCTCGACAGCGCCGTGCAACTGGGCGAGCGCCTGGTCGAGAACCTGGGCCGCGTCCTCCTCGGTGCACCGGCGGCACTGGAAGCAGCGGCCATGGCGGCGCTGTCGGGTGGGCATCTGCTCATCGAGGACGTTCCCGGAGTGGGCAAGACCGTGCTCGCCCGCGCCCTGGCCCGGTCGCTCGGCACCGAGCTGGCCCGCATCCAGGGCCAACCCGACCTGCTCCCCTCCGACGTCACCGGCGTGTCGGTGTTCTCCGCCGACGAGGGCACCTGGGAGTTCCGGCCCGGACCCGTCTTCGCCCACGTGGTGCTGGTGGACGAGCTCAACCGCACCCCGCCCCGCACCCAGTCGGCGCTGCTCGAGACCATGGAGGAGCAGCAGGTGACCGTGGACGGCGAGTCGTGGCCACTGCCGAACCCGCATCTGGTGGTGGCGACGCAGAACCCCCACTCCCAGCTCGGCACCTACCCGCTCGTCGACAGCCAGCTGGACCGCTTCGCCCTGTGCACCACCGTCGGCTATCCGGACGCCGAGACCGAGGCCCGTCTGGTGCGCCACCACGGCGGCAAGTTCGCCTTGCACGAGCTGGAGCCGGTGAGCGACATCCCCGGCTGGCTCGCCGCCCAGCGCGCCACCGAGACGGTGGAGGTGGCGCCGGCCGTGGCCCGCTACGCCGTGGAGCTGGCCCGCGCCACCCGCCATGCCGCCGGGGTGCGGGTGGGGGCGAGCCCCCGGGCCTCCATCTGGCTGATCCGCACCGCACAGGCCCGCGCCGTGCTGGCGAGCCGGGGATATGTGGTGCCCGACGACGTGAAAGCCGTGGCGCCGGCGTGCCTGGCGCACCGGCTGGGTGCCGACGAGGGCACGGCGCTGGCCGTGGTGCGGGAGTTGCTCGCCTCGACGCCGTCGCCTCGCCCCTGAACCGAGGCCCGTGCCCCGTCCGCAGCGCCCGCTCGTTCCGGTCTCGAGCGCCCTGGCGCTGTCGGCGGCGTGGTTCCTGGTCGCCCACGAAGGCGGCTCGGGGTGGGTGCAGCTCCTCGGCGACCTGGTGTGGGGTGCCCTGCTCGTGGGCCTCGTCGGCGGCGCCTTCGCCGGCGCCCGGGCCAAGGTGTCTCTCCGGGCCGTGCCTGCCGACGCCGTGGCCGGCTCCCCCGTGGCAGTGGAGGTCCACGCCTCGACCCGTCTGCGCTTCACGCCCCTGGCGCCTCCGGGCCCACCTGCCTTCGTCGGAGGGCGCTCCGGCGAGGACGACGGGATCACCCTCGTCCCCGCCCGCCGCGGCGTGCACGGGACGCTCACGGCGGAGATCGCCAGCGCCGCGCCCTTCGGGATGCTGTGGTGGCGCCGGCACGTGCGGCTGTCGATGCCGGGCGAGCTCGTGGTGGCGCCGCGCCTGGGTGCACCACGGCCGGCCGACCCCGTAACAGAGCGCGGCGAGGGCGAGCTCCCCACCGCCGTCCCCGCCGACATCGGCGAACCGCGGGGGGTGCGGGACTACCAACCCGGCGACCACCGGCGCTTCGTGCACTGGCCGGCCACCGCCCATCGGGGCGACATCGCCGTCAAGGAGATGGAGACGCCGGCGGCCGACCCGGTCGTGGTCCGGGCCGAGCTCCCCGCCGAGGCCGATGCCGCCGAACGGGAAGCGGAGCGCGCCTTCGGAAGCGTCGTGGCCTTCCTCGCCGCCGGCCGATCCGTGACGCTCGTCACCCTCGAAGCCGGCGGGGCGCGCCGCGCACCGGTGCCCGACCGCAAGACGGCTGGCCGGCGCCTGGCCCGGGCGCTCTCGGGGAGCCTCGGCGCCGGTGTCGGTCCTTCGACGTCGTCGTCGACAGCCGAGCCCGGTGGTGACGCCGATCGGCTCGACACCGGGCAACGTGGCGACAGCGCCGCTGCTGCTGCGGCCAACGGACAGGGCGCCGCCACGGGCGCCGCCGTTCGAGGTGGAGGCCTCATGGAACGGCTGCGCCGAGCCAACCGCCCCGGGCCGGCCGAAGACTCCGTGGCGCTGCGGGTGGCGTGCGCCGGGTCGGTCCTCGTGGCCATCGGCGCCGTGCACGCCGAAGGCGAGATCTCCGGCGGCCTGGCGCTCGTCGCCGGCGCGCTGCTCGTCGCCGGCATGGTGCTGTCGTATCGCCTGCGGCGACGGCCGCCCATGTGGGTGAAGGCCGTCCTGGCGGGAGCGGCGGTGGTCGCCTTCGCCTGGTTCTTCCACCAGCTGTCGGGCCAGCAGGCCTACGACATCGCCACCGTGGAGAACCCGCTCGCCGAGCTGTTCGTCGCCGTGCAGGTGATCCACGCCTTCGACGTGCCCGCTCGGCGCGACCTGTCCTTCTCGCTGGCGGGGTCGGCCGTGCTCCTGGCCGTCGCCGCCGCCCAGGCCACCACCCTGGGCTTCGGCATCTACGCCCTTGTGTGGATGGGTTTTGCCTTCACCGGGCTCTGCTACATGTGGGCATCGGCAGCGGGAGGGGGGCCTCCGGCACCACGGGCCGCCGCCGCTGCGCTCGGTGCCCTGGCCGTGCCCGCCGTGGCCCTGCTCCTGGCGCTCCCGGCCCCGACGGTTGGCGGCCACATCGTCTTCCCCGTGGCGGGGGGGTCGGGCGGGTCGCTCGCCTTCCCCTTCTCTCTGGCCGGTGACCGCGGCTCGCCGTCGGAGCCGGCTCGAGCCGGGAGCCCCGCCGACCCCATCCGGGTGGGCGGCTTCACCGGGTTCGCCTCCAGGCTCAACACGGCGCTGCGCGGGTCGCTGGGCAAAACGGTCGTGATGCGGGTGCGCGCCCAGCGGCCCTCGTACTGGGTGGGCGAGACCTTCGACACCTGGAACGGGGTCAGCTGGCTGGCCAACAACACCGTTCCCGGCATCCTGGGCCCGGGATCGCCCTTCATCATCCCGGGCACCATCGCCCCGACGGGCACCGCTCCGGGCACCGGGCCCGGCGGGGCCACCCCGGCCGGCTCCGGTCAGAGCGACCTGCAGACCTTCTACGTCGTGCAGTCCACTCCCAACCTCATCTTCCACGCCGACGACGTGCGACAGGTTTGGTTCCCCACTCGAGAGATCTTCGTGCGGGCCAACGCCGACGCCGTGATCTCCCCCATCGGCTTGGGCAGCGGTGCCATCTACACCGTGCGCTCGGACGTGTCTGTGCCCGACCCGGCCGTGCTGCGCGCCGCCGGCGTGCTGGCGCCCGCCACCGGGCTCGCCACACGCCAGGCGCAGCGCGACGTGGCCCTGCCCCACGCCTATCCACGCGCCGCCGCCCTGGCCGCTCAGGTCACAGCGGGGGCCACCAACACCTACGACAAGGTCGAGCTGCTCGTCGACTGGCTCGGCACCCACACCACCTACACGACCGACATCCCGCCACTGCCGCCCGGCGCCGACACGGTGAACGAGTTCCTCTTCGGCGACCGCCGCGGCTTCTGCGAGCAGATCTCCACGGCCCTGGCGGTGATGCTCCGCTCGCAGGGAATCCCGGCACGCGAGGCGGTGGGGTACGTACCCGGCCCCTACAACCCCATCACCGATCTCTACGAGGTGCAGGCGCGCGACGCCCATGCCTGGGTGCAGGTGTGGTTCCCCGGTTACGGGTGGCAGAGCTTCGACCCCACGGCGGTGGTGCCCGACGCCAACCCCAGCCCCGGTGCCACGTTGCTGCGGGGAACCGGGCGTCTCCTCGGGACGGTGCCGGCCATCGTCGTCGGGTCGGTGATGGTGACGGCCATCCTCGCCTGGCTTTCCTTCGGTGCATGGCGACGCCGGCCGGCCGGACCGGCCGAATCCGTCGCCCGGCGCATGGAACGGGCCGGTGGGCGCGCCGGGCGGCCCCGCGCCGCCGCCGAGACGCTCAGCGAGTACGCCGCTGCACTCGAGACGCTCGAGCGCGCCCCGCCCGGCACGTGGCGAGCGGCGGCGAGCACCGCCGAGGCGGCGGCCTACGGGGACAGTCGAACGTCGGGTGCGGCGCGCGCCGCGTTAGGGCGGTGGCGAGCGCCGGGGGGTCGCTGGCGGGGGTACCGCCGGCGTCAGCCGGCGCGCGTGGGCGAGGCGGGGCGACCCGGCCCCCGGAGGCGGTAGAGCAGGGCCTGGTCGTCGCTGTCGAGCCGGTCGGCAGCCCGGTTGGGGGGAGGCCGGGTTCCCAGCCGCTCGGTGAGCACGTCGAGGTTGCGGGTGGCCGCTTCGAGCTGCTCGCGCAGTGCCTCGCGCTCGTCGGTCACCGACTGGACCTCGGCCCGGGCCCGGGCCAGGTCCCGCTGCAGCGACACCACCTTCGCCTCGAGCTGGTCGATGCGCCGGCGGGCCCAGGCGGCCTGGTCGCCGCCGTTACCGGCACTCTCGACCGCTGACAGCGTGCGCGCCACCCGTGACAGCAGGGCGGCGGCGAGCTCGTCGTAATCGAGGTCGTCGCCGACGGGCGCGGACCGGGAGATGTTCACCGGCGACACCCCAGCCTGCGAAGCCGACGATGGCGGCGAAGCGCCGGCACTGCCCTGGTCGGTGACCGAGATGCGGTAGGTGCGCTTGCCCCGCACCTCGCGGGCGATGTCCCCCGAGTCGGCCAGCAGGCTCACGATCCGGATGAAACCGGCGTCGCCACCGCTGTATCCCACAGCTGCTTTGAGGCGCGAGGTCGCCCGTCCGCTCTCGTCGTGCATAGGGCCGTGCTCGACGAGATAGTCGATCACGCGTTGGCGAACGGTGGTGTCTCTGGGCACGGCAGCAGCTCCTTGCCCTCTTCGTGGCAGAGGGACGTCGTCTCCTCCGTCGTTGGCGTGCGTCGTCGAGACGACGTTGACGGGGAACCGCCCACAGTCTACCGGCAACCCCCGTACCGGCCATATCGAGCCCCTCCTCGCCGCGTCGAGCGGCGACGCCCGACGGGTCGGGCCGGCTTTTCCCGTGGTCAGGCCCTTGGAGGTGGCGGCGGGGATGCTGCATCTAGCGGCGGCTGCGCCGAACGGGCCTCTGCGGGCTGCGCGCCCCGCCGCCACCGCCCGGTCACGCGCTGCTGGCGGTCCGGGGAGTAACGCTGGGAGTACGAGACGATGAACCGGGACACCACGATGAGCAGCACGACCAGGACGATAAGCAACAACGCTGCTTCGTACGCCAGGTGCTGCGCCGATTTGTACGGTTCGTTGTAGAAGGTGAACACGTCGTAGGTGAGGTAGCCCACGGGCGAGTGGGTGAGCGCCCCGGAAGGACCCTTGCTGTTGTAGCCGGCCGTGTACAGAAGCGGCGCCGTCTCCCCCAGCGAGATGGCCGCCGCCACGATGAGCCCGGTGACGATGCCCGGCAGCGCCGGCTTCATGACGAGCCGGCGCAGCATGTACCCGCTGCGCATGCCGAGCGCGTCGCCGCCTTCCCGGTACGAGGTGGGCACGTTGCGGATGGCGACCTCGGTCGTCTTGGTGATGTAGGGGATCACCAGCACCGACAGCACGATCCACCCCGCCAACAGCGAGAACCCCCAGTGGAGCGCCACCACCAAGGCGATGTAACCGACGTAGCCGAGCACGATGGAGGGCACACCGGACAGCACCTCGGACGCGCCCCGCAGCAGCGAGCCGTGCCGGGCCGAGGCGTACTCGGCCAGGTACAGGCCACCGGCGATGCCGACGACACCGGCCAGCACCATGACGCCGGCCACGATGAGGAAGGTGCCTTCGATGGCGTTGAGCACCCCGCCGCCGTTGCCGAGCTGGTTGGTGGTGAGCACGTTCCAGCGCCAGTCGGGAACGGCCTGCGCCACGATCCCGGCCACCAACCACACCACCGGCGCCACGACGAGGGCCAGGGCGATGGAGCACAGGGTCCACATCACCACGTTGCGGGCCCGCCGCCGCCCGAAGCTGCCTGTGGCCGATGCCGGCTGCACCTCACCGGCGGGAGCGGTGGCGACGGTCATGTCAGATGCCCCTGCCCACCGGCAGGGCGGTCGTGGCCACCCGCCGGACGAGCATGCGGGCCCCGATGTTGGCGAGCAGCGTGATGACGAGGAGGACCAGCCCCACCTCGGCGAGCGTCGCCACGGCCAAGCCGCTGGCGTCGGTCAGGGCGCCGTCGAGCTGCGTGACGATGGTGGCAGCGATGGTGGTGAAGGCCGAATAGAACGAGTGCACGTTCGAGCCCACCAGCGAACCGCTCACCATGGCCACGGCGATCGTCTCGCCCAGGGCCCGGCCCAGGCCCAGCACCGACGCCCCGATGACACCGGAGCGCACCCACGGGATGGTGACGGCGCCCGCTGCCTCGGAGTCGGTCATCCCCAGGGCCACCGCCCCCTCCACCGTGGCGCGCGGCACCTGGCGCAGAAGGTCGCGCGTGGTGGCGGCGATGATGGGGAGGATCATGAGGGCCAGGACCACGCCCGAGGTGAACAGCCCCTGGCCGTTGCCGCTCGGGCCCCGGAAGAAGCGCAACACCGGGACGTCAGGAACGTGGTTGGCCCAGATGGTGGCCACGTGGTGACTGAGGAACGGGCCCAGGGTGAAGATCCCCCACAGGCCGATGACCACGCTGGGGATCCCGGCCAGCACCTCGAGGCAGAAGCCGATCCCGGTCGAAAGCCGCGGCGGCAACTTCTCCACCACCACCAACGCCGTGCCCACGGCGACGGGGACGGCGATGACCAGCGCGATGGCCGAGGAGACGACGGTGCCGACGATGAGCGGCAGGGCGCCGTACGCGGCTCCGGGCGGATGGGTGACCCCATGACCCGAGACGAGCGGCGCGTAGAGGTTGCCGAGGTTCCAGGTGGTGCGGCCGAAGAAGCCCAGCCCGTTGTAGCGGATGGCGGGGATGGCCTTCCACACCAAGGCGGCCATGATGGCGAGGAGCAGCACGAGCGGCACATAGGTGACGAGGTGCAGCACCTGCGGCATGAGCCGCTCGGCCCGCCACCACTGCCCGGTGGAGACGGGCCTTCCGCTCAGCCCGCCACCACCGCCACCGGGGCCCGGCGCGGGACCACCCCCTCCTCCGGGTCCTCCGGGAGCGGGGGTGGCCTCAGTCTCTGCGATCGACTCGGTCAAGGTGTCAACCGACATCGGTTGCGGCTCCGTCTTGGAACTGGCTTCCCTTCGTTATCAGCTGATCTTGGAGATCAGCTTGGCCGAGATGGTCACCACCTGAGGAGGCAGCGCCACGAAGTTCACGTTGTCGAGATAGGTGGGGGCGTTTCCGTTGTTGGGGTCGATGGACCACGCCAGGATGGCCTTCACGGCCTGGGCCACCAACGCCGACGACTGGGTCTTGTTCACGATGGCGTACTCGTAGTTGACGATCGGGTAGCCGGTGCTGGCCGGGCCGTCGATCATCGAGATGGTGCCGCTGGCAGGGGTCCTGGAGGTGAAAGAGGCCGCCGCTGCGGACGACGTGGCTTGGGTGGGCAGCTCGTAATTCCCGGCCTTGTTCTGGAGCGCCGCGTAGCCGAGCCCGGCGCCGGAGGCCTGGTTCAGGTAGCTGACCCCGATGTAGGCCACGCATCCCGGGTTGGCCTTGCACGAGTTCACCATGCCGCCGTTTCCCTGGGCGGCCACGGCACCGGCGACGTTGGGCCACGCCACGGTGGTGCCCGGTGACAGCGTCCACGACTGCGGGGCCGAGGCGGTCAGGTAGGACGAGAACAGGAAGGTGTCACCCGAGCTGTCCGAGCGGTGCACGGTGACCACCGGCACGCTGGGGATGTTGACTCCGGGGTTGAGCGCCGTGACCTCGGCGTTGTTCCAGTTGGTCACCTTGCCCGTGTACATGTCGGCCAGGACGGCGCCGTTGAGCTTGAGATGCGTGCCGGCGGAGAGTCCAGGAACGTTGTAGTTGACCTCCTGGGCCGAGATGGCGAGCGGGATGTTCTCGAGGGTGGGCGAAGTCTGGAGCTGCGCCGGCGACAGGTAGGCGTCGGAGGCGCCGATCTGCACCGTGCCGTTGGCGGCGTCGGAGATGCCGGTGCCCGAGCCCGTGGACCCGGTGGTGATCGAGACGTTCGGCCATGACGTCTCGATCTGCTTCACCCACAAGTTGAAGAGCGGATAGAGCAGGCTCGAGCCCGTCTCCTGGACCGAGACGCTCGCTGTCGGCCACTTCTCCAGGCTCGTGAGCGACGCCGTGCCCGAGGGCGTCGAGGAAGACGTCGAGGACGACGAGTTGTTCGTCGAGCTGCATGCGCCCAGCACCAGGGCGGAGGCGACGAGGAGGCCGATGACGCTCGCACCGACGAAACGCCGACGGGAGGGAGGGCCGTCCGTCGAAATTCTCGATCGGCGAGTGGGCATGGGGGTACCTGTCCTTTCAGTGCGGAAGCTGAAGTGGATGGGGGGGACTGACCGTTACGGGGCCGGCACTCAGCCGATTCGCCCCCCGACGTAGCTCACGGTCTCGGGCTGCGTCGGCTGCTCGAAGATCTGCGCAGTGTCGCCCTGCTCCACCAGCCGGCCGTTGTAGAGGAATGCCGTGGTCTTCGACACCCGGCGGGCCTGGGCGAGGTTGTGGGTGACGATCACGATGGTGAGGCGCGGCGCCAGCTTGCGAAGGAGATCTTCCACGATCTCGGTGGTGACAGGGTCGAGAGAGGAGGTGGGCTCGTCGAGGAGCAGCACGTCTGGCTCCACGGCCAAGGCCCGGGCCAGGCACAGCAACTGCTGCTGGCCACCTGACAGGCGGAACGGCGAGTCCCCCAGGCGCTCGGCCACCGCCCCCCACAGGCTGACCTCCTTGAGGTAGCGCTCGGCGACGGCGGCCATCTCGGCACGGGGCACCATGCGATGGGCCCGGACCCCGGCCACCACGTTGTCGCTGATCGACATCGGGAACGGGTTCGGCCGCTGGAACACCATGCCCACACGGCGGCGCAGGTTGAGGAGGTCGGTGCCCGGGTCGGCGATGTCGGCGCCGTCGAACTCGATCCTCCCCCGCCGCCAGTAGCCGCGCGTCTTGTCGTTCATGCGGTTGAGGGAGCGGAGCAGGGTCGACTTGCCGCAGCCCGTGGGCCCGATCAGGGCGGTGATGGTCCCCCGCTCGATGGGCAGGTCGACCTCCGAGAGCACCGTCTTGGGGCCGAACCCCACCGACACGTCGCGCACGGCGATGGCCGGGGAGTCGAGGAGAGTGGTCCCGGCCCGGTGGCTGGTCGCCGTGAGGCTGGTCGTATCCGGCATCGACGCGAAACGTATCTATGACCGGTGAACTGGACGCGAACGAATGGTTACGAGAAGGTGATCAGTGGGCGAAATGTTGTGTCAGACCAGGTCACTCGGGATCGCCCTGGCGGCCGCGGCACCGGCTCCGGTGTCGAGGAGGACGCCGACCGTGGGCGCAGCGGGGTCGCCTCACGCCCGATGCGGATTGACGGTGCGCAAGCTGCCCGGCACCAGGCTCGCCTGGACGATGAGGCGCTCAGCAGAGGACCCGATCGGGTGGCAGGTGGTGAGGGTCAGGCCGAAGCGGCCGGGCGTGTCGGCCACGACGGCGCTGTCCCGGGGCGACACGGCGAAGGGCGCAGTGGTGACGGAGTAGGCACACGACAGCGATCGGGTGCGCAGCTCGATCACGTCGCCGGGCACGAGCCGGTTCAAGTCGTGGAAGGGATGCAGGAAGGTCGTGCGGTGGCCGGCGATGGCGACGTTGCCTTCGGTGCACGGCATGGGGCTGGCCGGGTAGTGCCCGGGGCCCTTGGCCAGAGCGGAGGCGTCGGTGCCCTGCACGACGACCATGTCGAGGGCGATGGCCGGGATGGTGACGCGGGCCACGGCGTCGCCCGAGGCGCCGGCCACAGCTCCCACGGCTGGCGTGTCGAGCTCGCCGGCCAGGATCTGCTGCTCGTGGCGGGTGTAGAGCCCCGACAGCATCGGGAACAACAGCGCCGCCCCGGCGACCAGCGCGCACAGCACCGCCAAGGCCGGCAATCCCAGTCGCGTCCAGCGGCTGCGCCCCAGCCGCCCGAGCCGGCGCCGGGACTGGGACTGGCGAGGTTCTCGCCCGGGCCCGCCCCAGTCACCGGGAGGAATCGGTGACTGGGTGCGGGGGCGAGACGGCGTGAGCAGCGCCGTCATGGCCGGTCAGGCGGTGCGTCGAGAGGCGAGGCGAAGAGCAGCGGCCACGAACGCAGCGGCGGCGGCGCCGCACAGGGCGATGAGCCCGAGCAGGCGGATCCACAGCGGTTCGCCCGTGAAGGGGAGCGCTCCGCCCGAGGCGAGCGTGGCCGGGTCACCGCCGAGGTTCGAGGGCATGCTGGCCGAGTCGAGCGAGAGGCCGGAGCCGAATCCCGGGTCGCTCGAGGGGTCCGAGTAGTAGCTGTAGTTGCCGGAGTCGGTCCCCGAGCCGTTCCCGTTCCCGGTGTTGCCGCTGGGCACGAGGCCCGTCGGCACGCCCGCCGGCAGCGAGGTGAAGAGGTTTCCGACGAAGGGGACCGAGTTCAAGCCGGGCAGGCCGGTGCTGCCGCCCGGCGACGAGCCGAGGATGCTTCCCACGACACCGGTCGGGTCGGGCAGGCCGGGCACACCGGAGCCCCCGGGCAGTCCAGGCAGGCCGGGCACGCTGGGCCCGCCGCCACCGGGGACCGAACCGAGGACGGTGCCCACGATGCTCGAGGGGTCGGGCAGGCTGGACACACCGGAGCCGCCGGGCAGTCCGGGCAGGCTCGGCGCGCTGGGCACGCCCGGAACACTGGGCACCCCGGTGCCGGGGACCGAGCCGAGGATGCTCGACGGGTCGGGCAGACCGGGGACGGTGGGCACACCGGGCACGCTGGGCACGCCTGACCCGGTCGAGCCGACCGCGCCGAGGATGGTGCCCACGCCGGGTGCCCCCGACAGGCTGGAGGGCACCGGGCTCGTGGCCGAGCCCCCGACCAGGCTGCCCGCCACGGGCAGGCTGCCGAGAGTGCCGGTGACGGAACCGAGTGACGCAACGGTGTCGGCGGACGCGACGCCTGCGGCTGCGGGCGCGGCCAGCAGGGCAGCGCTGGCTCCGACGACGACGGCGAATGCCTTCCAAGAGCGACCGAACGTCCGAGCGGACATTGTGAGCCCCTTCCCCCCATAGGGCCCGGACCCCCCGAACCCACCACTGAGAATGAACGGGCGAGCACACCGCGTATTCGCCGGAAAGTGGTGTGAAACCGGAAAAAGGCTGTGAGCTGGAGAAACGACAACGTGGGCGGCCCGCTGGCCCAATCAGGGGATGCCGCCGTCCACCTTGAGCACAGCACCGGTGGTGAAGCTCGAGGCGTCGCTGGCGAAGTACAGAGCCGCACCGACCACCTCGTCGGGCTGGCCGCCGCGCTGCAGTCCGTAGCGCTTGACGCCCGCCTCGAAGGCGTCGAGGTCCCACGCCTTGGCGATGTCGGTGAAGAAGGGCCCGGCCATGATGCAGTTCACCCGCACCTCGGGCCCGAGCGCCTGGGCGAAGCCACGGGTCATGGAGTTCACCCCGGCCTTGGCGGCCGCATAGGGAATGATCCACGGCGTGGGGCGGATCGACCCGGTGCTGCTCACGTTGACGACAGACCCGCTGCCGCGCTGCTTCATGCGACCCCCTACGAGGGCGGTCAGACGGAAGACGCCCTTCATGTTCAGGTCGACGACCTTGTCCCACATCTGCTCGCTCACCTCGCCGACCTCGCCGTAGACGAGCGACATGCCGGCGTTGTTCACGAGCACGTCCACGCGCCCGAACGTCTCGTACGCGGCGTCGGCCAGGACGGCCAGCTCGTCCCAGTGGCCCACATGGCAGCCGACGGCCAACGCCCGGCGTCCCATGGCCCGCACCGACTGGGCCACCTCCTCGCAGGCGTCGAGCTTGCGGCTGGCCACCACGACGTCGGCGCCGGCGGCGGCGAAGGCCAGCACCATGGCCTTGCCCAGGCCGCGGCTGCCTCCGGTCACCAAGGCGACTTTGCCGGTGAGGTCGAAGCGCTGCGCCGGCACCGCCCCCGACGCCTCGCCGCCGAGGCCGGTCACGGCAACGACGACGTCGAGGCCAACTCCGCCGCCCTGGCCGCCAGCTGCAGCACCACATCTCCGAAGGCGGCCATCTTCGGGTTGTCGGCCGTTCCCTGCACCACGCGGGCATAACCGCCCTCGAGCACCACGGCCAGCTTGAAGCGGGCCAGGATGACGTAATAGTCGATGTCGTCCACGGGTCGGCCACTGCGCTTGGCGTAGTGCTCGAGGAGATCGGCCCGGGTGGGCATCCCGGTGTAGTCGACGTAGCTGCCCGAGCTCCGGTCCTCGTCGGGATCGAGCCAGCCCTGGATCACCCACCCCAGGTCGAGGAGCGGGTCGCCGATGGTGGCCATCTCCCAGTCCACGATGGCGGCCAGCCGGGCCGGGGCGCCGTGGCCGAACATGACGTTGGCGAATTGGTAGTCGCCGTGCATGATCCCCGGTTGGTAGCGACGGGGCTTGTGCCGTCGCAGCCACTCGGCCGCCTCGTCGAGGCCGGGGAGGTCGCGGAACTTCACCGCCTCGAGGTGCGCCAGCCACCGGTCGACCTGGCGCTCGTGGAACCCCTCGGGACGGCCGAATCCCTCCAGGCCCCTCGAACGCCAGTCCACCCGCGCCAAGCGGGCGATGCCGTCGACGAGGGCGATCCCGAGGCCGCGGCGGGCCTCCAGGTCGTGGTCGAAAGGCGGCGGCCAGCCCCCGCCCCCCATGGGGGACCAGCCGTCGACGTGCTCCATCACGTAGAAGCAGCCACCGAGGAGTGCCGGGTCGTCCCCGACGGCCAGCACCCGGGGATGGGGCACGTCGGTGTCGGCCAGGGCGGTGAGCACCCGGTACTCCCGCACCATGGTCTCGTTGCGGCCGTCGGGCACCACCCGAGGCGGTCGGCGCAAGGCCCAGCGGTGCCCGGCGCGTCGCAGCTCGAACAGTTCGTTGGAGGCGCCGCCGGTGATGAAGGTCACCTCCAGCGGCTCCCCCGCCCCGGGCAGCCCGTTGTCGTCCATGAAGGTGGCCAGACGGGCCTCGTCGACGAGCCCCCGGGTGCGCTCGGCGTCGTCGAGCAGGCCCCCGCTCACCGAGTGCTCCGCCGGCCCGCCGCCGGTGCGGCCTCGAACCTCACAGGTTGGACACCTCGTGCTCGAGATAGTCGGCGAAGCGCTGCCTGGCCTCGTCGATGCGGGTGGGCAGGTGCTCGGTGGGCCAGTCGCCCGACGCCGCCTCGTAGTCCCGCAGCACCTGGCGGGCCACCGTCACCTTGTGCACCTCGGTGGGCCCGTCCACCAGGGCCATGACCGGCACCGTCATCCAGAAGTGGCCGAGCGGCATCTCGTTGGAGACCCCGAGCGCACCGTGCACCTGTATGGAGCGCTGGACGATGTCGTGGAGCACCTGGGGGGTGAGGACCTTGACGGCGGCGATGTCGCGCCGCACCTTGCGGTAGTCGTTGTAGCGGTCGATCTGCCATGCCACGTACAGCACGAACAGTCGGAACTGGACGAGCTGGGCGTAGGAGTCGGCGATGTAGCCCTGCACGAACTGCTTGTCGGCCAGCACACCGCCGTGCGCCTGGCGCGACAGGGCGCGTTCGCACAGCATGTCCAGCGCCCGCTGGCACATCCCGACGGTGCGCATGGCGTGGTGGACGCGCCCGCCTCCCAGCCGGGTCTGGGCGATGGCGAAGGCCTGGCCTTCGCCTCCGAGAAGGCTCTGTGCCGGAACCCGCACGTGGTCGTAGTGGATGAGGGCGTGCATCCCGTGGTCGCCGGACAGCGACTCGTGCATCAGCCCGATGTTGCGGACGATGTCGACCCCGGGGGTGTCGGTGGGGACGAGGAACATCGACATCCCCTGGTAGGCGCCCGCCTCGGGATCGGTCACCGCCATCACGATCAGAAAGGCCGAGGTGCGGGCGTTGGAGGAGAAGAACTTCCAGCCGTCGATCACCCACTCGTCGCCGTCACGCCACGCCCGGGTGGTGAAGCGGGTGGGGTCGGACCCGCCCTGGGGCTCGGTCATCGAGTAGGACGAGAAGATCTCCCCGTCGAGCAGCGGCTTCAGGTAGCGCGCCTTCTGCTCGTCGGTGCCGTAGTGGGCGATGATCTCGGCGTTGCCCGTGTCGGGAGCCTGGCAGCCGAAGATGAGCGGTGCCCAGCGGGACCTGCCCAGGATCTCGTTCATGAGCGAGAGCTTCACCTGGCCGTAGCCCTCGCCACCGAGCTCGGGGCCGAGATGGCACGCCCACAGCCGCCGCCGGCGCACCTCGTCCTTCAACGGTTCCACGACGTCGCGCAGCGGACCGTCCACGGGATGGAAGACCCGGTCGCCCCACAAGAGGTCGAGCGGCTCGACCTCTCGGCGGACGAAGTCCTCCATCCAGTCGAGTTGGGCCTGGAACTCCGGATCAGTCGAGAAGTCCCACCCCACCCCGGCTCCTCCCGCCCTGTCGCCCTCAGGCCTGGCCCGCGCTCCCGCTCTGGTCGGCCGCCGACACGGTGATGGGCCCGTGGTCCGCTTCGTACGCCTGGAGACGGGCCACCACGGCGGCGGCGCGGGTCTCACCGTCGGGCAGGGGCCGTCCGACCCGCTCGCTGTAGACGATGCCGCCCAGCTCCTCGAGCAGGGCGTCGGCCTTGCGCTTGGCCTGCACCTCGGCGATCTTGGCCTGGCCCACCTGGCCTGCCTGTTGGGCCTTGTCGGCGATCTGCGTGGCCTGGGCCTTCACCTTGTCCATGAGCCCCATGACCGCACCTCCTCTGTGTCGTGCGCCGCCGTCTCGTTTCACGGCGGCGGTCAGACCATAGGACAGCACCCGCCGGCCCAGCCCGCCGGGGGCGGGGCCGGCCAGGGGGACGCCGAGCGCCTCACGAAAGGGGCTCCGATGCGGCACACGGAGGGCACACAAAGAGAGAAGGCGCCCTCGGGGGGGAGGGCGCCTTCAAGGCCCCGGCTTCGGGGCCCGGCGCAGGGGGTGGCCGGGTCCGGAGCCGGGTACGGAGTGCCGCCGCTCCGTGGGCCACTAGTGAAACGACGCTCGGAGCCGCGCCTTGCGCCCCTTGCCCCTCAGACCGACGCCACCCACTCGTCGCTCCGGGCCCACAGCTCGGCGCCCAGCTCGGGCGTGGCGACCGGGTTGGGCGCCTTTTCCTGGCTGTGGTCGTAGTAGCGGCCCGACACCCCGGCGAGCTCGGGGGCGGTGGCGCAGTACAGCGACGTGGCCGCTCCCTCTTGGGGGGTGCGCATGAGGCGCTTCATGACCGGCTCGACCGGCCACGGCACCCGGCGCCAGATGTTCGAGCCGATGGCGCCGGGATGCAGGGCGTAGGTGGTGACGCCCGTCCCCTCCTGGCGGCGGGCCAGCTCCTGGGTGAACAGCACGTTGCACAGCTTGGACACGGCGTACTCGGGCAAGCCGGTGAAGCTCCGGGTGGGGCGGCGCACGGCCTCGAAATCCACGCCGCGCGCCTGACGGTGACCCACGCTGGACACGGTCACCACCCGAGCCGGCCCGCTTTCGACGAGCCGATCGAGCAGGAGCGTGGTCAACAGGAAGTGGCCGAGGTGGTTGACGCCGAAGGCGAGCTCGAAGCCGTCGGCGGTCTGTCCCCGCTGGCCGGCGACACCGGCGTTGTTGATCAGCACGTGCAGGGGCTCTCCCGAGTCGAGGAACTGTCTGGCGCTCTGTCGCACCCGGGCCAGCTCGGCGAGGTCCAGGGGGAGCAGCGACACCGACCCGGGGCCGGGGAGCTGCCCTGCCTCGGCCACCACGTCAACGGCGCGCTCCGCGGAGCGGCAGGCCACGTGCACGCGGGCCCCCCGTCGTACCAGGTCGAGGGCCGTGGCCCGCCCGATACCCGAGTTGGCGCCGGTGACGAGCACCGTCTTGCCCTGCATGTCGTAGAGGTCGGTCGTCACCGTCGCAGGTACTCCGATCGTCCGTGTGTGTCGAAGGCCCGTTCGAGCTGATCCACATCTTGTCGGTCGAGGCGGCGGTAGCGACGCCGGCGCTCTCCGGCGGGCCACCACCACACGGGGTCCGAGGTCCGCCAACGTTCGTCGCGCAGCGGGCGTTTGTCCACTTTGCCGCTGGCCGTCACCGGCACGTGCCCCGTCACCCGCACCAGGCGCGGCGTCCACTTCGTCCCCAGGTCCGCTTGGCGCTCCAGGAACGCCACGAAGGCTTCGGGGTCGAAGACGGCCCCTCGGTCCAGCTCGAGCGTCGCCATGACCTGGTCGCCCGTGCGCGGGTCGGGCACGGCGTACACGACCGCCACCCGAACCGGGTCGAAGCGTTCCAGCAAGCGCTCCACCGGTGCGGCGGCGAAGTTCTCACCGTCGACGCGCAGCCAGTCGCTGGTGCGCCCGGCGAAGTAGAAGTAGCCGGCTTCGTCTCGGTATCCGAGGTCCCCCGACCAGTACCACCCGCCTCGGGTGCGCTCGGCCTCGGCCTCGGGGTTGGCGTAGTAGCCCTCGAATTCCCCCCGCCCGTCTCGCTTCACGATCTCGCCGATGGCCTCGTCGGGGTTGGCCAGCCGGCCCTCGTCGTCGAAGCGGGCACGGGGCAGCTCGGTGCCGTCCCCGCCCACCACCGCCACGTCGGCGTCGCCGACGGGCAGGCCCATGGCCCCGGCCGGCATCCCCGGGACGGGCGAGATGGAGATGGCACCTTCGCTCTGGCCGTAGCCCTCCACGACGTAGCAGCCGAAGCGGCGCCGGAAGTCGGCGATGTCACCGGGCGAGGCGTCGGTGCCCATGGCGAAGCGCAGAGGGTTGTGGGCGTCGTCCGGTTGCTCGGGCGTGGCCAGGACGTAGGCGAGGGCGCGCCCCACGTAGTTGAAGTAGGTGGCGCCGTAGTGCCTCACGTCGGGGAGGAAGCCCGAGGCCGAAAAGCGCCGGCGCAGCACCAAGGTGGCTCCCCCGGCCAGTCCCGGCCCCACGCAGGTGAGGAGGGCGTTGCCGTGGAACATCGGCATCGTGCAGTACAGCACGGAGCCGGGACCGAATCCGAGGGAGCCGGCCATCGTCGTCGCGATGCCCGTGAAGCGCCGGTGGCTCATGCGCACGGCCTTGGGAGCCCCGGTCGATCCCGAGGTGAACAGCAAGAGGAACAGGTCGTCGGGTGCGGGACGGAGTGCCGGGGACAGAAGAAGCGCCTCTGAGTCCTGAAGCGCAGCCGCGTAGCTCGCCCCGTCCACAGCCACGATGTCGGCGCCGATGTCGAGCCCGTCGAGGAGCGGGGCCAGGTCGCCGTCGGTGATGACCAGCTGGCAGTCGGTGTGGCGGATGTCGCGCGCCAGCTCCTGGCCCCGGCGGGTGGGGTTGACGCCCACCACCGTGGCGCCCGCCAGGGCGGCGCCGCACAGAAGAAAGAGGTACTCGGGCACGTTCTCGAGGAGCACCCCGACGTGGAAGGGCCCCTCGGCGCCTGCCGCCGACTGCAGGAGCCGGGCTCGCCTCTCGGCCTCGGCCACGATCTGGCGCCATGTCCAGGACCGGTCGTCGAAGCGCAGGCCCACGCCGTCGTCGTCGGCTCGGGCCGCCACCAGCTCCGCCGCCGTCTGCGGCGCTGCGTCCGGCGCGGTCTGCGCCATCGCGTCGGCGCCGCCTCCCGGCTCTCCGCCGTGGCGTCGGCTCAGGCGAGCACCCGACGACGGAAGTTCCGCAGGCCGACGGCCAGGAACACCGTGGCGAACCCGGCGATCACGGGATAGACCACGTACAGGTGCATGTGGGGGAAGCCCGTGAAGGCGGCGCGCATCCCCTCGTTCACGTAGATGAGCGGGTTGAACAGCACCAGCGTCTGCAACCAGTGGAAGCCGCCGATCTGCACCGGCGCCAGCCGGGTCCAGGCGTAATACGTGCCGCCCAGGAAGGTGATGGGCAGGATGATGAATCCGAACATGAGCCCGATGTTGCGCGGCTCGAAGCTCGTCCCCAGCACGAGCCCCAGTCCGGCCATGGCCACGCACGCCAGCGGGACCAGCGTGAGCACGATCGCCCAGTGCAAGTTGAGATGGGCGTGCACTCCCGGCGCGTGCACCACGGCGGCGATGGGCAGGACGAGGGCCGCCGACAGCAGGCCCTGGGCTGCACCGGAGACCACCTTGGCCATGGCCACCAGCCAGATGGGACACGGTGCCTGCACCCGGTCCTCGATCTCGCGGGTGAAGCCGAACTCCTGGGCCATGTTCAAGGCGATCGACTGCACCCCTTGGAACATGATGGAGATGCCCACCACGCCCGGCACGAGGATGGTGGCGAACGCCGACTCGCCTCCCGGCCCCCCGCCGCCACCGACCCCCTGGCCGATCTTGGGGAAGACGTAGAGGAACACGAAGCAGAGGAGGAACGGTTGGATCACCGTGCGCAGCACGAAGACCCAGACGTCCTTGAGCAGCACCACCAGGTCCCGGAGCAACAGCGCGCCGAGGGCGGTGTAGCTGGCCGCCACCACGGGGCGAAGCCGGAAGGTGCCGGCGGGCGGGTCCGCGACGGCGACAGGGGCGGCGATGTCGGAGACGGCCATCAGTCGCGCAGCTCTCTTCCCGTCAACGTGATGAACACGGTCTCCAGACTGGGCTCCGAGATGGACAGGTCGACGATGTCGAAGCCGTGGTTCTCGGCCACGAGCACGATCTTGGCCACGAGGCGCTCGCTCCCGCTCACGTCGAGCTGAACCGCCCCCTCACTCACGCGTGTGCGGGTCACGCCTTCCACCTCGTCGGCCAGCAGCGCGGCCAAGGCGTCGGGGACACCGGTGGCCCGCACGGTCACGATGGTGTCGGCCTCGATGCCGCGCTTCAAGGCCGCCGGCGTGTCGAGAGCGAGGATCCTCCCGTGGTCCATGATGGCCACGCGGTCACAGAGCCGGTCGGCCTCTTCCATGTAGTGCGTGGTGAGGAGGATGGTCTGGCCCCGGTCGTGCAGCTGGCCGAGCGTCTCCCACAGGGCCAGGCGGCTCTGGGGGTCGAGGCCGGCCGTAGGCTCGTCCAGGAAGAGCACGGCCGGCTCGTGGAAGATGGCCCTGGCCACCATGAGCCGCTGCGCCATCCCCCCCGACAGGGCGTACACCGAGGCCTTGGCCCACCGCTCCAGCTGGAACTGCTCGAGCAGCTCGTCGGAGACCTGCTTGGAACGGGCCGCCCCCATGCCGAACAACCGGCCGTGGAAGTAGAGGTTCTCCCACACCGTGAGCTGGCGGTCGAGGGTGTTCTGCTGCGAGACGATCCCGCTCAGCTGTTTGGCCAGCGCCGGGTGGGCCGCCACGTCCACGCCGCCCACGACGGCCCGGCCCGACGTGGGCACCACCCGGGTGGTGAGGATGCCGGCGGTGGTGGTCTTGCCGGCGCCGTTGGGCCCGAGGAGCCCGAAGATCTCGCCGGCCCGCACGTCGAGGTTGAGGTGGTCGACGGCGGCGAAGTCGGTGCCCGGGTAGACCTTGGTCAGTTCCTCGGTGTGGATGACGGCCGGGGCCCCGGCCTGCGGTCCCCCCTCACGCACCGCGGCGTCGGCGACGGTCACGAGCCCAGCGTAGACGGGGCGTCCCCGCCCGGAACTGAGGCATCCTCATAGGGAGGAATACTCAGCATCTGGAAGGGGTTGGAGGTTCCGTGCGCCAATCAGCGCTGTCCACGACCGCAGGTTCTTCTCCTTCGCCGGCGAGCAAGGGGGGCGCGCCCCGCCCGGCCGGCGGCGTCCTCGACCTGGCCGAGCTCGTGAGCCGGACCGCCCGCCGCCTGCGGCGGGGGTCCATGGCCCATCTGGCCCCGCTGGGACTGACCATGGCCCAGGCCCGGGTGCTGCGCATCGTCGCCGACGGGCCCATCCGCATGGCCGACATCGCGGCCCGCCTCGACGTGGTGCCCCGCACGGTCACCCCCATGGTGGACGACCTCACGACAGCGGGCCTCGTGCAGCGCCGCTCCGACGCCGCCGACCGGAGATCGGTGCTGGTGGAACCCACCCGCCAGGGCCGGGCCCTTCTGGCCCGCCTCGACGAGGCGCGCCGGGCCACCGCCGAAGCGGTCTTCGGAGGCCTCGACGGCGCCGGGCGCGCCGAGCTGGCCTCACTTCTCGGCCGCCTGTGCGGCGAGTGCTCGGGGCCGGTCGCCCACCACAGTCACGAAGGGGCGTGAAGTCCATGGCCATGGGGATGGGACACATGGGGATGGGGCGTATGGGCGCCGGAGGTGGTGGTGGCGCCGCCTGGGGGATCATGCGGTCGTTCCGGCGCGACGAGTCGGTGACCCAGGAGAAGCTGCCGCCCGGCATCGTGAAGCGGGTGCTGCAGTTCGCAGCGCCCTACAAGAAGATGCTCTCGGTCTTCTTGGTGCTCATCGTGGCCGACGCCCTCATAAGCGCCGTCAACCCGCTCATCTACCGGGCCATCATCAACGACGGCATCCTGCACCACGACAAGGGATTGATCTTCGCCCTGGCCGGCGTGGTGGCCGGCCTGGCCGTGGTGGACGCCGGGCTGTCGCTATGGCAGCGATACGTGTCGGCGAACGTGGGCGAGGGCCTCATCTTCGACATGCGCTCCAAGGTCTTCTCCCACTTCCAGCGCATGCCGATCGCCTTCTTCACCCGCACCCAGACAGGCGCCCTCGTGACGCGGCTCAACAACGACGTGCTCGGTGCCCAGCAGGCGTTCACCGACACCTTCTCGTCGGTGGTGGGGAACTTCATCGGTGTGGCGATGACGCTGGGCTTCATGTTCTACCTGTCATGGCCGATCACCGTGGCCCTGTTGGCGCTGCTCCCCATCTTCCTGGTGCCGGCCCGCTGGGTGGGACGGCGGCTGGCCGGGCTCACCCGTGAGTCCTACGCCCTCAACGCCGAGATGAACACCACCATGACCGAGCGCTTCAACGTGGCCGGGGCGCTGCTGGTCAAGCTCTTCGGCAACGCCGGACGCGAGTCGTCGACCTTCGACCGACGTGCCGGGCGCGTGCGCGACATCGGCGTGACCTCGGCCATGTACGCCCGGGTGTTCATGGTGGCCCTGCTCTTGACCGCCTCGCTGGCCACGGCGCTCGTGTACGGGTGGGGTGGCATCCTCGCCGTGGACCGGGGACCGGCCTTCGTCGGCACCCTGGTGGCCATGGTCGCCTACCTGAACCGCCTGTACGGCCCGCTCACCGCGCTGTCCAACGTGCAGGTGGACGTGATGACGGCGCTCGTGTCCTTCGACCGGGTGTTCGAGGTGCTCGACCTTCCGCCCATGATCGACGAGAAGCCCGACGCTGTGGCCGTGCCGCGGGGCCCCGCCACTGTCGAGTTCGACCACGTCGACTTCAGCTACCCCACAGCCGAGGAGGTTTCACTGGCCTCGCTCGAGTCGGTGGCGGTTCTCGACCAGGCCCCGAGCCAGCAGGTGCTGTTCGACGTCTCCTTCCGCGCCGAGCCGGGCCAGCTGGTGGCGCTGGTGGGGCCGTCGGGAGCGGGCAAGACCACCATCAGCCATCTCGTGCCCCGTCTCTACGACGTGCGCGGCGGCGAGGTACGCCTGAACGGCATCGACGTGCGCGACGCCACCTTGGACTCCATCCACGACGCCGTAGCCGTCGTCACCCAGGACGCCCACCTGTTCCACGAGACCATCCGGGACAACCTGCGCTACGCCAAGCCCGACGCCACCGAAGAGGAGCTGTTGGGCGCGCTGCGCGCCGCCCACATCCTGCCGCTGGTGCAGAGCCTGCCCGACGGGCTCGACACCGTGGTCGGCGACCGTGGCTACCGGCTGTCGGGGGGCGAGAAGCAGCGCATCGCCATCGCCCGGCTGCTCTTGAAGGCGCCCGACGTGGTGGTGCTCGACGAGGCCACCGCCCACCTCGACTCCGAGTCCGAGCTCGCCGTGCAAGAGGCGCTGCGCACAGCGCTGGCCGGACGCACGTCGCTCGTGATCGCCCACCGTCTGTCGACGGTGCGCGAGGCCGACGTGATCCTGGTGGTGGACAACGGGCACATCGTCGAGCGCGGCACGCACGAGGAGCTGCTGTTCGCCGGTGGCCTGTACTCCGAGCTGTACCGGACCCAGTTCGCCGAGCAGGCCGACGCCAACGGCGGCACCACCGCTGCCGGCGTGACCACTTCGGGAACCGGTTTGGCTTGACGCGCCGTTGAGCCTCCGTTGATAGGCGACACGTAGAACCAACGGAAGCGGACGTGTGTCCGCGGCGGGCCTGTCCCAGTGGTTGGGGCGGCGATCGGCCCGGACGACGAAGTTTCGGGGGGGCACCCGATGCACGAAGTGCGTCATGGTACGCGCGCATTCACCGGCCGGCTACTGACCGCCCTTGGCGCTCTGGCGCTTGCCGGTTCGGTGCTGAGCTCACTGACCTTCGCCGGCTCGGCGGGAGCAGACCCGGCGGACTGCACGCCCACCAGCACCAGCACCTCCGGCACCTGCACCTTGTACACACCCAACGGCACGTTCCATGCCGGCGGCACCCTCACCTACGCCTACGACGCCGCCGCCCAGCAGCTGACCATCACCCTGAGCGGGCTGGCCACCATCAGCCAGGGCCCATGGCTGTGCATCGGGCCCAGCGACATGAACGCCTACCTGGACGATCCCGCCAATGTCTGCACGCCCAACGGGGTTCTGGTCACCGGAACCGGTGACAGCCAGGTCTTCCCCGTCTCCAACCCCTCGGCCGACACCTTCGTCTTCGACGTGCCCCTCGGGGACTTCTGGTTCGTCCACGTCGTGGCCACGAGCATCTCCGGCGTGTCGGGCGAGAACTCGCTCGAAGCGACGGCACCGGCGGGCGTGGGCCTGGGCT
>DMNK01000052.1:4739-5972 GCA_003453695.1 Acidimicrobiaceae bacterium | reverse complement strand
CGGAGCGCCGGGGACCTCGACGGGCCTGTCGTGCACGACCGACTCGTCGGGCACCTGCACTCTCGGCCCGGTAGTGCCCGGGAACTACGTGGTCGAGGAGACCACGGCGCCGAGCGGCTACAGCGCGCCCTCGCCGGACTACCAGGTGGTGGCCGTCCCGTCGGGGGCGACGGCCACTGTCACCTTCGAGGACACCGCTGTGGCGACCACGGGCCGGATCACGGTCACCAAGACCGACAACGCCAACCCGGCCAAGGCGCTCGACGGTGCCGTGTTCACGCTGTTCACCGACAACGCCGGGTCGCCGGGGACCTCCACCGGACTGAGCTGCACCACCACGGGAGCGTCCGGCCAGTGCACGATCGCCGACGTGACCCCGGGGACCTACGTGCTCGAGGAGACCACGGCGCCGAGCGGGTACGACCTGGCGTCGCCTGACTACCAGGTCGTCACGGTGACCGCCGGCTCGACGGCCACCCCCAGCTTCGTGGACACGCCGGTGACGGTGACCCCCACCACCTACGAGGTCAGCGTGGACAAGACCGACAACTCGAACCCGGCCAACCCGCTCCAAGGCGCCGGTTTCGCCCTGTACCAGGACAACTCGGGGACCCTGGGCTCGGCGGTCCCCGGTGCGACGTGCAGCACCGGCGCCGCGGGCACCTGCACCATCGCCGACGTGCCGGCCGGCACCTACTTCGTCGTGGAGACGAGCGCCCCCAGCGGCTACCGCGCGGCGGTCAACCAGACGGTCACCGTCGGTGCCGACCGCACCGACCCGACGCTCACGTTCGTCGACACGCCGGTGCCCACCACGGGCTCGGCCACGTTGACCAAGCTCGACGACGCCAGCCCGGGCAACCCCCTCGGCGGTGCCGCCTTCACGCTGTTCACCGACAACGGCGGGGTGCCGGGGACATCGGCGGGCCTGTCGTGCACGAGCGCCCTCCCGGCCGGGACGTGCACGATCAACGGCATCACCGCCGGCACCTACTTCGTGGTGGAGACGACGGCGCCCAGCGGCTACACGACGGCAGCGCCTCAGCTGCTGACCGTGGTGACGGGGCAGGTGGTCGAGGCCACCTTCGTGGACGACCCCGTGGCCACCACGGGCACCGGCGGCACAGGCGGCACGGGCGGCACCGGCGGGTCGGGGGGAACGACCGGCTCGGGCGGTACGACGGACACCAACAACGGCGGCTCGACCAGCTCGGGTGGTTCGGGTGGTTCGGG
>DMNK01000052.1:0-4533 GCA_003453695.1 Acidimicrobiaceae bacterium | reverse complement strand
CGGGGACCACGGTCTCCACGGTGACGCCGACGCCGTCGAGCACCGTTCCCAGCGGGCCGGTGCACGATGCCACGGCTGTGCACACTGGTGAGCCGTGGGCGGGCTCCAAGCCCTACGAGCTGCTGATCGGGGCCCTGGGTGTTCTGCTCATGGCTGTCGGTGAGCACAAGCGGCGGCGAGCCAAGCAGCGAGCCGTCGCCCCGCGGAGCTGAGCGGCACATCCTGAGAATGCGCGGACCAGCGGGGCCCGGCTCAGCCGGGCCCCGCTGTCGCGCCCGCACGCCGAGTCGAACCGAAGGGACCGAGCAAGTAGCGTGACTCGCCCTGTGCCCGGTCCGGCGCTCTCCACCGACGATCGACCCCTGATCCCGGCCGCCGTCGGGCTCCGCCGCCCGGTGCTGCGCGGCTGGCTGCACGTACCCGCCGCCCTCCTCGTCGCCGTCGGCGGTTCGCTGCTGGCGGCGAACGCGGCCAACCCCGGTGCCACAGCCGCCCTGGCCGTCTACACCCTGTCGATGGTGACCCTCTTCACCGTGAGCGCGGCCTTCCACCGGATCAGCTGGGGCCCGGTGGGCCGGCGGCGCATGCGCCGGGCCGACCACAGCACGATCTTCTTCGGCATCGCCGGCACCTACACGGCGGTGGCCGTGCTGGCACTGTCGGGGTGGGCAGAAGTGCTGGTGCTGGCGCTCGTGTGGACGGGCGCCGCCGTCGGCATCACCGTCCGCCAGGTGTGGCTGGAGTTGCCCAAGTGGGCGGTGGCGGTCCCCTACGTCATCGTGGGTTGGTGCGCCTTGGCGGTACTGCCTCAGCTGCTGTCCGGTCTCGGGGGCGCCGGGTTCACCCTGCTCGTCGCCGGAGGGGCGGCGTACAGCGCCGGCGCCCTTGTGTACGCCAGGCGACGGCCCGACCCCTTTCCGGGCGTCTTCGGGTACCACGAGGTGTTCCACACCTTGACGGTGCTCGGCGCATCGCTGCACTTCGCCACCCTCGCCGTCTCCGGCCTGCGGCCTCGCTGACTCGCCACGCCGCCCCCTCGACGGGGGTGATCTGAACCTGACGCCGGTGTCGGAGATCGCGGCCGTCGCGCTATCGTCGACGCCCTCGGCGGGCGGCAGGCCAGGAGGGCCAGGAGGCGCGGTGGTGGACCAGGAGGTGCAGTGGCTCGTCGACCGGACCCGCATCCGCGAGCTCACCGCCCGCTACAACCGGGCCTTCGACGACGGCGACGCCGAGGCCTTCGCCGCCACCTTCACCCCCGACGGGGTCATGGAGGTGACCGGCAGTTTCGAGGTTCGGGGGCACGAGGGCCTGGCCCAGATGTGCCGGCGCGTCCCCTACGGCATCGTGCACGTCACGGTGGACGCCATCGTCGAGGTCGACGGGGACCGGGCCGTGCAGGACGTGACGGTCTTGGTGCTACAGCGTCCCAAGCCGGATGCCGGCCCTGACGAACGGACCTCCCGGCTCGATCGCAGCGGCCGCTACCGCGACGAACTGGTGCGCACGCCCGACGGGTGGCGGTTCAGCAAGCGCACGGCCACCCTGGACGGCGGGGTGTAGCCGGTGACACTGCTCACCGACCACCTGCGCGCCATGGCCGGCACCTTCGCCGACGAGGTGGCCTACCGGGTGGTGGACGGGGGTCAGATGACCTTCGGGGAGTGGGAGGCCGAGTCGAACCGCCTGGCGCGGGCGCTGACCGACCTCGGGGTGGCCAAGGGCGAGCGGGTGGCGCTCTACCTGGAGGCGAACGAGGCGCTGCGTTTCATGATCGGCTACTCGGCGGTGCACAAGGCGGGAGCGGTGGCGGTGCCCACCAACACCCGCTTGTCGGAGGCCGAGCTGGCGCGCCTTCTCGGCCACGCCGAGGTGTCGGTGATTCTCACCGATCAGGCCCGGTGCCCCACGGCCCGTCAGCTCGAGTCGGCCCTGGCTTCGGTCCGCCGGGTGGTGGTGGCACCCGAGACGGGGGACACAGGCGACCCGGCATGGTCGTGGGGCGAGACGGCGGTCAAGCACGACGACTCCACGTACCAGGTGCCGCTCGACGCCGAGGACCTGGCCGACATCCTGTACACCTCCGGCACGACCGGCACGCCCAAGGGTGTCGCCATTCGCCATCGCAACGTGGCGCTCATCCCCGGGGCGCCCAATCCCACATTCTCGGGTCGGTGCTGGCTGCACTCGAGCCCGTTGTTCACCTTCGCCGGCATCGGGTTCATCTACAACCCGATGCAGCTCGGCCTGTACGGGGTGTACCAGCCGCGATTCGACGCGGGCAGATGGCTGGAGGTCGTGGGGGAGCTGCAGCCGCAATTCGTGTTCCTGGTGCCGTCCATGGCCGAGCTGCTGGTGGCCCATCCCCGGTTCGCCGCGGCCGATCTGTCCTCGATCGAGTTGTGCGCCATAGGCAGCGCTCCTTTGGCGCCCGCCACCCTGCGGGCCATGCAGGAACGCATGCCGGAGGCGGCGGTGTCCAACAGCTACGGGATGACCGAAGCCGGGCCCGCCTACTGCTCCATGCCCAAGGGCGAGTCCTTGAAGCGGGTCGGCTCGGTGGGTCAGCCCATGCCCCCGCTCGAGGTCCGCTTCGTCGACGACGAAGGCGAGGACGTGGAGACCGGTCAAGTGGGCGAGGTCCTGCTCAAGATGCGGGGCCGCCAGCGCGAGTACTACCGCGACCCCGAGGCCACCTCCGCCACCTGGCGCGACGGATGGCTGCACACGGGCGATCTCGGGCGTCTCGACGAGGACGGCTACCTCTACATCGTCGGACGGAAGAAGGACATCATCATCCGAGGCGGCAACAACATCCACGCCACCGACGTGGAGGCCGTGCTCCTCGACCATCCCGCCGTGCGCGAGGCGGCCGTGGTGGGCGTGCCCCATGCCGTCCTGGGCGAGGACGTGGCGGCCGTCGTGGTGCTTGTGCCGGGCTCTGACACCACCCTTGACGCGCTACGGGAGCACTGCGCCGAGCACCTCGCCGACTACAAGGTCCCGCGCCGAATCGAGACCGCCGACGAGCTGCCCCGCAACGCCACGGGCAAGGTGTTGAAGGTGGAGCTGCGCCAGAGGCTGGCGGACCAGCCGCTCACACGGTCACCGAGCTGACCGCGCGCCGCGCCCTTTCGGAAGACGCAGCGGGCGGCGCGCCGCTTCTACTTCCCCTTGGCGTAGTCCCCCATGCCGGCGAAGTCGATGACCACGCAGGGCTCGTCGCCCAGGGTCCAGCCGTCGTGACCGGGTGGGATGGCGACCACGTCGCCGGGACCGAATTCCAGTTCGGTGCCGTCGTCCATGCGGACGGCCTGGTGCCCGGAAATGACGTAGCCGAGATGGGCCGCCTGACAGCTGTCGGTGCCGGCGATCGGCTTCACGTGCTCTGACCACTTCCAGCCCGGCAGGAACGTGGCCCGGCCGACGCCGCCTTCTTTCATGTTCACCAGCTGGAGCTGGCCTGTACCGCCCTCGAACGGCCGGGTCTCCTCCGGTGAATCCAGGTTCATGCGAACTAGACCTGTCATCTTGACCCCCTCCTGTGTTTTACCCCTCCTGTGCTGATGGTCCAGGTGCTTCACTCTGCTGGCCGCCCGGCCGTTACGACAGCGGGGTGCGCCGATGTTGCGCAGGCCGGCTGTGAGGACTCGGCAGATTGCGTGAAAGCGCTGGTCAGACCATCCTCACCCGGCGCGTGCACAGGGTCAAGGCGTACCGCCTGACATACTGGGGCAATGGCCAGCGGCCATGCGAACCGCAACGAGCTCGGGGAGTTCCTAACGCAGAATGGCGGCAGCCCGTGCGATACCTGATCGTGGCCGAGGCCTACCGGGACCTGGAGCAGGTCAGCGGGCGGCTGGCGCTGATCGAGCGGCTGGCGGCGCTGGTGGAGCGGACGCCGGGCAAGCTGCTGCCGGTGGTCTGCTACCTGTGCCAGGGGCTGATCGCGCCGGAGTTCGCCGGCATCGACCNNGGCTTCACGTGCTCGGACCAGCGCCATCCGGGCTCGAAGGTGGCCAGCCCTACGACACCCCCTCCGATGTTCACCAAGTCCACGTGTCCTCTCTCCTTGAAGGGCCTCGTCTCGTCCGGCTTGTCGAAGCTCTTGCGCTCTACGCTGGCCATGGCCTTTCCCCTTCCGTCCCTGGAGACAGCGCCATGATCTACTCCGCATCGGCGGCCCGATCAACAGATTTCGTGGCTGCAACGAAAAAGCAATGAAGATACTGGTCACCTGTGTTCCCGCCGCCGGGCACGTGCGGCCTCTGCTGCCGCTGGTCCAGGCTCTGCTCGCCCAGGGAGACCGGGTGGTCTTCGCCATGGGCGAGGACCCGGGCGGGGCGGTGGCCGCCATCGGGGCGGATCTCGTCCCCGCCGGTCACGGGGAGATGGAGTGGTTCGAGATGTTCAGGTCGCGGGTGCGGGGGTTCCCCGGCGACGGCTTGGCACCCGAGCGCATTCCCTACTACTTCATCCCCCGGCTCTTCGCCGACATCGCCACGGTGGACATGATCGACGACGTGCTCGAGG
>DMNK01000065.1:6032-11994 GCA_003453695.1 Acidimicrobiaceae bacterium | reverse complement strand
GTCGACGGGCTCGTCGGGTTCGGGCACCTCGGGACCCGCCACCGCCCCGGGGTCCAACCTGGGCGGCTTCACGTTGGGTTCGAGCGCGGCCGGATTCAGCGTCGACTACAACCAGCCCAACTTCCCCATCCCCGCCAACCCCACCTTGGAATTCGACGTGGGCTACTCGTCGGCCACCTACAACGCCGGCCCGGTGGGCTCCGCCAATGCCGCTGCCATCTGGCCGGGACCGGTCATCGCCGGTGGTGGCAGCCAGCTCCCGCTCCTCATCGATCCCTACCTCCAGCAGTACGCCGGCCCGCTGGCGTCGACCCTGGAGCCGCTCGTCCCGACGGCGGGGGCCTGGCCCATCCAGGCGGAGAGCGCCTATCCGCAGGGCCCGCCGACCGCCTCCAACAACAACGGCCCGCTCGCCATGGACTCCGAGGCCAACACCAACGACAGCAAGGCGACGTCGGCGCTCGGGCTCATCGGCGGGGCCAACACCGCCGTCCCGTCCGGCATGGTCACCGTGCAGACGGTTGGTTCGACGTCCGAGGACACCATCGACAGCCTCGGCAACGCCGTGTCGGAGGCCACCTCGTCGGTGCACGGCATCGACATCGCCGGCGGCCTCATCCACATCGGGGCCGTCACCTCCACCGGCACCGCCTCCAGTGACGGGAACAACGCCACCGTGTCGGGCGGCAGCGACGTCACCGGCGTCACGGTGGCCGGTCAGCAGGTGAGCGTGAACTCAGGTGGCATCTCGGCGTCGAACCAGAACGAGAACCTGCTGAGCGCGGCACCGAACCCCAACCAGCTGCTCAACACGGCCGGGATCTCGATGTCGCTCACCAGCCCCACCGACACCGTGAACGGCCCCTCCGGCCAGCGCACGCTGGACGGGCTCAAGGTGACCATCGACCTGTCCACCTACGACCAGTCCTTCACCAAGTTGCTGGCCATGCTGCCCGCCCAGCTGAAGACCGGGTTGAACCAGCTGCCCCTCCCCACCCCCTACAAGCAGGTGATCACCATCGACTTCGGCTGGGCCCAGGTGGCAGCGGCGGCCTCCCCCGCCTACAACCCGTCGCTCACGCTCAACACCCCGAACGACAACGGCTCGAGCACGCTCGGCACCACGGGCACGGGCGGCACCCCGGGCACCCTGGGCACGCCGGGGACGGCCGGCACGCCGGGGACCGCCAGTTCGCCGTCGCCCGCCATCCGGCTCCCCAACGCCAGCCCGGCGGCGCTCTTCAGGGGGGTCGGGACCGGGCTTATCATCCTGGGCTTGATCCTGGCCGCCGTCCTGGCGGCCTTCCTCCTGTGGTCCGACCGGGCCGTGGGCCGGCTGGCAGCAGCCGTGCCCTGCGTAGGGGAGGACATCGCCCATCTCGGCTAACGCAGGAGGGGACCCGACATGGCAGGGGTGACCATCTCGTCGGGCGGACAGTCGGGAGTGCCCGAGGGCACCGGCTCGAGTCCGTCCGAGTCACAGGCGGTGGCCCGCCGGCTGGCCATCTTGGACCGGGGGGTGGAGCGGGCCCGGCGCGCCGACTGGGACGTCCGCCAGATCATGCTCGTGGTGGGGGCGGTCGCCATGGCCCTCGGCTTCGTCGCCATCATCCTCGGCTGGTACGGCGCCGCCCACAGCGCCTTTCTCTTCCAGGAGATCCCCTACCTGATCTCCGGCGGCTTGCTCGGCATCGCCCTGGTGGCGGGCGGCGGCTTCCTCTTCTTCGCCGCCTGGCTGGTGCGGATGATCGAGGAGAACCGCGACTACAACGCCCGCCTGGCCCGGACCCTCGACCGCGTCGACCGCATCCTCGACACCGTGTCGCCGCACGCCGTCGACGGCTTCACCACCCAGCTCGGCAACCAGCCCGCGGGCGGGGCGGCTCCGGGCGCGTCGGCGGGCTCGCCGTCGCCGCCCCCGCCGAGCTCCACCACACCAGGAGGCGGCTGGGGATGAAGCCCGTGCAGTTCTTCCAGGGCGGGCCGGCGGGCCGGCTCCGCTCCGCCGGCGCCTCGTTGTTCCAGCGCCGGCGCCTGGCCGTCGTGCTGGTGACGCTCTCGCTCGTGGGCACCGCCTGCGGGTCGCGGCTGACGGGCGGCGCCCTGCTCCTCGCCGAGGGCGCCGGCGTCAACCACGGCACCGGGACGTCCGGCGGCGGCTCCTCGACCAACCCCGGCACGTCGAGCGCCAGCGGGGCCACAGGCGGATCCGCCGGCACCAGCGGCACCTCGGGCTCGAGCGGCACCTCGGGCTCGAGCGGCGGGGCGGCGGCGTCGGGCGGGGGCGGAGGGGGCGGCGGCTGCAGCGCCACGTCGGCCAACAACGGCGGCGCCACCGACACGGGGGTGACGGCCAACCAGATCCTCATCGGCAACATCACGAGCATCACCGGCGTGGCCCCCGGCCTCACCCAGAGCGCCCAGCAGGCCACCCAGGCCTTCGCCGCCTACGTGAACAGCCAAGGCGGCATCTGCGGGCGCATGCTCAAGGTCCAGGCCACCGACGACGGCAACACCTCGAGCGGCAACTACTCGAACGCCACCCAGGCGTGCTCGACCGACTTCGCCATGGTGGGCAACGCCTCGGGCTTCGACGACGGCGGCGCCTCGGCCGTCAACTCCTGCGGCATCCCCGACGTGGCCGCCGAGGTGTCCACAGCGGCGGCGGGCAACACCGCCGACATCTTCGGGGCCACCCCCGGGAACTCGCACTACTGGCCGACGGGGGCAGCGGTGTGGTTGAAGAGCCAGTACCCGAACGCAGTGACGCACGCGGCGATGATCTACCTGAACGTCCCGGCTACCCAGAACCAGGCCACCAACGAGATCAACGCCTACAGCTCGGTGGGCTTCAACTACGTCTACAAGCAGGCGGTGTCGCCCACCGAGCCCAACTACGCCCCCTACGTCCAGGCCATGCAGCAGGCGGGCGTGCAGTACGTGACCGAGTACTCCGACGACAACTCCGCCGCCCGGCTGTCGCAGGCCATGCAGCAGGCCAACTTCACCCCGCAGGTGGTGGACTGGTTCTCCGAGATGTACACGCCGGCGTTCCTGCACGAGACCAACGGGACTGCCAACGGCAACCTCGTCCTCATGGCCACCGCCCCCTACGAGGACGCCTCGGGCAACTCCGGCATGCAGACCTTCCTGTCCTGGATGAACCGGGTGGCGCCCGGCTTCACCCACGACATCTTCGCCGAGTTCGCCTGGTCGGCCGGCCTGGCCTTCCAGCAGGCCGCCACTGCGGTGGGGCCGCACCTGACCCGCGCCGCCCTGCTCCAGCAGCTGGCCAAGATCGGCAACTGGACCGGCGGGGGCGTCCAGCCGCCCGAGAACTTCGGGCAGAAGATCCCGAGCAACTGCTTCTCGTACTACAAGATCAACGGCTCAGGCTCCGGCTACACCCGCGTCTATCCGTCGTCCCCCAACGGCTACGACTGCACCTCGGGCAGCCTCCTCCACTACTGATGACGAGCTGACGCCGTGAACGAGTTCCTGAGCTTCACGGTGATCGGCATCGTCACCGGTGCCGCCTACGCCATCGCCGCCAGCGGCCTGGTGGTCACCTACACCACCTCGGGGGTGTTCAACATCGCCCACGGCGCCATCGGCATGGTGTTCGCCTATCTCTTCTGGCAGCTGACCATCGCCTGGCACTGGCCCATCCTGCTCTCCGCGCTGGCCATCATCCTCGTCTTCGCCCCCATCGCCGGCGCCGTCATCGAGATCACCCTGGTGCGGCGCACCTACGGCCAGGGCCTGGCGGTCTCACTGGTCATGACCATCGCCCTGCTCGTGCTGCTCCTCTTCGTGGCCTACTGGGCCTGGGGCGGCCAGGTGCGCGCCGCGCCGTCGTTCTTCGGCCACTCGGGATGGCACCTCACCTCCAAGGTGTTCGTCTCCTGGCACGAGACGGTGACGATCCTGGCGGCAGGGGGCCTCGCCGTGTTCCTGCGGCTGCTGCTCTATCGGACCCGTGTGGGCATGGCCATGCGCGCCGTCGTCGACAACCGCTCGCTGGCGGCGCTGAACGGCGCCCGCCCGGCGTGGCTCGGCACCTTCAGCTGGGCGCTCGGTGCCTCCACGGCGGCGCTGGCCGGCATCCTCATCGCCCCCGTGCTCGACGACCTGTCGGTGCTGGCGCTCACCTTCCTCGTGATCTACGCCTACGGCGCCGCCATCCTGGGCCGGCTGCGCAACCTGCCGCTCACCTTCCTGGGGGCGCTCATCCTGGGCCTGGCCTACTCCTACATGGTGGGCTACCTGCCGCAGAACTCGTTCTTCGACTCCACCCCCATCCAGGGCCTGCGCCTGTCGCTGCCGGTGGTGATGCTCTTCATCGTCCTGTTGGTCATCAGGCAGGACACCATCGAAGGCGGCCGGGTGCGCGCCTGGCGGGAGTCGGTGGAGGTGCCGCCCTTCCTGCGTTCGGCGGCGGTGGGGGTGGCGCTCGTCGTGGCCATGGCCGTCTCGGTCAGCTTCCTCGCCGCCGGTGACATCGTCGACGTGGGACAAGGCGTGGCCTACGGCATCATCGTCCTGTCGCTCGTGCCGCTGGCGGGATGGGGCGGCCAGGTGTCGTTGTGCCAGATGACCTTCGCCGGGCTGGGCGCATTCGCCATGTTCCACGTCGGGGGCGGCTCGTTCTGGGGGCTGTTCGCCGCCATGGGCCTGGCCGGGGTCGTGGGGGCGCTGGTGGCGCTCCCGGCCCTGCGCCTGCGCGGCCTCTATCTCGCCCTCGCCACCTTCGCCTTCGCGTTGGCCATGGACAACATGTTCTTCCCGTCGTCGGTGGCCTTCACCTACGGCGGCACGGTGCACGTCAACCGGCCCGGCTTCCTGGGGCTGCACTTCCACAGCAACGCCTCGTTCGTGATCTTCCTGACCGTCGTCTTCGTGCTGCTGGCCGTGGGGCTGCTGGCCCTGCGGCGCGGCCCCTTCGGCCGGCTGCTGCTGGCCATGAAGGACTCCGAAGCGGCGTGCGTCACGCTGGGCGCCAGCCTGACCAGGACCAAGCTGGCGGTGTTCACCCTGTCGGCGGCCATCGCCGGCCTGGGAGGGGCGCTGCTCGGGGCCATGATCACCCAGGCGGGCAGCACCGACTTCGCCGCCGAGGCGAGCCTGCCCATCCTCCTGTTGGCCGTGATCGGCGGCATGGCCACGACGAGCGGCGCCTTCCTGGCCGGCATGTCCTACGCCCTCACGGGCACCAAGCTGCAGGCGCTGGTGCCGAGCGTGCCCAACCTCCCCTACGCCCTCACCGGCCTGGCCGGGGTGGGCGTGGGCATGAACCCCGACGGCGCCGTGCCCACGGCGGTGCGCAAGTTCCGAGAGCTGTTCCCGACACGCCAGCCCTCGGAGGTGATCGAGCTGCCCGAAGCGGTGGAGCTCGAACGTGCCGGTCTCTCCCTCGACGGCGCCGTGGCGATGGCGGGCTCGGGGGGACCGGGTGCGGCGGTCCCGTCGAGGGCCCGAGCAGCCGGCGAGCCCACGCCGCCCTCGGGGACCCCGGTGCCCAGCCGCGCCATCGGGCAGGCCTGAGCGCTCCCCGGGCTTGGCCGACTCACCGTCGCGTCCCCCGTCGCCGCGTCCGGCACCGGCGCGCCTGACCGGCACGCAGCGGCGGGCCGAGGCCCGCCGGCAGGCGGAAGCGGCCCGGGCGGCGACGGGCGGTGGGGTCCGTCGGGGGCTGTCCGCTCCGGTGCTCGCCCTCGGCGTCACCGCCCTCGTGGCCATCGTGGTGGGGGTGGCCCTGGCCACCGGGTTCCTCACCCCACCCGGCTCCCCCCTGTCCACCACCGGGCCGGTGGCGACGTTGCGCACCGTGCTGCACTCGACGTCGGTGGCCGACCTGGTCGTCGTCGACGGCACAGGGTGGGCGGTCCAAGACCAGACCGGGTCCATACGTCCCTTCGACCCCTCCTCGGGCGCCTGGACGGGCCGGCCCATCCGCGTCGGC
>DMNK01000065.1:2332-5896 GCA_003453695.1 Acidimicrobiaceae bacterium | reverse complement strand
CGTCCCTTCGACCCCTCCTCGGGCGCCTGGACGGGCCGGCCCATCCGCGTCGGCTCCTATCCGGCGGCGGTGACGGCCGGCTACGGGAAGCTGTGGGTGGCCGACTCGGTGGGCAACGACGTGGTGGCGGTCGACCCCGCCACGAGAAGGCGCGTGGGCGTCCCCATCTCGGTGGGCCAGGGCCCGGTGTCGGTGGCGGCCGGCGAGGGCGGGGTGTGGGTGGCCAGCCTGGGCGCCGACACCGTCAGCCTCATCGACCCCGGGTCGCGCACCGTCACGGCCACGGTGGCGCTCCCTCCCGACGTGGGCGCCGTGCGCTTGGCACTCGGCGCCGGGGCGGTGTGGGTCACCGGCACCACCGACACCTTGACCCGCGTCTCGCCCCAGCCGGCCGGCGTGTCGCTCGACTGGAAGTCGGTGCGCGTGGGCCAGGGGCCCATCGGCCTCGCCGTCGCCTCGGGAGCGGTGTGGACCGGCGACGCCCTGGGGGGGACGGTCACCAAGGTCGACGCCGCCACCAGGCGCGTGGTCGGTCACTACCCGGTGGGCGGCGACCCCGGCCACGTGGCCGTCTTCGACGGCGTGGTGTGGGTGGGCGACGGCATCTCGGGCACGCTGAGCGCCGTGGACCCCGCCACGGGCAAGCAGGTGGGCTCGGCCGTGCACCTGGGCGGCCCCGTGCGCGGCCTGGTGGTGAGCGGCGGGTCGCTGTGGGCCGTCACCGCCAACCCGGGGTCGGTGGTGGCGGTCAGTCCCCGGTAGTCGCCCGGTCGCCGGCGCCGGAAGCGATGGCGGCGACGGCGAGAAGCACCGGCGCCGGAAGCGGCCCCCTGATCCCGGGCCTACTCCTGGACGAGCTCGATGAGCGTGCCCAGGGCGCCCTTGGGATGCACGAAGGCGACGGTGGTGCCCCGGGACCCGGGACGAGGGGCGTCGTCGATGAGCCGGCCACCGGCGGCCCGCACCGCCTCCAGGGCGACGGCGCAGTCGGCGACCCGGTACCCCACGTGATGCAGGCCCTCGCCCCGCTTCTCCAGGAAGGCGGCCACGGGCGAGTCGGCCCGGGTGGGGCTCACCAGCTGGATGTAGGACTGGGCCACGGCGATGAGGGCCTCCTCGACCCCGTCGGACTCCACCGTCTCGCGGTGGGCCAGCTCGGCGCCGAAGGTGTCGCGGTAGTAGGCGACGGCGGCGTCGAGGTCGCGCACGGCGATGGCCACGTGGTCGATCTCGGTGAGCAGGCCACTGTCCTGGCCGCCGTTTCGGCCGCCGCCCCGGCCGCCGCTCATGCCCCGTGTCTCCGGAAGGCCGTGATGCGGTCCTCGCCCACCTTCTCCCGGAAGGCGGGGTCGTCGATCCCGAGGCCCTCGTGCGGGGCCAGGCACAGCACGGCGATCTTCCCCTCGTGCAGGTTGCGGTGCACCTGGAACGCCGCCTCGCCCACCTCCTCGAGCGGGTAGACGGCCGAGATGGTCGGCACCACCTTGCCGTCGCAGATGAGCTGGTTGGCGTCCCACGCCTCGCGGTAGTTGGCGAAGTGCGAGCCCTTGATGGTCTTCAGCTTCATCCACAGATGGCGGTTGTCGTACTCGATCATGTACCCCGACGTCGCCGCGCAGGTGACCACCGTGCCGCCCCGCTTGGCGGTGAACACCGAGGCGCCCATGGTCTGGCGTCCCGGGTGCTCGAACACGATGTCGGGGTCGTCGCCCACCAGGGCGCGCACGTCCTTGCCGAAACGGCGCCACTCCTTCTCGTCCTGGGTGTGCGGATCCGACCAGAACCTGTAGCCGGCGGCCTTGCGGTCGATGACGGCGTCGACGCCGAAGTCGTGCAGCAGCTTCACCTTCTCGGGGCTCGACACCACCCCGACGGGGATGCCGCCGCCGTTGAGCACGTGCTGGACGGCGTAGCCCCCGAGCCCTCCCGTGGCCCCCCACACGAGCACCCGGTCGCCCTGCTTCATGGCCGCCCCGTGGCGCGACACCAGCATCCGGTAGGCGGTCGAGTTGCACAGGGCGCTCACCGCCGCCTCCTCCCAGGAGAGATGCGCCGGCTTTCCCATGAGCTGGTTGGCCTTCACCAAGGTCAAGTCGGCCAGGCCGCCGAAGTTCGACTCGAAGCCCCAGATGCGCTGGTTGGCGGCGAGCATGGAGTCGTCATGGGCCGAGGGGTCCTGGTCGTCCACGTAGTTGCAGTGGATGGTGACCTTGTCGCCCGGCTTCCAGTTGCGCACCGCCGAGCCCACCTTTACGACCACGCCCGAGGCGTCCGATCCCACCACGTGGTAGTCGAGGGCGTGGCGGGCCCCCCAGCGGCTCTCCTTGCCCAGACGGTCCAAGAAGGCGAAGGTGGGAAGCGGCTCGAAGATCGCCGTCCACACCGTGTTGAAGTTGATGGCCCCCGCCATCACCGCCACGTAGGCCTCGTCGGGGGCCAGCTCGGGGACGGCCACCTCCTCGACGTGGAGCGACTTGCGGGGGTCCTTGTCGGCCGAGTCCACCCCGGCGAACATCTCCGCCTCGTCGCGGCGCACGAAGGCGGCCCGGTACGTCTCGGGCAGGGGAAGCCCGGCCAGCTCCTCGCCGCTCGCCCCCGCTTCGATGGCCTCGAGGAACGCCTGCATGGCGCTGCACCCTACCCGTCTCCTGCGCTCACCACCCTGGGCGGGCGCGCCGGTGCTGGGGGTGCCGTGGCGGTGCCGTGGGCCGGGGACCCCGCCTCGGGACCCCCGTAGACTGAAGCCCACCAGGCCGCCCGTCGGGTCGCCGCAGCCCATCGGAGGTTCCGCTCCATGCCCGGTTCGGTCATCGTCGCAGGGGCCCGCACCCCCATCGGCAAGCTCTCGGGTGCGCTGGCCGGCTTCAGCGCCATGGACCTGGGCGGCTTCGCCATCGCCGCCGCCCTGGAGCGGGCCGGGGTCAAGCCCGAGGACGTCGACTACGTCTTCATGGGCCAGGTGCTCCAGGCCGGGCAGGGGCAGATCACCGCCCGCCAGGCCGCCGTCAAGGCGGGCATCCCCATGTCGGTCCCCTCCACCACGGTCAACAAGGTGTGCCTGTCGGGCCTCAACGCCATCTACCTGGCCGACATGCTCATCGGCGCCGGCGAGGCCGAGGTGGTGGTGGCGGGGGGCATGGAGTCGATGACCAAGGCGCCGCACCTGCTCCCCGAGGCCCGCGCCGGGTACCGCCTGGGCGACGGCACCCTGGTCGACTCGATGATGTACGACGGCCTGTGGTGCCAGTTCGACCACTGCGCCATGGGGCTCGGCACCGAGCAGTACAACAAGGAAGCGGGGGTGGGGCGGGAGGACCAAGACGCCTTCTCGGCGCTGAGCCACGAACGGGCCGCCGCCGCCATGAAGGAGGGCCGCCTGGCCGACGAGATCACCGCCGTGTCGGTGCCCCAGCGCAAGGGCGACCCGGTGATCGTCGACACCGACGAGGGCGTGCGCCCCGGCACCACGGCCGAATCCCTGGCCGGGCTCAAGCCCGCCTTCGACAAGTCGGGGACGATCACGGCCGGCAACGCCAGCCAGATCTCCGACGGCGGCGCCGCCGT
>DMNK01000065.1:1435-2093 GCA_003453695.1 Acidimicrobiaceae bacterium | reverse complement strand
GAGGTCGTGAGCTACGGCCAGGTGGCCGGGCCCAACGCCTCGCTCCTGCACCAGCCTTCGGAGGCCATCCGGGTGGCTCTGGACAGGGCGGGCAAGTCGGTGGCCGACCTCGACCTGGTCGAGATCAACGAGGCCTTCGCGGCGGTGGGCCTGGCCTCGATGGCCGACCTCGGCATCGGCGAGGACATCACCAACGTGAACGGCGGGGCCATCGCCTTGGGGCACCCCATCGGCATGTCGGGCACCCGCCTGGCGCTGACGCTCCTGCACGAGCTGCGGCGCCGGGGCGGCGGGCTCGGCGTCGCCGCACTGTGTGGGGGCGGCGGGCAGGGCGACGCCATGATCGTGCGCGCCGCATCGGCCTGACTGGGCCTGCCTGGGCCTGAGGGGTAGCGGTCCCGTCTCAGCGGCGCGACATGGCCTCGCCTCAGCGGCGCGACATGGCCTCGCCTCAGCGGCGGGAGAAGGTGAGGTGGGTGACTCCGCTCGGAGAGGTGACGGACTCCACATCGAAGCGCTGTTCGAGCGCCTCCAGCCCGTCCCACAGGCGCTCGCCCCGTCCGAGGACGATGGGCACGACCGCGACGTGCAGGTAGTCGATCAGGTCGGCGGCCAGGAACTGGCGGACGGTCGACGGGCCGCCGCCGATGCGGACATC
>DMNK01000065.1:0-1250 GCA_003453695.1 Acidimicrobiaceae bacterium | reverse complement strand
AGGCCACGAGCGGCCTCCTTGGCCATCTCGAGGGCCTCGGCGGGAGCGGCGTCGACGAAGTGGAACGTGGTCCCGCCCTTCATCTCGAGCGAAGGCCTCGGGTGATGGGTGAGCACGTACACCGGGGTGTGAAAGGGCGGGTCGTCGCCCCACCAGCCCCTCCAGGCTTCGTCCTGCCATGGTCCGCGCTGGGGCCCGAACTTGTTGCGCCCCATGATCTCGACGCCGATGCCGCTCTCCCATCCACTGGCGAAGGCGTCGTCGACGCCGGTGGTGCCGCCCGCGTCTCCCTGGGTGCCGTGCAGCCCTTGGAACGTCCGGGTGGGGAAGAACCACTCGTGCAGCCGGTTGCCGGCGTGCCCGAAGGGCGCCTCGAGGCTCTGCCCGTCACCGGTGCCGAATCCGTCGAGCGACACCGAGAAGTTGTGGACCCGAACTCGTGACACAGCTGTCCTCCTCACAGGTGGGCCGGCGAATGGCCGTTCACCAGGCGAACGACGCCATGGCCGACCACTCGTCGGGATCGATCGCCTGCCAGCTCCAGAACGATGCACCGAGCGCCCCGCCCTGGTGGGCGGTGACGAGGAAGGCGTTGATCTCCGCCGGGCTGGGCGGGGCGGTGCGGCCGCCCTCGTCGGCCATGTTGTAGGCCTGCCCGATGAGGTGCACCGGCGCCAGGGGCCCGAGGCGGGAAAGAGCCTGGCCTGCGGCGAGCACCGGCTGCTCGCAGCCCCAGTAGACCATGGGGGCGAACGCGTCCACGTAGGGCGCGATGGTCTGGTACGGATACGTGGCCCACTGGTGGTCGGTGGGCGGGAACACCGTCGCCACCAAGAGCTCGCCCGGTCGCTCGTGGCGGATGACCGACAGGTAGACGGCGATCCGCTGGGCAGTGAGGTCGACGCCTTCCGAGGCGGTCTCGATGTCGGCGCTGAACCCGTCGAGATGGGCACCGGCCGAGGACCAGTCGATGGCCTCCACCGTCCAGTTGGCGTCGCGGACCGGGTCGTAGAGATAGGGAAAGCCCCAGCCCATGACGGCGATGCCCTGTTGGTGGGCCAGGGGCACGAGCCGGCTCAGCGCGTCGGCGCCGTAGAACCCGTCCTTCGAGTCGGCCACCCTGACCCACAGCTGGTGAAGGCCGGCGCGCTTGGCGTCGGCGACGATGGCGGCCGGGTCACCTCCCGCCGTATCGGCGAGTTGCCAGATCCACATCCCCTTGCCATCCACGGCATCGAGCGCCGCCTGAC
>DMNK01000148.1 GCA_003453695.1 Acidimicrobiaceae bacterium | reverse complement strand
GGCGACCGCCCGGTACTGCCGGCTTGGGATCGGTCCAATGGGGCCAAGAGGATGGCCGGGGCCGTCCGGTATCGCCAGCCATTCCCTGGACTGGGCCTCAGCCGGCTGGCCGAAGCTGGTACTCCTTCAGGAACACCGGAGCCGAACCACTGGCGGGTGATCCTGGCCGGACATGATCGTGATCCTGCTCGTCGGCATCGCCGTCGACTCCATGTTCGCCAGAGCCGACCGGGCTGTGCGAGAGCGCTGGGGCCTGTTTGCTACGGTGGCTAGGTCGGCCCCTCGATGATGCAGTCAGCTCGGCTCAGGACGTGAGAAAGCCGTCATGATCGGGAAGGTCGCCACCACGAGGACGAACATCAAGAATGTGATCACGTGGACGCCCGTGCACCACAGACAGATCGCCTTGATGCTGAACAGTTCGGCGTACAAGAGGTAGAACACCGTGCCGATTCCGATCATGGCCAAGGCGAGGCGGGCGTAGGACAGAACTCTGCCTGCTGTCCCTCTCCAGCGCCACAGGGGGGGCACGTTGACCCCCACAAGGACGGTGTAGAAGATCAGGCCGAGCAGGGCCACCGGTAGCAACCCGAAGATCTCCGACTCGGGACTTGTCGTGACCTTGGCGCAATCCACGATGCCGTTGGCTGCGCATACGGGGATGGTGCCCTGAAAGTGGTCGATCGTCAGGTAGAGCGAATCACCGAATCCGGCGAGCGACAAGACGAGGGCCACCCATCCCCACCACCAAGCGGGTTCCCGAACCTGCCAAACGACTTCGTCCTGCCAGGCCTCGCCATCCCAGTCCTCGACTGCCGTCTCGATGCCGAGGTCTCCGGATGGTTCGTCCACGGCTCAATGATGCCTCTCCCCGGTGTAATCGACTAGTCCCTCCGGTCGAGGTCCAGTCGGTACCGGAGGTAGACGACGCCGCTGGCAAAGCGCCGGGTCTCCAGCAGCCGAAGGGGCCAGTGCACGCCTCTGGGAAGCCACGGCTTGCCGCCACCGAGCACCACGGGCACGATCAGCAGGCGGAGCTCGTCTACGAGGCCAGCAGCGAGCGCTTGCCCGGCGAGGTCGGCGCCACCGACAGTGATACGCCGGGCAGCAGCGGCCTTGAAGCGGCGCACGACCTCAGGGTCGAAATCGTGCTCGAGGGTGGTCCGGGCACTGGACACGGAGTCCAGGCTGCGCGAATACACAACTTTGTCCGCGTTCCGCCACATCTCGGCGAATTCCCGGACATACCCTTCCTCCGGGTCGGCGCTCTCCCAGTAGACCATGGCCTCGTACATCCTGCGCCCGTACAGGTACGTGCCGGCCTGCCTCTCGAGCTCCGTGATGAAGGAAAAGACTTCCTCGTCCGGCTCTGACCAGTCGAAGCGGCCGTCAGGGTCCTCGGTGTACCCGTCGACGGAGGCATTGGCGGTGTACACGAGATCAACCATGGGTCTCCCGAGGGGCTGTCCCACGAGAGATGCACGCCGACCGCCGAAGGAACCTCCCGGTCATCCCTCCATCGTGCCAGGACCATCCGGTGCGCGCCGACCACCGCACCAGGTCCTCAGCCTTCGACTCTGGCGTCGAGCGGCTTCACGCTGGAGCAGGCCGACCTAACCTCTTCCGGCGTCGCCCAGCGGAGGTCGCCATGGCCGATCAGTGGATGATCCGTGGTCCGGAGTTCGTCAACTGCAACTGCGCCTGGGGCTGCCCTTGTCAGTTCGGCGCCCTCAGCACCTACGGCCACTGCGAGGCGGTGAGCGGAGGGATCATCGAAGAAGGGAACTTCAACGGAACCAGGCTGGATGGCCTCACGTGGGCCATGCTCCTCCAATGGCCCGGTGAGATCAGAGACGGGAACGGGGCGCAGCAGGCCATCATCGACGAGAGAGCCGACCCCGAGCAGCGGGAGGCGATCAGGAAGATCCTGCACGGCGAGGCCACCGACCCCGGTGCCACGATGTTCTTCGTCTACAACAGCACGATGGCCTCAGTGCACCCGACCCTCTACGCCCCCATCGACATCAGCATCGACGTCGACGGGCGAACCGCCACCCTCAAGATCGACGGTGTCGTCGAGGCGACGGGCTCGCCCATCGTGAGCGAGTTCACGGGCCAGCAAGTCGAAAGGGAGATCCACTTCGGCACCGGTTTCGAGTTCAGATCAGCCGAGGTCGGAAGCGGCTCCGCCAAGGCTCACGGGCCCATCGCCTTGGAGTTCACCAACACCAACGCCCTGTTCGGGGAGTTGCATCTCACCCAGGCGGGAGTCGTCAGGTGACATCGGCCGTGAGCGGAGTGAAGGGCGTCTTGGCGCGCACCGGCTCGGGGCCTGCGAGCACGCGGATGGAGGGGCTCGTCGTCATCGGTGCACTCGCCGCCGCCACTGGCGGGGCATGGGTGTATCTCGTCTTCGGGTTCCACTCCGTTCCCGGAGTACAAATGGGCGGCTCAGCCGACATGTCCATGAAGATGTCGATGGGGACGTTGCACGCCTGGACGGTGGGTGACTTCGTCGTGACGCTCCTCATGTGGGCCGTGATGATGGTGGCGATGATGCTCCCGTCCGCTGTTCCGCTCACGCTCGTCTACGCCGCCGTCGCCAGGAAGGCAGGGCGCCTAGGCACGCCGATCAGCCCGGTGTTGTCGCTCGTGGCCGGCTACCTGAGCCTCTGGATGGCCTCGAGCGTGGCCCTGACGGCAGCCCAGTGGGGACTCGGCCGATTGTCCCTGCTTTCCAGTTCGATGGCCATCGACGACGCCCGCCTGGGGGCCCTCGTCGTGACCGCCGCCGGGATCTACGAGCTCACGCCGTTGAAGCGGGTTTGCCTCGACCGGTGCCGCGACCCCGCCCGGACGATCGCTGCACACTGGCACTCCGGCCGGGCCGGAGGGTTGCGGACGGGCGTGCACCTCGGTGTTTACTGCCTCGGATGTTGCTGGGTGCTCATGGCCCTGCTCTTCGTCGGCGGCGTCATGAACCTCGTCTGGGTGGCAGCGATCGGCACCTTCGTCCTGCTCGAGAAGATCGCTCCGATGGCGACGGTGTGGAGCCGGGTCGTCGGGGCGGCGATGATCGCGGGAGGCGCCGTCGGAGCCGTTGTGCTCGCTTGAGCCCGTACTCCGGGCTCGACCGCCGGGTGACGGGGGCGCCGGTCACGACTGCTCCCGAGCCTTGGGTCCCGCCGCTCACCCTGTCGTCGCCCCCTAGCTCGGTCCGTACTCGTCGTGTCGCCGGAAGAAGTTGAGCGGGTCGTCGGGCTGGCGGGCCTCGTTTCGCCCTGACGGTGCCCGGTCGAGCCACTGATACATGCCCCACAGGCCGTCCAGGCCCCGGGCGTAGGCCGAGTACGTGTGGTACACCACGCCGTCCTGCAGCACGAAGGCGCTCATGCCGGGCCGCTGGCGCGTATAGGTCGCCCAGCCGGTGCCCGTGGTCCCTGCCCACGCGTCGAACGGCCCACGCTCGTCCTCGGGCGGTGACCACACCGACTCCTCGCGGAAGTTGTACTCATAGGTGCCTGACGCCTCCTGCGCCTCGGTGAGGGAAACGTCGAAGTCGTAGTTGAAGTCGCTCCTGAACGACGAAGCCCACGGAAAGGTCCAGCCCATCCGCTTCTTGTAGGCCTCGAGCTTCTCGAACGGTGCGCGCGACACCGCCCAGAGCATCACGTCATGGTTGGCGAGGTGAACCGCGACGCCGTTGAAGCCGTCGGCGATGGCCGAGCACGCCGGACAGCCTGCCTCGTATTCGGGCCCGAACATGAAGTGGTACACGAGAAGCTGCGAACGGCCTCGGAACAGGTCAGCCAGTGAGGCTTCGCCGCTCTCGGTGTCGAAGCGGTACTCCTTGTCCATGCGGACCCAGGGCAATTCCTGTCGCATCTTCGTCAACTCGTCGCCTCGACGAGTGTGTTCCTTCTCGGCCCTGAGGAGCTCCAGCCGGGCGTGGAGCCACTCTTCACGCGTTCCTGTTCGGTGACCGCTCATGGGTGGTCTCCTTTGTCACGGCCTTAGCGGGACCGGCACTGCGATGCGCCCGGGATGGACGAAGGCCAGCCAGGATAGGGAGTACGGCCGCCCTCACCCAGGAGACGCACGTGAGGACCGGGGACGCGGGGCTGCGAGGCCCGCGACACCGACCGACGTCGAACCGGTCCCGGGCCCGGGTTACGGACCCGTCAGCGGTCGGACTGGTCCCACTCCTCGGAGACGATCTGCACCTCGACCAGGGACGAGATCTCGTCGGCCAGGGCCGTGCACCGGCACGGGGCTTCGGCCAGGTCCGCCTCGAGGACCAACGACACCAGCCGGTCGACGATCCGCTGCTGGCCCTTCTCGACCAGGCGCGCCGTCAACGGGGGAAGGCGGAGCACCAGGGGGCGCTCCTCCTCGGCATGCCGGACGAACACCTCGAGCAGGGCCGACGCCTCCCGGCTGAGCCGGGCGTGGTCGCCCTTGTTTGCCACGGTGGGGAGTTCCCGGGCCATCTCGAGGATCTTGGCGTGGCTCGTCGCCCGGGGGACCGGGTGCAACGGGCGAATGGGCGCGTCCCAGCCGACGGGCTCCATGGCTTCGAACGGGTCCACGGTCACGGAAGCGCCCCCGGAGTGCTCGCTGTGCGGGTGGGCCGGCGGAAGAGCCGGGTCCACCTCCCAATATCTGCCTCCTTCGCCTTTCTGACAAGGATTTTCGGCCCAACGGCGCCCCGAAGCCCCGAATCCGGCCTTCGGGCAGGCAAGGGCCGCTGCCAGATAGGGTCCCCGCCGGTCGCTGGCAGCTGGCCGGCGCCCTGGGGAGGGCCAGTGTTGCTGGAAGATCGGGTGTGCGTGGTGTCGGGCGCGGGGCCCGGCCTGGGCCGCCAAGTGGCGCTGCTGGCTGCCGCCCAGGGGGCGGACGTGGTGCTCGCCGCCCGGCGCCGAGCCGTGCTCGAGGAGGTGGCGCGGGAGGTGGAGAAGCTCGGCCGAACCGCCGTCGTCGTCCCCACCGACATCACCGACGCCGGACAGTGTGCGGCGCTGGTGGAGCGCACCCTCGAGGCCTTCGGCCGCGTCGACGCCCTCGTGAACAACGCCTACACCGAGGACGTCTTCAAGACCTTCCGGCGCGTCGAACTCGACGAGTGGCGCCGTCTCACCGAGGTCAACCTCTTCGGGCCGCTTCAGGTGACGAAGGCCTTCGTCCCGCAGATGATCGAACAAGGTGCCGGATCGATCGTGTTCGTCAACTCCATGATCGTCCGCAAACCAATGGCGCAGCAGGGTGGGTACGCCGTCTCCAAGGGCGGCCTCTTGGCGGCAGCCCGCGTCCTCGCCAAGGAGCTCGGCCGCTTTCGCATCCGCGTCAACTCGGTCCTGCCGGGATGGATGTGGGGACCACAAGTCGAGATGTACGTGCAGGCCACCGCAGAACAACGCGGGGTGAGCGAGGACGAGGTGCTGGCCGAGCTCACCGCTGACATCCCACTCGGACGTATTCCCACTGACAGAGACGTGGCCGGAGCAGTGGTGTTCTTGGCCTCCGATCTCGCTGCAGCGGTCACCGGACACGCGCTCGATGCCAACGGTGGCGAGGTCTTTTCCTGAGATTGGCGGCGTAAAGAGGTTTTGCCCTACGAATTGCCAAAAACCCAGGTGAAGCTGCTGTCGTTTGCACAGGCAATTACGTGTTTTGCGAGCGTGTCATAGGGCTTGCTAAGCAGTCCGCCCATTGTGACTGACGTCGAGATGTCCTCGACGGCACGGTCCGGACGGCGGAGTCCGCATCGAAGTGCGGCACTCCTCGCGGGATCTGTCGTCACAGTGGTGGCCTTCGTCCTGCCTCCCCTGGCGCGGGGGGCCGGTGCTGACACCCTCTCCAATGCGCGCGCCCAGGCAGCGCAGGTGAACGCCCAACTCCGGGCGGACTCGAGCAGGCTCGACGCCCTCGATCAGCAGTACGAGCTGGCACAGGAACGGGCGTCGGCCATCCAGGGGCAGATGAACCAGGTGCGCGCATCGATCACTCAGGACCAGGCGCAAGTGTCGGCAGATCAGGCCAACCTGCGCACCCAGGCGCTACAGAGCTACGAGACAGGTGCGAGCGACTCGGGACTGGGAGGAGTGTTCGGCGCAACCGGGGAGCAAGCGGCGGTGACCTCTGAGTACACACAGCTCGCAGCCAACGGCGTGACGAGCGCCATCGACGCGCTGCAAGCGGCCGAAGCAAAACTGAACACCGAAGAGGCACAGCTCCAGGCGAGCGACGCGCAGGCTCAGGCGGCCCTCAGTCAGGCGGCCGCAGCCCGTAACGCCGCTTCTGCCACCGCTGCCTCGGAGCAGGGAACGCTGCATTCGCTCAACAGCCAGATCGCCGGGCTCGTCGCCCAGCAGAACGCCCGGGCCAGTCGCATGACGTTCGGAAATCTGGCTCCCAGCGGCGGAGGAGGAGCCGCCGTCCAGGCCGCCGAGAGCCAGATCGGAGTCCCCTACCAGTGGGGCGCCGAGGACCCTGGGCACGGCTTCGACTGCTCGGGGCTGACCCAGTGGTCGTGGAGGCAGGCCGGCGTGTCGATCCCTCGCACCGCAGACGCCCAGATGCAGGCCGTCCCCCAAGTCCCCCTGTCGGCCATGGAGCCCGGCGACCTCGTGTTCTGGGGCTCGGGGGGCTATGCCCAGCACGTGGCCATCTACGTGGGCAACGGTGATGTGGTCGACGCCCCGAGCAGCGGCCAGGACGTGCAGATCCAGCCCATCTGGCCGAACGGTCTGATGGGGGCGGGTCGGCCCTAGCCGGCAGCCCGGATCGACGGCAGGGGGCGAGGGGGCGAGGCGCCGCCGCGTCGTCGGGATCGGTCGGCTTGAGCAGGCCGAGACCTGCTCCTACGGTGAGGCGACGCTCGAACCGTCGGCCCGGAAAGGTGCGCCCGCCATGGAGATGGAGTACCGGCATCTGGGCCGCAGCGGCCTCCAGGTCAGCGTGTTGTCTTTCGGCTCGTGGGTGACCTTCGGTCCTCAGCTCGACACCGGTCTGGCCACAGAGAGCATCGCCGCTGCCGGTGAGGCAGGGGTCAACTTCTTCGACAACGCCGAGGCCTACTCGGGCGGTGAGTCCGAGCGGATCATGGGCCAGGCCTTCGCCGCCTTGAAGTGGCCCCGCCATAGCTACGTCGTCTCCACCAAGTTGTACTGGGGGCTCTCCGATGAGCCCAACATGCGCAACACGTTGAACCGCAAGTACCTCATGCAGGCGATCGACGGGTCACTCGAACGTTTCGGGCTCGACTTCGTGGACCTGCTCTTCTGCCACCGCGCCGACCCCGACACGCCCATCGAGGAAACGGTTTGGGCCATGTCCGACATCGTGAGCGCCGGCAAGGCGCTGTACTGGGGGACCTCGGAGTGGGCCGCAGAGGAGATCAGGGCCGCCTGGGAAGTCGCCGAGCGGCACCACCTGCACAAGCCGGTGATGGAACAGCCGCAGTACAACCTGTTGACCAGGCGCAAGGTCGAGCGGGAGTTCGCCCGCTTGTACGACGACATCGGCCTCGGGCTGACGACGTGGAGCCCGCTCGCATCGGGGCTACTGACCGGCAAGTACCTGGACGGCGTGCCCAACGGCAGCCGCGCCAGCCTGCCGGGCTACGAATGGCTACGCGACATGCTCACCGACCCCGGCGCCAACGCCAAGGTCAAAGCGCTCAAGGACATCGCTGACGACCTCGACTGCACGCTGGCTCAGCTGTCGCTGGCGTGGTGCACGAAGAACCCTCGGGTGTCCACCGTGATCACCGGCGCCAGCCGCGTCGAGCAGGTCCGCGAGAACATGACGGCGCTGGAGGTGGCCGGACGCCTCGATGACGACACCATGGCCCGCATCGACTCGGCGGCGCGCTGAGGTCAAGCGGGCTCGAGGAGATCGCCTCGGAGCCGCTCGACGGCGGCGGTGCGACCGAGCGCTTCAGCCATGGCGTCGAATGACCCGAACCGGCCGTGCACCGCCTCGAGGAAGCCCTCCATGGAGGCGGGCTCCACCGACAGGATGACCGGAGCGAAACGCGCCACGGTCTCAGCGGCGTCCCGGTACTCCTCCTGGAGCCGCTCGAGGATGCGGGCCATTGCCACTGAGGACAGCACATAGTCCTCGACGATGACCTCGTCGGGCACACCGAGAAGGCCGAGGACCACCGCAGCCAGCACCCCGGTGCGGTCTTTGCCCACACTGCAGTGGAACACGGCCGGGAGGTTGCCGGGATCGCCGAGCAGGTCGAGGGCGGCCCGGAGGCTGGCGCCGCCGCCGTCGAGATATGAGGCATAGCGACGGGCCACGAACGAAGGCTGGCCCCAGTCGGGGACGTCCTCGGCGCCCGGCAGCGTGTCGGTGAGGGGAAGGTGGTGGTAGGCGACGCCCTCGACGTCTTCGGGGAAGCGGCCACGGGACTCGACCTCGAGCTCGGTGCGCAGGTCGATGATGTTGCGCACTCCGAGGGACCTCAGCACGGCGCGATCGCCGGCCGACAGCCGGGTCAGGCCGTCGGCGCGGAACAGCCGGCGCCAGCGGGTGCGGCGCCCGTCGGCGGCCGGGTAGCCACCGAGGTCGCGGAAATTGCAGCAGGTCTCGAACTCGACGTGCCGAGGAGGCTGGGCGACGGCCATCGCGAGGGTGACCCTATGCCTCGGCGGTCAGGCCAGCCGCCGGGCCAGCTCGTGCGGGTACTCAGGGAAGTACCGGCCGATGACGTCGAGGTCGAAGCTCCGCAGGATGGACGAAGGAGGCTCTCGCTCCAGAAGGAATTCGAAGGAGACCTCGATCATCCGGACGGGATCGGCGTCGGGCCGTTCGGCCCGGACCGCCAGATCGGCCGGCACGGTCACTACGTGACGGGAGGTGGTCGAACCTCGGCGGACCTCGACGTCGAAGGAGCCGTCGTCCCGGTGCGCAACCGTGATGCCGTCCGCCATGTCGACCTCCCGCCTGACCGTGACGCCGCGGCAGGCGACGCCTCGGCCTAGTGTCGCTCGCATGAGTGGCTGGAGTCGAGACGAGCTCGAGAGGGCGTTCACCCATTACGAAGCGACCGCCCAGGAAGCTGCGGCAAGCGGCGACTGGAACTGCTGGGCCGATCTCTTCACCGAGGACGCCGAGTACATCGAGCACCTGTTCGGCACCATGCGGGGCCGGGAAGCGATACGGGGCTGGATCACCAAGACCATGGCGGAGTATCCCGGCAGCGCCATGGTGGCGTTCCCCATCGAATGGTCCGTCATCGACGAGGACCGAGGGTGGGTGGTGTGTCAGGTCTGGAATCGGATGGCCGACCCCGGCGACGGCAGCATCCACCAGGCGTACAACTTCACGCTTCTCAAGTACGCAGGCGCCGGGATGTGGGGGTCGGAGGAGGACATCTACAACCCGGCCCACTTCGTCTCCATGATCGAGGGATGGGAGACGCGCAAACGGGAGCTGGCCGGCCCCTAGCCTCGGCTGCCCTCAGGTCCGAGATCGACGAGCGGCCGCCTCTGCCCGCTTCTCGTCGTGTTGCGCCTCCCGTGCAGCCTTTCGAGCCTCGCCGAGTTGGTCGGCGGCGGCCCGCTCCTCGGCTCGCAACGCGTCGAGCCGTTGCTCGGCTTGGGCGACACGCGCCCTGACGCGTGCGAGCGCCTTCTCGGCTCGTTCCCGGTTCCGGCGTGCGTCGTGCGCCCGACGCTTGGCCTCGGTCAGCTCCCGTTGGCGGACCGGGGTCTCGTCGGGTGGAGCCGCTTGACGATGGGGGCGCCGGTCACGGCTGGTTCCGGAGGCAGGCAGGGCCTCGAGCCCGAACCCGGTGCCGCCGGCTGCGGGCGGCGCCGTCGTCAATCGCCCACCGCGGACGGCGTCGGCGAGCACCGGTTCCGCCAGCGCCTGCTCGAGGACGCGTTCGACCTCCACCCGACCGGCGTCGTTGAGTCGCTGACCGGCTTCCTCGGCAAGCGCACAAGCTTCCTCGACCAGGGCGCGGACCGTTTCCTGACGCTTCCGGGAGAGCGCTCGGATGGCGTCGCCGGCCAGCTCCTCCTGGGCGGCGCGCAGCGCCGGGCCGAGGTCGAGGAACCGCCTCAGCTCGTGAGCCCGCCGGCGTGCCAGCCGGTTGACCGCCCAGGCACCGACGGTTGGCTTCCTGAGCGCGGAGATGGCTTCGGCGAGCTGCCGATCACCTTGCTTGCGAGCGTCGGCGGCCCGGACGTTGCGCGTCGCCGTGAATTCGCCGGGAGCCAACCCATAGAGCTCCTCGGCAACCTCGCCGACGTCCACCCTCCCAGTCTGCAGGCCCGGGGCCCGCCGGGCGAGCCTGATGAGCTGCCAACGTCACCGGCTGACACCAACGCACTTGAGGAAGATGGGACCTTCGTCCCTACCTCGCCGAAGACGGGTCGTGTTTGCTGAGCTGGCACAGCTCTCTCGGCGGAGGCGGGGGTGTCATGATGACCGAGCGAACTCCGGAGGTCGTCGCTCGTATCCTGGTGGTTGACGACGACGCGGCAGTGCGCGAGTCCACCGCGGACATCCTCGAAGCCGCCGGCTATGCGGTGAGCCAAGCAACCGACGTCGAGGACGCCCTCGCCCATCTGGCGGCTGGCCGCGTGAGCCTCCTCATCCTCGATCTCGGCCTCTCAGGCCGGAGGGGCCGAGAACCAAGCCGCGTTGGGCTTGACCTCCTCGACCGGGTGGCACAGCTGCCGCCTGTCATCCTCGTGTCGGGCTCAAACGTGGCCCCGACGCCAGACCCGCGAGTGCGTGCTTTCTTTCCGAAGCCTGTAGCCCCGAGCCGGCTCCTTGACGAGGTCGGCCAGTTGCTGGGCACGTGAGACTCTCGCCTGCTTGTTCGCAGTAAGTAACACTTGCTAACGCCAAATTACATTGCTGATTCGTTGGCCACGCATGGGACCTTCGGCTCTATGGCGTTGTTGTGCGGAATCCGACGCGCCCAGTATGCGACGCGCTAGACACACAACACAGGACGTTGAACCTCTCTGCATTCTCAGTAATGGGCTTAGCCCTGACGAGGACGACGAACTTCGTCGACTCAACTTCCTTGCAACTGTCGGGCAGCTCTCGGACTCGAGGCAAGAGCGTCTTGTCGAGTTGCGTCTACGTGACCGACGCGACGACGTTCGTGAGCCCCGAGAATCGCTGGTCGTCAAGGAGAATGAGGAAGATGGGGGGAAACGCCAGTTCCGGTTCGAGCGGACAAGCGAGACACCACCCGACGCGTCGTCGCAGTAACCAGTAAAGGCTCTCTTGCGGCGGAACTGGGCCGGTCGTTGTCGAGCACGGCCGCCATCGCAAGATCCTTCCACCTGCACGCTCGAGGCCCTGGGATGGCCGTCCCATCGACCGACGGCCCGCCTCGCACATGTTTGCTCCCAGCGTTGCGCTGAGGTCTCGCTCGGAAGGCGCTGCGGTACAATTCCGCGCCCGCGCCGAAATCTCGGGGACGTAGCTCAGCTGGAAGAGCACCTGCTTTGCAAGCAGGGGGTCGTGGGTTCGAGTCCCATCGTCTCCACCCATCCGAGCCTCACACCTGCAGCGCCGGCTCCAAGATCGTTGACAATACGCCCGCCTGAGTAGAAGCTTTCGACGACTCAGCAAAGCACCGCCGGCGCCAGAGCGCCAGAGGCGGAAGGTGCTCGATGGGCGCACGGGGTGTCGAAAGGTCCGCACGCCGAACGGCGGCGGCGCTTGCCTACCGCTCTGACAAGCCCTCGAATGACGTTGGAGTTCCACCTATCTGCAAGTCCCGTTGTGCCTAGAGGCAGGCCAAGGGCGCTGACCCACCGCTGCTGATGTGCTTGTGAGGAGGTTCACCATGACCGGCAGAAAGCTCGCAGCGGGAACAGTCATCGCAAGTGTGGCGCTCCTCGCAACTCTCGCATGGAGCGCCACGTCAGCCGCTAGTTCGCGGGCGAGCGCCTCGAACATTGTTGGTGTGACTCTCACCGGAAGCGGCGGTTGCCAGGGGTCCGGCACGTCTTTCGACGGGAACGGGGGACTGCTGACGGTGGCGACGGCACCAGGCGGAGGCGGCGCCTCTTCGTCGCGTCCTCTCGAGGTTGACCGCAACGGCACGGTGCACTGGCACGGCAACACCTCGACGGTCATCACTCATCATTCGTGGTGGGTGCATGTGGACGGGTTTCCCGCCAAATCGGGAGGATCAGCCAACAACTCGCACTCGACCCATGCGTCGGGTGTCGAGCACGTCGGCAACTATCTGCCGTCCTGGCTCGGCCTCACGGGCACGTTCTACGTGAACGGTCAGATCTCGGGCACGGGTGGCAAATGCGCCGGGGCC
>DMNK01000154.1:3893-15655 GCA_003453695.1 Acidimicrobiaceae bacterium | reverse complement strand
GCGCGGCCGCCCCGCTCGGCGGCCGGCTCGGCCAGGTCGAGCTCGGTGACGAGCTCGTCGGCCTGCCGGCGCAGCCCGGCCCGCTCGCTCTCGAGCCCGGCCCGGCGCTCGGCCATCGAGGCCAGCCGCTGCTCCACGCGCTCCAAGCTGGCTTGGTCCCGCTCGATGGCGGCACGGCGGGGGGCCAGCTGTCCCTGGGCCACGGCGAAGGCCTCCTCGGCCCGTCGCAGCCCCGCCTCGTCGGCGAAGGCCGCCTGATGCTCGGAGACCGCCGCCGCCAGCTCCCGCTGTCCCGACGCCAGCTGGGCGCGCTCAGGTTCGAGCGCCCCCTCTTGGGCGCCGAGCGCAGCCAGCTCGGCGGCCAGCCGGGCGGCATCGGCCTCCAGCGTCGACACCACGTCCACGTCGGCCGCCGCCTCCAGGTCCCGCACCAGCGAGCGGCGCCGCTCGGCGAGCACCGCCCCCATCCCCCGGCACCGCTCGGCCAGGGCCTGGGCGCGGGTGAGCGCCACCACCAGGTCCTCGCCGCGCCGAGCAGACAGCTCGGCGGCAGCGGCGTCGGCGGCCACGTCGAGCTCCGCCATCGTCCGGCGCAGGACGTCCTCGTGGGTGCGCAGGCGCTCGCAGTCGGCGGCGCCGGACCGGCGGCGTTCCTCCAGCGCCGACAGCTCACGTCCCACGAGATAGAGGCGCAGCCCCCGCAACTCGTCGGCCAGCACGGCGTGCGAACGCGCCGCCGCCGCTTGGCGCTCGAGGGGCCGCATCTGGCGGCGCACCTCGCGCAGCAGGTCGGCGAGGCGGTCGAGGTTCTCCTCGGCCGCGGCCAGGCGACGCTCGGCCCGCTCCCGGCGCCGGCGGTGCTTGAGCACCCCGGCCGCCTCCTCGATCACGGCCCGGCGGTCCTCGGGCCGGGCGTTCAAGATGCCGTCCAGCTGGCCCTGGCCGACGATCACGTGCTGCTGGCGCCCCACCCCGGAGTCCGACAACAGCTCCTGGACGTCGAGGAGCCGGCAGGGCTGGCCGTTGATGGCGTACTCGCTGTCGCCGGATCGGAACAGCGTGCGGGTGATGGTGATCTCGGCCAGGCCACCGGGTAGCCGCCCCGCCCGGTTGTCGATGGTGAGCGAGACCTCGGCGCGCCCCAGCGCAGGGCGGTCGGCGGACCCGGCGAAGATGACGTCCTCCATCTTCGACGAACGGACGGTGCGCGGCCCCTGGGCGCCGAGCACCCAGGCGACGCTGTCCACCACGTTGGACTTTCCGCTTCCGTTCGGTCCCACCACCACGGTGATACCGGGCTCGAAGTACAAGGTGGCGGGGTCGGCGAAGGACTTGAAGCCCTTCAAGGTGAGCGACTTGAGGAACATTTTGCGGCCACCCTACCGGCCGTCCCGGGGCGCCCGGGGGACCGCCCGGGCCCGGCTCCGGCCTAGATCTGGCAGTGCTCGCAGAGGAAGGCGGAGCGGCCGTTGACCCGCACTTTGACGAGCGGATTCCGGCACCGCCGACACGGTTGCCCCTCGCGGTCGTACACCTGGTGCTGGCCCTGGAACTCGCCGACCTCGCCGTACAGGTCGCGGTACTGCTCGTCGGCCAGTGACGAACCGCGCATCTTCACGGCCTCGGTGAGCGTCTCGACCATGGCCCGGTACAGACGGCGCACCTCCTGGGCCGAGAGCGAGTCCGACAACCGGTCGTAGCGCAGCCCGGCGGCGAAGAGGATCTCGTCCGAGTAGATGTTGCCGATGCCGGCCACGAACTTCTGGTCCATGAGGAGGCCCTTGAGCGTCGTGTGCTTGTCGGCGAGCATCATGCCGAAGCGCGCCCAGCTCATGACGTCCTCCAGGGGATCGAAGCCGAGATGGGCCAGCTCGGAGACGGCCGCCCCCAGCTCGTCGGCCTTGGTCACGAACAGCTCGCCGAAGGTGCGGGGGTCGACGAATCGCAACTGCCCGCCCTGGGTGAAGGTGATCACCACGTGGGTGTGCCGCTCGAGCGGCTCCTTGGCGCTCTTGGCCCGGAGCAGCTGGCCGCTCATCCCGAGATGCACGACGAGCACGTCGCCGTCGTCCAGGTCGACGAGCAGGTACTTCCCGGCGCGGCGCACAGCGGCGACCTTGCGACCTTCGAGGCGGCCCCGGAACTCCGTCGAGGTCTTGTGGCGGCGCACGGAACGCTTGCCCTTCACCTCGACCTGCTTGACGCGCTTGCCGACCACCTCCTTCTCGAGGTCGCGGCGGATGGTCTCGACCTCGGGGAGCTCAGGCATGGTCTCGTCCGCCGCCGGGGGCCGGGACGCTGCCGTCGGCCCCGGCTCCGCTCACCGCCGCCCCCGCCCCCGCAGCCGGCCCTGCGCCCCGGCGGGAACCGGCCAGGGTCTCCCAGGCTTCCCGGGCGGCGGCCTGCTCGGCGTCCTTCTTGGACCGGCCCTCCCCCCTGCCCGCCGCCGCCCCCGCCACGTAGACGGCGGCCGTGTAGCGCCGGGCGTGGTCGGGACCGGCGCCGTCCACCTCGTAGCGGGGCAGCTCCCCCGCCCGGCGGATCACGAGCTCCTGCAGCCTGGTCTTGAAGTCCTCGGCGCCGGGGCCGGCCGCCGCCTCGGTGATGCGCGTCCCGAGCAGGCGCAGGACCATGGCCGAGGCCGCCTCCCAACCCTGGTCCAGGTACACCGCCCCGATGACGGCTTCCATGGAGTTGGCGAGGATCGACGCCTTGTGACGGCCCCCCGAGGCGTCCTCACCTCGGCCGAGAAGGACGGTGCCCCCCAGCTCCAGCTCGTCGGCCACCTCGGCCAGCACGTTGGTGTTCACGACGGCGGCCCGCACCTTGGCCAGGGACCCCTCGGGCAGCTCGGGATAGGTGCGGTAGCAGTGTTCGGCTACCACCAGCCCCAGCACGGCGTCGCCCAGGAACTCCAGGCGCTCGTTGGAGGGCAGGCCCCCTGCCTCGGCGCACCAGGAACGGTGGGACAGGGCCTGGGCCAGCAGGGCGGGATCGAGGAACTCGAACCCCAGGCGGGCGACCAGAGGATCGAGCGAGGGGGTCTCGGCGCCGGGGGCGCCACCGGAGCCGGCGTGCAGGGCCGTCTCAGCTCGCTCCGAGCTTGGCGACGACGTAGTCGACCGCGTCGCGGACCGTGCGCAGGTCCTCGAGGTCCTCGTCCTCGATGCGGAACCCGACGGTCCGCTCGCCGAGCTCCTCCTCGAGCGCTTCCACGAGCTCGATGAGGGCCAGCGAGTCGGCGTCGAGGTCCTCGGCGAAGGAGGACGACTCGCTGATGGCCGACGGCTCGATCTCCAGGATGTCGGCCAGCTGCTCCTGGATCAGCTCGAACACCTGGCGGCGGTCGAGCGGCCCCTTCTCTACGTGGGTCTCGGCGGGCACCTGGTCTCCTGCGGGGTCGTCTCACGGGGCGCCGAGCCCCGTGCACGGCAGCTCGGTTCGGGCCGAATCCTACCTGGTGGGGGCGGCCGAACCGGCACGACCTCAGCCCGTGGGCAGCCCCTCACCCAGCAGCGGAAACCGAGGACACCGACCCCGCCAAGCGCCCGACCAGGCCGCCCACGGCCACGTCGTGGGCCACGCGGACGGCGGACACGACGGCGCGGGCCGACGATGAGCCGTGGCTGATCACACACACCCCGTCCAGCCCGAGGAGCATGGCCCCACCGGTGTTGTCCGGGTCGAAGTCCGCTGCCAGCGGCGCCAGGTGGGGCAGCAGGGCCTCCGCTGCCTGCCGGGTGGCGTCGTCGCGGCCCAGCACCTCCGCCAGGGCATCCATGAAGAAGCGCAGGGCCCCTTCCAGGGTCTTCAAGGCGACGTTGCCGGTGAACCCGTCGGTGACCACGACGTCGGCCGTTCCGGGGAGCAGGTCGCGACCCTCCACGTTGCCCACAAAGCGCACTCCGGCGGCCGCCTCCAAGGCGGTGTGGGCCTCCTTGACCAGGGGCGTGCCCTTGGTGGGCTCCTCACCGATGGACAGCAACGCCACCGTCGGCTCCTCGACCCCGTAGCGGGCCGACACGTAGGCGGCCGCCATCTGGGCGAACTGCACCAGCATGGCGGCGGTGCACTCGGCGTTGGCGCCGGCGTCGACGAGGACGGTCGGAGTGGCGCCGGGCCTCGGGACGGGGGTGGCGATGGCGGGGCGGACCACGCCGGGCAGCCGGCCCATGCGCAGCAGGGCGCTGGCCATGGTGGCGCCGGTGTTGCCCGCCGAGACCATGGCCAGAGCGCGGCCGTCGCGCACCGCCTCGGCGGCACGCACCAACGACGAGTCCTTCTTGCGACGGACCGACTGGGCCGGGTCCTCGTCCATGGCGATCACCTCGGTGGCCTCGATCACCTCGAGACCACCGGCGTCGCCGATCTCCTCGGGCCGCCCGACGAGGACGACGCCCACACCGAGCTCGCCTGCCGCCTGCACGGCGCCGGCCACGATCTCTCCCGGGGCCTTGTCTCCCCCCATGGCGTCCACGGCCACGGGGAGGTCCTTGTCCGCCGGCCCGCCGGGACGGCGCACGGTGGCGGCCGCCACTAGTCGATCTCTACAGCCTGCCGGCCCTTGTACCAGCCGCAGTTCGGGCACACCACGTGCGGCAGCTTGGCCTGGTTGCAATGCGGGCACACGCTGCGGGCGGGAAGGTTGAGCACCCAGTTGGCCGCCCGGCGGCTACGGCCCTTGGCCTTGGAGGTCTTCTTCTTGGGGACGGCCATCGCTCAACACCTCAGGTCGGGGGACGGAACAGGTTAGCGGCGGCCGGTGCCCTCGGGGCCCGCCGTGCCGGCGGAGCCCTCGAGACCCTTGAGCGCGTCCAACGCCGCCCACCGCTCCCGTCGCGGCGGTTCGCAGGTGCACTGCTCCTCGTTGCGGTTCACCCCGCACCACGGGCACAGCCCCAGGCACTCGGGCCGGCACAACGGCGCCTGGGGCAGCTCGAGCAACACCGCATCGCGCACCATGGGCTCGAGATCCACTTCGCCGTCGTGCAGCGGGTAGGTCTCCTCGCCGTCGCCGCCTTCAGTGAAGTGCTCGCGCACCGGCACGACCAGCGTGTCTGTCGCCGGCTCGAGACACCTCCGGCACGTGCCGACCCACCTGGCCCGCACCGTGCCCGCCACGGCCACGCCCCCCACCACCGACTCGAGCACCACGTCGGCCTCGACCTCGGCGTCCTCGGGCACAGCCGAACCCGAGCAGGCCAGGTCCTCGATCACCCCGTGGCGCACCTCGTGCCACCGGGTGCCCACCTGCCGGCGCAGCTGGGCCCCGTGCACCAGGAACGGACGTGCCGTCGTCGTCGCCATCACCATCTCCCGGAGTCGTCCTGGTCGAAGAAGGCGCCGCTGCCGTTGTCCATACCCCCCTCGGCACCGGCGACGTCGGCCGCAGGCGGAGGCGGAGCCGGCGTGGCCTGCAGCTTCTCCCGGCCGGCTTGGACCGTCTTCAAGGTGCGGTCGAGCACGATCTCGAACGAGGCGAGCTTCTGGTCGCAGAAGTCCTCGGCCTCGTGGCGAAGGCGCCTGGCCTCTTCCCGGGCGTCGTCCAGGATGCGCTGCGCCACCTGGTTGGCCTGGCGCACGATCTCGGTGCGCTGGACCATCCGCTCGGCCTGGGCACGGACGTCCTCGAGCAGGGTCTCGGCCTCGCGCTTGCGCTGGGCGATGAACTCGTCTCGCTCCTTCAACAGCCAGCGAGCCTGTCGCAGCTCGTCGGGAAGACGGTCGAGGGCCCCCTCGAGCAGCTCGACGAGCTCGTCTCTGGCCACGAGCACAGAAGCCGACAACGGCATGGCCCGCGCCGCGGCGACGGCGTCGAGGGCCTGGCGGATCAGTCCTTCGGCATCGCCGCTGGGCTCGGGCGGTGCGAACGGATCCTCGTCGAAGAGGTCCGTCACGCGAACTTCTCCTGCAGCCGCTTGGCCACGGTCTTGGGGACGAAGGCGGACACGTCGCCGCCGTAGCGGGCCACCTCGCGCAACAACCGGGACGCCACGAACGACGACGTGGAGCTGGTGGGGATGAACAACGTCTCGATGCCCGACAGCTGCCGGTTCATCTGGGCCATCTGCAGCTCGTTCTCGAAGTCGGATACCGCCCGCAGCCCCTTGACGATGGCCGACGCGCCCACGTCGCGGGCCACCTCCACCACCAAGGTGGACACCGACGTAATCCGGACGTTGGGGATGTGCACCACCGCCTCGCGCAGCATCTCCTCGCGTTCGGGCAGGCTGAAGAGCGGTTCGGCCTTCTGCGGATTGCGCAGCACCGCCACCACCACCTCGTCGAACAACCGGGCCGCCCGCTCGACCACCTCGAGATGGCCGTTGTGGAACGGGTCGAAGGACCCAGGGACGAGGGCGACGGTCACGACGTGCCTTTCTGCTCGGCTGGCTGCTGGTGGGGTGTCTCGGGTGTCTCGGGTGTCTCGGGTGTCTCGGGTGTCTCGGGTGTCTCGGGTGTCCCATGCGGCGGGGACTCGGCCGCCGAGGGCCGGTTCGGCGCGCTGGGCGCGCGGCGGACCACTGTGACGAGCGTACCGCCGTACCGCTTGGACCTGAGCGTTTCCCAGCGCCGGGCCGCCGGCACGGGACGGGAGGACTCGAGCACGGCCAAGGAGGCGTGGAGGTCCTCGAGCAGGCCTCCCCACTCCCCGAAGTGGTAGGGCGGGTCGACCAGCGCGACGTCGAACGGGCTCGCCGGGGCGGGCGCTCCCGCCACGGCCCGGCGGCCGGCCAGCCATCGGCGGGCGTCGGCTCGGACCACCGTGGCCCGGTCGTCGAGGCCCAGGGCGGCGAGGTTGGCCCGGATCGCCCCGAGCGCGCTGACGTCTCGCTCCACGAAGACGGCGGAAGCCGCCCCCCGGGACAGGGCCTCGATGCCCATGGCCCCGCTGCCGGCGAAGAGGTCGAGCACGGAGAGGTCGTCCAGCGGGCAGATGCTCCCGAGCACGTCGAAGATGGCTTCGCGTACCCGGTCGGCGGTGGGCCGGGTGGTGGTCCCGGCCGGGGCTCGCAGCAGCCGCCCCCGCAAGGCACCGGCGATCACGCGCACGGGCGGCGAGCGTAGGGGAGGGTCAGCTCTTGGCGAGGAAGGCGGCGTCCTCTTCGCCCACGAGTAGATCGACCTCCTCGGCCAGACCGGGGACGCCGTGCAGGGTGGGGTCCTCGCCGAGCAGCTCCTCGGCCACCGTCCGGGCCGCCTCGACCAGCGAGCGGTCGCCCCGGCGCAGCGACGCCAGCTTCAGGTCGCTGCGGCCCTTCTGTCTCACGCCGAGGATGGTGCCCTCGCCGCGCAGCTCGAGGTCGACCTCGGCGAGCTCGAAGCCATCGGTACTCGATTCGAGCGCCTGCAGTCGCCGCACCGCCTCGGGGCTGTCGGCATCGGACACCAGGTAGCACCACGACGGCAGGTCACTGCGGCCCACCCGCCCTCGCAACTGGTGCAGCTGGGCGATGCCGAAGTGCTGGGCGTCCTCGACCACCATGACCGTGGCCTCGGGGACGTCCACACCCACCTCGATCACGGTGGTGGCCACGAGGACGTCGACGTCGCCGGCCCGAAAGGCGGCCATCACCGCTTCTTTGTCCGCCGCTTTGAGCTGGCCGTGGAGCAGGCCGAGGCGCAGCCCGCCCAGGGCGCCGTGGGCCAGGCGCTCCCGCTCGGCGGTGGCGGAAGCGGCCTGGACGCGTTCGGAGCCCTCGACGAGCGGGCACACCACGTAGGCCCGCCTTCCGGAGGCGACCTCGGCACGTATCCGCTCGAAGGCGCCCTGCTCGTCCTCCGCGGTGCGCGCCCAGTGCGTGGACACCGGGGCGCGCCCCGGCGGCAGCTCGTCCAGCTCGGTGACGTCCAGGTCTCCGAAGACCACCATGGCGGCGGTGCGCGGGATCGGTGTCGCCGTCATGACCAGCAGGTCGGGGTCGGCGCCCCCGCCTTGGCGGCCCTTGGCCCGCAAGGCGGCGCGTTGCTCCACGCCGAAGCGGTGCTGTTCGTCGATCACCACCACCCCGAGGCTCGAGAACAGGACGTCTTCGGTGATGAGGGCATGGGTCCCGACCACCACGTCCACCTCCCCGCGCTGGAGCCCTTGCTGGAGCCGGGCGCGCTCTGCGCCCGGGGTGCGGCTCGTGAGCAGGGCCAGCTCGAGCGGACGCGTCCCCGACAGCCGGCCAGGGTCGGGAACGGTGAGATCGCCGAGGAGCCGCTGCACCGACAGGTAGTGCTGCTCGGCCAGGACCTCGGTCGGCGCCATCAGTGCGCCTTGGTGGCCTCCCTGCACGGCGGTCAGCAAAGCGGCCAGGGCCACCACCGTCTTGCCCGAGCCGACGTCGCCCTGGAGCAGGCGGTGCATGGGCAGCGGCCCGGCGAGATCGGCGTCGATCTGCTCGACGGCGCGGCGCTGGGCATCGGTCAGCGAGAAGGGGAGGGCGGCGAGGAAGCGAGCGACCAGGGCCCGCTCGGGAGGCGGGTCGACCACGTGACGAAGGCCGCGGGCGTCGCGTTCGAGGGCGATACGCCGGCGCACCACCTGCAGCTGCAGCCGCAGGAGCTCGTCGAAGGCGAGGCGGTGCCGGGCCCGGTCGCGCTCGTCGAAGGACTGCGGCGCGTGAATGGCCCGGAACGCCTCGGTCCGTCCCATCAGCCCCAGACGGCTGCGGACCTGTGGCGGCACCGGGTCGAGCAGCTCTCCCGCCCGACGCAACGCCTCATCGATCCATTCGCCGAATTCCCACCCCCCCACGCCGGAGCGCTCCGAGGTGGGATAGACGGGCACGATGCGCCCGGTGCGGTTGCCGACCAGGTCGACCACGGGGTTGGTCATGCGCCGCCGCCCCCGGTACAGGTCGACCTTGCCGAAGAACATGGCCTCGGTCCCCACCGGGAGCTGGCGGGCCCGCCAGCTCTGATTGAAGAAGCCGACGCGCAGTCGTCCGCTGCCGTCGTCGACGTCGACCTCGACGAGCGCCCGCCCCTGACGAGTCCGCCGGGTGCTCGACGCCTGCACCGTCGCCAGGACCACCGCCTCGTCACCGGGTTGAAGCTCCGCCAGCGACGCCTGGCGTGTCCGGTCGATGTAGCGGCGCGGGTAGTGGGTCACGAGGTCGAGCACGGTCTCGATGCCCAGGGTGGCGAGCGCCTCGGCCCGCTTCTCCCCCACCCGGTGCACCCGTGACACCGGCAGCTCGGCCAGGGCGGGCAACGGCCGGCCCGCCGGTGGTGCCGCCGGCGAGGTCGACGCCGTGGCGCCGGGGCGGCGAGCGGTCACTCGATGCTGACGAGGTAGGGGTACAGCGGCTGACCCCCGTGGTGCACCTCGACGGCGAGGCCGGGGCGGTGCTCATCGATCCACTCGGTGATGCGCCGGGTCTCGGCCACGCCGGTGCCTTCACCTTCGATGAGCGTCACCAGCTCGTGCTCGTCGCGCAGCAGCTTGCCCAGGAGCGAGCACGTCGCCTCCACCAAGGAGTCGGCCACCACCTCGATGCCGTCGCGCGACAACCCCATCCAGTCACCGGCGTGGATGGGCCCGGCGGGGCCGGAAGCGTCCCGCACGGCTTGCGTCACCTCGCCGGCCACGATGCGCCGCGCCGAGGCCGCCATGGACTGGCTGTTGTCCTCGGCCCCGGCCTCGGGGTCGTACTCGAGCAGGGCGGCGAAGCCCTCGACGATGCCGCTCGTCGGCACCATGCGCATGGGCTTGGTGGCCAGCTCGCACGCCTGCATCCCCACGGGATGGATGTTCTCGTTGTTGGGGAGCAGCACCACCTCTGGGGACTCGACCTTCTCCACCACGTCGAGGATCTGCGCCGTGGACGGGTTCATGGACTGCCCGCCCGGGATCAGGTGGTGCACGCCCAGGGAGCGGAAGATGCGTCCCACACCGTCACCGTTCGCCACGGCCACGACGGCCGTGCGCGGCGGTGGGCCGGAGGGCGCCTCCGTCGTGACGCCCAGGGCGCCCTCTCGCACCCAGCGCTCCTCCTCGGCCTGCTCGGCCAGGTCGGTGACGGTGATGTTGCGGGGCCGGCCCGCGTCGAGCGCCGCCTCCACGGCGGCCCCCACGTCGTTGGTGTGGATGTGGCAGTTCCACAAGCCGTCGCCGCCCACCACCACGATGGAGTCGCCGACGCCGGCCCACACCTCTTTGAAGGCGGGGATCGTCTCGTCCGGCGCGTCGAGCAGGTACATGACCTCGTAGCGCAGCCCTCCCTCGACGTGCACGCCGGGCCGATCCGTGTCGGCGTCCTGCCAGGGGTTCGCCTCGAGCACGACCGGCCCCTTCCCGTCACCGGCCGGCGGCTCGGGGAGCGGGCGCCCGTCCACGACGTTGAGGGCGGCATCGAGCAGCAACAGGTAGCCGGCGCCCCCGGCGTCGACCACCCCGGCGCGAGCCAGGACGGGAAGCTGTTCGGGGGTGTGCGCCAGGGCGTCGGCGGCGCGCTGGCGCGCCATGTCCAGCACCTCCGCCATGCTTGCGCCCTTGCCCGCCGCCTGGGTGGCACCGTCACCGGCGGCCCGGGCCACCGTCAGGATGGTCCCTTCGACCGGTCGGAGGACCGCCTGCCGAGCAGCGTCGCTCGCCGCCGTCAGCGCCTCGGACAGCGCTCGGGCCGACACCTCCTTCGTGTCGGCGATCACCCCGGTGAAGCCCCGCAGCAGCTGGGAGAGGATCACCCCCGAGTTCCCTCGAGCCCCCATGAGGGAACCGTGCGCCACGGCTCGGCACATCTCGGCCATGCCCGGGGCGTCGCCGTCGCCGTCGTGGGACCCGGGGAGCTCGTCGAGCTCGGCCACCACCGACTCGACGGTGAGGGCCATGTTGGTGCCCGTGTCACCGTCGGGCACGGGATAGACGTTGAGCCGGTTGATGGCCTCCTGGTGGGCGCGCAGCACGTCGCGGTAGGCGACCATGGTGGCCGCCAGGTCGGCTGGCGCCAGCCTCTGCAACGGCCCCATGAGGCAGGATGCTAACCTCTGGCCTTCGTCCGCTTTCCCTCTGAGGAGGCCGCGCGCCGTGGCTGCCGTTTGCGAGATCTGTGGCAAGCACCCGTCCTTCGGGATGAGCCTCAGCCACTCCCACCGGCGCACCAAGCGCCGCTGGAACCCCAACATCCAGCGCGTGCGGGCGGTGGTGAAGGGCACGCCGCGGCGCATCGACGTGTGCACGTCGTGCCTCCGGGCCGGGAAGGTGACGAAACCCGAGCGCCGTTCCCGCCCCGCCCAGTCCGCCTGACCGGGCTCCCTCCGGCCAGGTCGAGGGCCGGTCCCCGCCGCCCGGCGTCTAGGGCTTCTGGCGGCGCTCCGACAGCCGGGCGGCATAGACGGCCGCCTCGGTCCTGCGGGAGAAGCCCATCTTCGACAGCAGGTTCGACACGTAGTTCTTGACCGTCTTCTCGGCCAGGTACAGCTCGTCGGCGATCTGGCGGTTGGTCTTCCCCTCGGCGATGAGCTCGAGGATGTTGCGCTCCTGGGACGTGAGCCGGGACAGGCGCTCGTCCTCCACCTGGTCGCCGCGCAAGCGGTCCATCACCTGGCGGGTGAGCGACGGGTCGAGCAGCGACTCACCGGCGGCGACGCGCCGCACGGCGTTCACCAGGTCGCTTCCCTTGATCTGCTTGAGCACGTACCCGCTCGCCCCGGCCAGGATCGCCGAGAACAGCGCTTCGTCGTCGGCGAAGGACGTGAGCATGAGGCACTTGAGCTCGGGCACGGCGGAACGCAGGTCCCGGCACACCTCCACGCCGTCGCCGTCGGGCAGC
>DMNK01000154.1:626-3711 GCA_003453695.1 Acidimicrobiaceae bacterium | reverse complement strand
CGCCGTCGGGCAGCCGCACGTCGAGCACGGCCACGTCGGGTTGGGTGGACGGCACGCGGGCCAGCGCCTCTTCGGCTGACGCCGCCTCGCCCACCACGCTCAGATCGGCCTCGGCGTCGAAGAGCTCGCGCAGCCCCCGGCGCACGACTTCATGGTCATCGAGGAGAAAGACTCTGGTCGTCACTTGTGCACCCGTCCGGTTCCCTGCGCACTCGTGCGGTTCACTGTAGGCGGCTCACCTGCCAGACCAGCTGCATGCCTCCGTCGGAGGCCTTCTCCACCCGGTGCTCACCCCCGAGCAGCCGGGCCCGTTCGGCCAGGGCGGGCTGCAGCGGGGCCGCCGCATCGTCCCAGGCGTTGTCGGCCACGGTGAGGACCAACCCGGAGGGGTCGACGGCGAGATCGATCGACAGATGCGTCACACCCGGGCGCGCCATAGCGGCCGTGACCAACTCCCGCACCGTGAGCAACACGTGGTCGCCGGCGTGCCGTCCCACCGCCTCGTCGATGGGCCCGTCGAAGTCGACGGTCACCTCCACCGGGCTCTGCTCGGTGAGGTGCTCGACCACGCCGAGCACCTTCTCCCGCAACGAGTCGAAGGCGACCCGCCGCCCGGGCCGGGTGATGCCGAACACGGTGGTGCGGATCTGGCGGATGGTGTCGTCCAAGGTGTCGATGGCCTGTTGCAGGCGCTCGCCGGCCTCGGGCTGGCCGAGCAGCCTTCTCGCCGCCTGCAGGGTGAGGCCGACGCCGAAGAGGCGGCGGATGGTGGTGTCGTGGAGGTCGCGGCCGATGCGCTCACGCTCCTCGGTCAGTGTGAGGTCACGCAGACGGGCGTAGAGGCGGGCGTGGTCGACGGCGATCCCCGCCGCCAGCGCCAGTGAGGACACCAGCGCCTCGTCCTCGTCCGAAAAGGCGCCGCCGCCCCGCTTCTCTGTCAGGTACAGGTTCCCGTACGGCTCGCCGCGCACCAGCACGGGCACGCCCAGGAACGACCGCATGGGCGGATGCCCCGGGGGGAAGCCGGCTCGGTCGGGGTGCTGGCCGATGTCGGGGAGCCCCACCGGCCTCGGCTCCTTGATGAGCAGGCCCAGGACGCCCCGACCTTCGGGGAGCTTCCCGACGGCCGAGACCTGCTCGGAAGGGATGCCGACGTGGACGAACTCGGCCAGGCCGCTCCCTGTCTCGTCCAGCACTCCGAGAGCCCCGTAGCGGGCGTCCACCACCTCGAGCGCCGTCTCGACGATGGTGTGCAGCACGGTGGCGAGGTCCAGGTCCTCACCGATGAGCAGCACGGCACTGACCAGCGCCTGGAGCCGCTCGACATCCCGGATGCGGCGATACGGCACGGCGGAAGCCTAGTGACCGCCTTAGACGGAAACCTTCTGGCGGCCGTGGCGCCAGCCTGCCGACCGCCGGCGCGGGAGGTCTGCCGACCCTCTCAGGGGCGCGGCCGGTGGCGGCCGGATCCCGGTGAAGGGAAGGTCGGGCTGAAGCCGTGCTCCCAGCCACCCTGAGCCAGCGGTGTGCCCGCCAGGCTGTGCTCGCCCGGATCGGCCGTGCAGGTGCCGATTCGAAGGGGGCTGTCGAGAGAGGCGGCGGCGAAGGCCTCGAGCAAGCGCCCGGCGTCGGGACAGGCCAGCACGAGCTGGTAGTCCTCACCGCCGTAGAGGGCGTCGTCCAGTTGGGCGCCGGAGGCCACCGGCACGTCGGCGAGCCGGAACCCGACGCCCGAAGCGGCTGCCACATGGCCGAGATCGGCGACGAGCCCGTCGGACACGTCGATCATGGCGCTGGCACCGCCCAGGCGGGCGGCCGTGCCCTGCTCCATACGGGGCTGCGGCCGACGGTGGGCGTCGGCCAGGCCGGCGGCGGCGGGCCGGTCGCCCCTGGTGTCGGCAGCGGGGGCGGCCGCCGGGCCGGCAGCGGCGCCCCGCAACAGCCGCAGCCCAGCGGCAGCGGCGCCGAGAGGGCCCGTCACGAACAGGCCGTCACCGGGCCGGGCTCCTGAGCGCAGCACCGGTGGGGCACCGGCAGGCACGCCGCCGGTCATGGCCACCGCCACTGCCAGCTCTGCACCACCGGAAAGGTCCCCGCCCACCACGGGGCAGCCGAACTGTTCCGATGCCGCGGCGATCCCGTCGTAGAGAAGGTCGAGGTCTGTCGCAGGCGGGCCGGCCACCGCCACCACCGCCTGCCGGGGCAAGCCCCCCATGGCGGCGATGTCGCTCAGCGAGGCCACGAAGGCTCGCCATCCGAAGTCGGCCAGGGTCATGAGGCCGAGGTCGCCGTGGACGCCGGCCACCGACAGGTCGGTGGTCAAGAGCAACCGTCCCCGGGGCGGCTCCAAGACGGCGGTGTCGTCGCCCATCCACACTTCGTCCCCGGCGGGACGGGCGCCCGTGGCGGCGAGGCGCGAGGCCAGACGGCCGAGAGCGGCGAACTCACCGCCTCGCCCCCGCCGTGCGACGACCCCGGCTCCCCCTGTCATCCCGGTGCCCTCGACGACGCCGGGGCCCTCGACGACGCCGGGGCCCTCCACGACGCCGTCCTTCCCACCACGCTGACCGGCGACACCCCCGCCCTCCGTGTCACCGGAGTTGGGACCGGGCATGTTCAATGAATAGCATTGGTGGCATCCGTTGCCGCCGTCGTGGCCTCGACGCGGCGGCGCCGACGCCACATCGAGAGGAAATCAACGCGCCGATGCCCCCCACTGGCAACAAGAAACTGGTCAACTGGGTCGACGAGGTGGCGGCCCTGGCCACCCCCGAGCGCGTGCACTGGTGCGACGGCTCGGCCGAGGAGTACGAGGCCCTGTGCCAGATGTTGGTGGACGGCGGGACCTTCACGCGCCTGTCCGAGGCCAAGCGACCGGGCAGCTACTGGGCCCGCTCCGACCCCAGCGACGTGGCCCGGGTCGAGGACCGCACCTTCATCTGCTCCGACAAGGAGGCTGACGCCGGTCCCACCAACAACTGGCGCGACCCCCGAGAGATGCGGTCCACCCTGACGGAGCTGTTCCGCGGCTCCATGCGGGGCCGCACCATGTACGTGGTGCCCTTCTCGATGGGCCCGCTCGGCT
>DMNK01000154.1:0-447 GCA_003453695.1 Acidimicrobiaceae bacterium | reverse complement strand
TCTCGATGGGCCCGCTCGGCTCCCCGCTGTCGCAGATCGGCGTCGAGATCACCGACTCGCCGTACGTGGCCGCCTCCATGCGCATCATGACGCGGATGGGGACCCGGGCCCTCGAGGTGCTCGGCGACAACGGTGACTTCGTGCCCTGTCTCCATTCGGTGGGCGCCCCGCTCGAAGCCGGCCAGGCCGACGTGCCCTGGCCGTGCAACGACGAGCACAAGTACATCGTGCACTTCCCCGAGACGCGCGAGATCTGGTCGTACGGCTCGGGGTACGGAGGCAACGCCCTGCTCGGGAAGAAGTGCTTCGCCCTTCGCATCGCCTCGGTGATGGCACGGGACGACGGCTGGCTGGCCGAGCACATGCTCGTGCTCAAGGTCACGTCGCCCGAAGGTGAGGTCCGCTACGTGACCGGTGCCTTCCCCTCGGCCTGCGGCAAGACCAACC
>DMNK01000114.1:848-3093 GCA_003453695.1 Acidimicrobiaceae bacterium | reverse complement strand
GGACGCCCGCAGCACCTGGCCGAGCCGGGGGTGGACCATGTGCTCCCGCACGTCGGCGGCGGCCTTCTCGGCGCTGACGCCGGGCGCGGCCGCGGTCAGCACGTCCATCAGCTGGGTGAGGACGGCGACGGTGGCCGAGGTCCGGTCGGAGATCAGCCGCACCACCCCGGCCAGGTCGGCGTCCTGCAGGGCCAGCCCGGACAGGTACCGGTACACGGTGACCAGCTCGCGCAGGGCGGCGTTCTCCTGGTCCAGGTTTTCCTGGTTCAGGTGCCGGCCGATAGGTACCGCCATGATCGAATCGTACGCCTATGCAGCGGTACGGGCCCTGTGGCTGGCCACAAACCACCTCACATTTAGGTGGGCTACCTGCCAGTAGTTACCACAACGTGAGTACCGGCACGGAGCTGGCCTGACGTGATACTTGACAAGATACGCGTCAGCCGTGGAGATTAACAGGCACCTTCACTGTCGACCGGGAGTTTCCGGAAGGGACTCGCGTTGCTCGAGTACCGGGACGTCTACGCGGGCGGGCGCCTCGTCGGGTCCGGATCAGGCGACGTGATCACGATCGTCAACCCGGCCACCGAGGAGGTCGCGGGCGCGGTCCCGTCGATGACCGGCGCGGACGTCGAGGTGGCGGTGAGCGCGGCCCGGGAGGCGTTCGACGCGGGGCCGTGGCCGCAGGCGGACCCGGCCGAGCGTGCGGCCGCCATGGAGCGACTGGCGGCGGCGCTCGAGGGTCTGGTCGGATGATGCACATCGGCAGCGAGCTGATCGGGGAGACGGCATGACGGTGCGAGTGGGGATCAACGGCTTCGGCCGCATCGGGAGGCATTTCCTCCGGGCGGCCTGGGCCCAGCAGGCGCCGGTGGAGGTGGTGGCGGTGAACGACCTCACCGACGCCGCCACCAACGCCCATCTGCTGCGCCGCGACTCCACCCACGGCCGCTTCGGCGCCGAGGTCACCGTGGACGGCGACTGCATCGTCGTGGGAGGGCACCCGGTACGGGTCTTGGCCGAGCCGGAGCCCAAGGCGCTGCCCTGGGACGAGCTGGGCGCCGACGTCGTCATCGAGTCCACGGGCCGGTTCACCAGCCGGGCCGCCGCTGCGCAACACCTCGAGGGCGGGGCCAAGCGGGTGATCGTCTCGGCGCCCTCCGGCGACGCCGACGCCACCTTCGTCATCGGGGTGAACGACCAGGACTTCGACCCGGCCCGTCACGTGGTGGTGTCCAACGCCTCGTGCACCACCAACTGCTTCGTGCCCATGGTGAAGGTGGTGGACGACGTCTTCGGGATCACCGGTGGCCTCATGACCACCGTGCACGCCTACACCAACGACCAGAACCTGCTCGACCTCACCCACAAGGACCTGCGCCGGGCCCGCGCCGCCGCCCAGAACATCGTCCCGGCCTCGACGGGGGCGGCCCGCGCCACCGGCCTGGTGCTGGCGGCCATGAAGGGCAAGCTCGACGGCACCGCCCTGCGGGTACCGGTCATGGACGGCTCGATCACCGACTTCACCGGGGTGGTGCCGGGGTCGGTGTCGGCCGCCCAGGTCAACGAGGCCTTCTCGGCGGCGGCCACCGAAGGGCCGCTGGCCAAGGTCCTGGTCTACAGCGAGGAGCCGCTGGTCTCCTCGGACATCGTGGGGAACCCGGCCTCGTGCATCTTCGACTCGGCGCTGACCATGGTGACGCCACTCGGGGAGCACGGCACCCTGGTCAAGGTGCTCGGCTGGTACGACAACGAGTGGGGATACGCCAACCGCCTGGTGGATCTGGTCGGCATCATCGGGTCGCCTTCCTGACCGGCGGCCTGGCCCCGCCGTGGTCCACTCCTCCGCCGAAGCCCTGGCCGGAATCCCCCTGCTCGAGGACCTGCCCGACATCTCCGGTCGACGGGTGCTGGCGCGCGTCGACTTCAACGTGCCGCTCGGCACCGACGCCGACGGCCGCACCGTGGTGGAGGACGACTTCCGCATCCGCGCCGCCCTGCCCACGCTGCGCTGGCTCGTGGACGGCGGCGCCGAAGTGACGGCGTGCACCCACCTGGGCCGGCCCAAGGGCAAGCCCGATCCCCGCTACGACCTGGCCCCGGTTCGGGCCCGTCTCGGCGAGCTGGCTCCCGGCGTCGGGCTGGCCGAGAACCTCCGCTTCGATCCCGGCGAGGAGGCCAACGACCCCGGCTTCGTCGAACGCCTGGTGGCCGGCTTCGACGCCTACGTGAACGACGCCTTCGG
>DMNK01000114.1:427-585 GCA_003453695.1 Acidimicrobiaceae bacterium | reverse complement strand
GGCCTGCGGGCGGCGCCCGACCCGCCGTTCGTGGCCGTGGTGGGCGGGTTCAAGGTGGCCGACAAGATCGGTGTGCTGCGATCGCTCCTCGAGCGTGTCGACCGCCTGGTGGTGGGTGGGGCCATGGCCTACACGTTCCTGGTGGCGAAGGGCCGCAA
>DMNK01000114.1:0-146 GCA_003453695.1 Acidimicrobiaceae bacterium | reverse complement strand
CCGGTGGACACCAGGGCCGTGTCCCCGGGCGGGACCCTCGGACACGGCCAAGAGGGGCAAGGGGAGGTGCAGGTGTTCGCCGGCGACCTCCCCGAGGGCTGGGAAGGCGCCGACATCGGGCCGGCGACGGTGACGCTGTTCGAAAG
>DMNK01000042.1 GCA_003453695.1 Acidimicrobiaceae bacterium | reverse complement strand
GTGATGCGCTGTCAGGCGGCGAGGGCGGGGGGCGCACGACACTCAGCCAGGGCGATCCCGGAGGTCGCGGCCTTCTGGCCAGGGAAACGCCGAGCGGCCCAGGGAGCGATGGACCGGCATTCCCGCTCGGTCCGTTCGCCCTCAGCCCAACCTCCACCACCCGTCTTACCATTAGTCCCAGGCAACTCAGGTCGTCGGGGAGAAGGAGGGACCGTAGGCGACGTTCCGCATCCGAATCTAGGGAAGGCTCAAGAGACGTGGGACGCCCTTGCAAGAGGGGAGCTAGCTGGGCTTGATGACCAAGCTGACAACGTCATTGTCGAGAATGGTCCAGGAGCGGGACCCTGGCGAGTTGTCGAAGGGAAGGAAGCATTTTTTACGTTCGTCATGCAGTTCATGCCCTTCTTCAAGGGGACATGGCACCAGGACGGGCGGTGCATCTATGCGGATGACCGGTGCACGATCTCACTTGTTCATGAGACTGGCACTGGTCCCGGCGGAGACAAGTTCGACAACATGGCGATCTGGATAAGCCGCCTAGATGCCGACGGGAAGAACGACAGACTGTGGACGGTTGACCTCGACCAAGAGAACGTCACGTCCTTCTGGGAACGGAATGAAGTCGCACTGAAGGAGTCGCTGTCCGGTTAGTCCAGCTCCCGGACTGGGCCGGCCCCTGGCCATCTGGGAAGTGCCGACGCCACGAACATCGGCCCGACCGATGGGCTGGGACGGGGCCAAAACGACCGGTGTGCGCCGGCATATCCACTCGGGCGGCACGCCAGATTGCGTACGCCCCTGCCGGCGACCTCTCGATCGCCGCGGTCACCCCACCCAGACAGCCCCGTCGGCCGATCCAACGACGAAGCATTTGACTAACTGACCGAGTTAGTTATACTGGTTTCGTGCCTCGGCGGACACCCCCCGACCGGGTCCGAGACGTTGCTCGGGCCGCGTGCCGGGTCTTCATCGAAAAGGGCTATCGGCGCACCCTCATGACCGACGTGGGGGCCCAGCTGGAGCTGAGCCATGCCCTCCTCTACCGCTATGTGGAGAGCAAAGAGGCCCTCTTTGAGCTGGCTCTCCGCTATGCCATGGATCCCGAGGCGGTGTCCACGCTCGAGGTGCCGCTGCCGACCCCGCCGCCCGGACACACCTTGGACCTGGTGAAGAAGTGGGCGAGGGAGCGGGCCGCCCTTCCGATCCTGAGCGCCGCTCTTGCCAGCAGGCGATCTAAGGACATCGGTCGCGAACTCGGTGAGATCATCGACGAGCGTTACCAGTTCATCGAGCACAACCGGCGCCTGTTGGCCCTCATGGAGCGCTCAGCCCTCGATCTCCCCGACCTCCACGCCTTCTATTTCGGCGAAGGGAGGCGAACCCAGGTCCGCCAGCTGGCCGACTACCTCGAGCGTCGCATTCGAAGTGGGGACCTGCGGGCCGTATCCGATGTCGAGGTGGCCGCTCGCTTCATCGTCGAGTCCGTCGCCTGGTTCGCCTGGCACAGGAAGGCAGATCCCGACTCGGCCATGATCGGAGACGACCAGGCCTACCAGACGACAAAGGAGCTGCTCCTCGCGGCATTTGTCCCCGAAGGCGAGGGCAGGCCGTGACGGTGAGGGCTCCAGCTCGAGAGTCGATGGGCTTTGGCCCAGAGCATCAGCGCTGGATCGTCATCAACGCCTTCATGATCCCGGTCGTTGTGAACGCACTTCTCAACGGATCAATCGCCTGGTTGAGCTCGACCGGAGAGAAGACGGTTCCGCTGTTTTCCATCCCGCTCCTGCAGAAGCCGAGCATGGTGAGCGACACCCTGGGAACCCTTGCCATCCTCCCCTTCACGACCGCCCTGGTGGTCGGCGCCGCTATCCGCCGGGAGAAGCGCCTCGGACGGCTCGCGCCGATCACCAACCAATCAGCCCTCGGGCGGTTGCTCGCCCGCATGCCTGTGAGCCCGATTCGACGCGCTGGGCGGTTTGCCGACACGAGCCTGGCCTTGCTTGGTCCCGTGAGCCTGCTCATCCTCGAGCTCGGCAACGTCGGAGGCATCACCCGAATGAGCTTTGTGATCTACAAGATCATCCTGGGAGTCGCCCTCGGCCTGGTGGTCACGCCTGTGATCGCCGTGGCGGCAATGGGTGAGCCTCAGTGAGGACAGCTGATCGGCTCCTGGCCTCCGGGCGCGACGCCGACATCTACGAGGTCAGCGCCGGGCTGGTTCTCCGCCGCAGTCGGGACGGCCGATCGCTCGCCCCCGAGGCCGAGGTCATGGACCACGTGAGGAGGGCGGGCTTTCCGGCTCCCCGCGTGGACGATCTCCAGGACGACGGCGCAGGGCTCGTCATGGAGCGCGTGGACGGCCCGCTTATGGGCGAAGCCGTCCTGCGCCAACCCTGGCGCCTATTCGAGTTCGCCCGCTTGCTGGCTGAGTTGCACCGGTCCCTTGGATCCATCCCGGCGCCGGCTGGACTTCGCCCGCTGGGCGACGACGGTGACTCTGTTGTCCATCTCGATCTGCATCCTTACAACGTGATCATGGCGAGCCACGGACCCGTGGTCATCGACTGGTCAAGCGCTGCCCGCGGTCGCCCCGAAACGGATGTGGCAGCGACCTGGGTCATCATCCAGTGCTCGGAGATCCCGGGGTCGCCCATGCAATCAGCTCTCAGCCGCCTCGGGCGAACAGCCTTCCTCCGCTCATTCCTGCGACATTCTGCCAAGGAGGCGGCTGGGCATGTGCTTCGGGCTGTGATAAGCGCGCGCATCTCGGATCCGCATGTCACAGACCGAGAGCGGCGATATCTAGTCCGGTGGGCCCTTTCGTTGGAGCCCAGCTCCCAGCTTTCATCCGCGCCCTAACGATCCATCTGAGCGGGCCTCGACAACCCTCGAGTTCGCCTTCGAGGCGCCCTATCGACGAATCATTGCACCCGACGGAGAGCCGATAACGGCAAAACCCCGGTCGGATTGCGTATCCAGATGTCGCGGGCGAGATGTGCCGGTTCAGTTCATCCCGGCTGATCGGTCCCCTGCCGGGTAACGACGCCTCGGAGTGATCCCGACCGGCCCCGGCTGGCCCGACCTGGCCGATAGGCTGACCAAGGCCATACCTGGCGTACTGATGATTCACGCCGACCCCCGAGGCCACACCATGTTCGTGCACCCTGGTGGGCGAAATCAACCGGGGTGCCGATCCTGAAAGCGCCAGGTACCGATCATCCATCCGCGAAGGGCTGCGGCATCTCCGTTACGGAGACCTCGACCTCCATCGGCGCTAGGGCATCCCGAATCGCCGCAATCACGGAACCCTCGCTTGATGGCGAGATACGGACCCGGGCGGTCCAGCCCTCGGCGGTCTGGGTGACACCAACGCCGTGGACCTCGTCAATCCGTTTTCGCGGCGGAGCCGAAACATGACCCGTCTTGCCAAATCGGCCTTGTTGCTGGTTATCGGCGGGGTCCATCCCTCGGCTGGGCCGTCGAGAGTCACCCCAGGGAGGCTATGTCCGCCGACCGAGATGTGCCGCTCTGCGCCATATACG
>DMNK01000075.1:3502-15288 GCA_003453695.1 Acidimicrobiaceae bacterium | reverse complement strand
GTAGTTCCACAGCGACCCTCCCGCCCCCTGCACGAACACGGTGGGCGCCCCGTTCTGCTGCAGCTGCACCGTCGGCGGCGAGGTCACACCGCTCGACGCCACCGTGGCCGACCCCCACTGCCCGGACTGGGGGATGTACCAGTAGTTGAACAGCGACCCTCCGGCGCCCACCACGAACAGCGAGGGAGCGCCGTTCGCCTGGAGCACGACCGGGCCGCCGTTGCCCTGGGCGGGTGGGGGCGGAGGCGGGGGCGGAGGCGGGGGCGGGGGCGGGGGCGGCGAGCCCGAAGCCGCAGTGTTCGTCAGGTTGAAGTACACCGGACTGGGCGAGGCAGCGCCCTGGGCACCGGACGTGAAGGCACCGGCCTGGTAGGAGCCCGTCTCTCCGTTGGCGGTCAGTACCGAGGCGGTGGCGAAGCCGTTGGCGTCGGTGACCACGTCACATTGGTACGACGCCGGATTGGAAGCGCACGGACCGAAGCTGCCGCTGGGGCCACTGGAGGGCGTGGCGAAGTCCACGCTCCAGTTGGGGACGGCGTTCCCGAACTGGTCGAAGACCTGCACCTGGAACTGGGTCGGAAAAGCGGTGCTCACCTGGGTGCTCTGGTTGTCCCCGGCCACGTAGTTCATGGTGGTGGCAGGGGCGGCGGTGATGGAGTAGTTCGGGCTGAGCGCGGCGGTGGTGTCCGACGACGTCGCTTCCGACAGCTGGTAGCCGTTCGAGGCCGTGGTGGGGTTGGTGGCACCTCCCAATCCCACCGTCACCGTGTCACCGGCGGCGATGGTGGACGCCGACAGTGTGATCACGACCTTGTTGTTGGTGGTGCTGGCCGTGCTCGATCCCGGCCCAGTCACCTTGGAGACCGCCACGCTACCGATGATGCCGGCGTGACTGTGGTTCACCATGATTCCGTAGTCGCTCGCTGTCGACGACAGCGTGGTGTCGTTCGGGGTCACGATCGTGATGGTGGCGCCTGCGCCCAAGCCGCCCGATCCACTGGTGGTGAAGGGCACGGTATAGAGCACACCCGTCGCCCCCGCCGAGGACGACATCACCGTGACGGCCGCCGGTGTCACCGACGTGGCAGCCGAGGCCGAAGTGCTCAGCGCCACGGGGCCCACCACGGACAGCACCGCTAGCGCTGCTCCTCCGCCTGCGAGACGGAGCCGCCGGCTCTGACTCCACGACGCGTGTCTCTGCGCCCCGGGGGTCGGGGCCGACCGCTCGCTGCTCGTGCTCATGTCCCCTCCGGCTCTCGAGCTGAGCCCCCCGGAACTGGCCGCGTCGAGCTCTTCGTGACCGGCGCGTGCAGCGGCCAAGTCTGGCCTGCGCGACCGACCGAAGCCAGGGGCAAATTGGAGCAATGGCTTCTACCTGCGACGCAAGCCCGGTTGCTTGCCCAGCGGGATCGTCGCCGACCGAATCGGTACCTCAGGTTCCGATCAGGCCACCCGCGGCGCTGGACGGCTGATAATCGGCGTCACCGGCGAAGATGGCTCGGTATCCGGCGTTCACGACGATGGTGACCGCTTTGGACTGGGCGCTGCAGGTGGCGACCCCTTGCGAGTCGGTTATCGCCGTGCAGATCGTGTCCGAACCTGTGGTCATGGAGACCAGCTCGTTTGCGACGCCCTTACCCGTCACCTGGCTCACCAGACGAGCCGTCAGTGTGAACAACGGCAGACCCAGCGGGGACAGCGAGGCGACAGCGGGCTGGGCCGTAATGGTGGTCGACGCCGGGCCTACGTACTCACTCAGGGAGGCCGAGGACGAGGAGTACCCAGCGTCGCCGCTGTAGAAGGCCTGGATCTCGTGGTATCCCGGCGTGAGGGAGCTCGTCGTGCAGGTCGCCTGGGCGTTCCCTCCCGAACGGACGAGGCCTACGAAGCCGCAGCCTGCGATGGGATATGAGTAGTCCTCGACGAATTCCATGGACCCAGCACCATCGTCAGGGCTCACCGTCGCCGTGAACGTCACCGTCTGGCCGTAGCTGGCCGGACTGGGAGCGGCGGCCAGTGTCGTGGCGGTGGGCGTCGTGGGAGGAGCCGGGCTCGAGTTGGTGCCGTAGGCGTAGATCGTCCACGAGTAGCTCGACGAGGAGGGGTCATAGGGTCGGCTGAGAACGAAAAGGCGGCCCAGCGAGCTGTCGACGGCTACCGCCTCCGAATCGGCAACAGGTTGTGTGCCGATGACCGCGCTCGACGTGGCATCGATCACGTCGAGCGTCGGAGACTCGCCTTCTGCCACGTACACCCAATTGTGAGAAGGATCGTAAGCTGAGGCGATCGGATAGGAACCCGTCGTCGTGGTGGCCGCCACCTTTTCGGTGGTTCCGTCGACAGTGGTGAGGGCGGCATAGGGACCGGTCAAGGTATTCGGTACGAACAGGCGGTCGGTGGCTTGGTCGATGGCCATGCCCGCGGCTCCGCCTTGAATCGGGATATCAGCAACCCGCTGATACGTGGTTGCATCGAGGACGAGGACCGTTCCGGACTGCTGGCCGACGAACAGCTGGTTCGTCACAGGGTTCAGCACCACCGACGCTGGATAGGCGTCCGTAGGAATGTCGCTGACGACCTGGTCAGTGGTGGAGTCCACTACAGACACGGTGTTCGAGAAGTAGTTGCCGACGTAAACCCGATGGTTGGTCGGATCGACGGCGAAGCTGTCGGGCGCCTGCCCGGTGGTGATCGAGCCGATCACCTGTTCGGACGACGTGTCGATGACCGTGATCGCCGACGAGCTCTCATCGCCATAGCCGACGTATGCCCGGCTGTTTTGCGGGTCGACAGCGACAGAATCCGCATTGGGAGACACGCTGATCTGGGTGATGAGGCCGAGAGTCTGTTCGTCGAGAACATCGAAGGTTCCCTGAACCACCGTGGCGTAGAGTCGCTGGGCGATGGGGTCGACCGCCACGTCGGTCGCCCCGGGAAGGGCCACCGAGCCCACCGTCGAGAAGCCGGGCGACGATCCTGATGTGCTCGCTGCCAACGGTGACGTCGGGAAGGCCGCGAGAGTGGCCGTGCCGACGGCGACGAGGAGAACCTGTCGAGCCACCCGTCTTACGAGGGAGCTAGCTCCCGCCCCTCCTACCGCTCCTCCCGCACGGGGGTGACCGGCACGGATTCCCGCCACGACGCCTCCTCGGGCTTCAACGGTGGCCGCCTACGCACCAGGAACACCTCATGGGGGCCGGGCTTGCGCCAGGGACTGGCGCCAGACCGGCAACCCGTCCGAGCATCACTCTGTGTACTCGCCGGTGCCCCGGCGACCACGAGGGGCGACCGCGGTTAAGGAGCCACCACGCCGCCGCCTGCGACCGTGGCCGATCCCCACTGCCCGGTCTCCGGGATGTACCAGTAGTTGAGCACCGCCCCACCGCTCGTCACGACGAACAGCGTCGGCGCCCCGTTGGCCGGCTGCAGCTGCACGGCCGGCTGGGAGGCGACGCCACCCGAGGCGATCTCCGCCGCGCCCCACCCGCCCGACTGCGGGATGTACCAGTAGTTGTACAGCGAGCCACCGCCACCTTGGACGAAGACGGTGGGCGCGCCGTTGGCCGGCTGCAGCTGGATGGACGGCGCCGAGGTCACACCGCCCGACACGATCTGGGCCGCGCCCCACGATCCGCCTTGCGGGATGTACCAGTAGTTGAGCAGTGACCCGTTCGCCCCCTTGACGAAGACGGTCGGCTCCCCGTTGGCCGGCTGCACCTGCACGGCGGGCTGTGAGGCCACCCCTCCCGAGGCGACGGTGCCGGCGCCCCACTGGCCGGTCTGCGGGATGTACCAGTAGTTGAGCAGCGAGCCGCCCGCGCCCTCCACGAACACGGTGGGAGCTCCGTTCTGCTGGAGCTGGACTCCCGGCGCTGAGGCCACACCGCCCGAGACGATCTCAGCCGCACCCCACTGGCCGGTCTGCGGGATGTACCAGTAGTTGAACAGCGAGCCGCCCGCGCCTTCGACGAACACTGTTGGCGCGCCGTTGGCCGGCTGCAGCTGTGCGTAGGGCTGCGAGGCCACACCGCCCGAGGCGATCTCCGCCGCGCCCCACTGGCCGGTCTGCGGGATGTACCAGTAGTTCCACAGGGAGCCGCCCACCCCCTGGACGAACACGGTCGGCGCGCCGTTCTGCTGGAGCTGCACCGAGGGCGGAGACGTCACGCCGCTCGGCACCACGGTGCCTTCGCCCCACTGGCCCGTCTGTGGGATGTACCAGTAATTGAGCAGCGACCCGCCGCTGCCCACCACGAACAGCGAGGGCGCGCCGTTCTGCTGCAGCACCACCGGACCACCGTTGCTCTGGGCCGGGGGCGGCGGAGGCGGAGGCGGAGGCGGGGCCGGGGCGGCCGTGTTGGTCAAGGTGAAGAGGATCGGGTTCGGGCTTACTCCGGCCGAGGTCTCGGCGACACCCTGGTAGCTGCCCGCCGTGTCGTCGGCGGTGAGCACCGACGAGGTGGCGATGCCGTTGGCGTCGGACGCCACTTCGCACTCGTTGTTTCCGCCCGGGTTTCCCCCGGTGCAGGGCGCGAACGTGGCGGAGGGCGAGCCGGCCGGGGTGGCGAAGACCACGTTCCAGTTCGGCACCGGGTTGCCGAACTGGTCGAAGAATTGCACCTGGAGCTGGGTGGGGAACGTCGTGTCCACCTGCGTGCTCTGGTTGTTGCCGGCCAGGTAGTCCATCGTGGCCGCCTGGTCGGCGGTGATGGCGTAGTCGGGGCTCAGTGCCGGGATGGGGTCGGCCGAGGTGGCCTCGGAGAGCTGGTAGCCGTTGGACGCCGTCGTGGGGTTGGTGGAGTTCCCGAGGCCGACCGTGACCACGTCGCCGCTGGCGATGGTCGAGGCCGACAGGGTGATGACCACTTGGTTATTCGTGCTGCTCGCCGAGTTGGACCCGGGCCCGGCCACCGCGGATGTGGCCACGCTCCCGATGGTGGCGGCGTGCGCGTTGTTGACCTGGATGCCGTCGTCGGTCGCCGTCGACGAGAACGTGGTGCCGTTCGGGGCCACGATCGTGATGGTGGCGCCCGCCCCCAGCGCTCCTGCGCTGGCGCTGGTGGTGAAGGGCACGGTGTAGAGGACCCCGCTCCCGCCTGCCGTCGACGCCTGCACGGTGACGTCGCCCGGTGTCACCGCCGTCTCGTTGGTGAGCGTGAAGTTGGCGCTCGTGAGGCCCGCGCTGCTGGCCACCACCGTGAACTGCCCGGGAGTGGCGTTGGCCGTGAGGGTCGACGCCGTGGCCACCCCGCTGGCGTTGGTGGCGACGATGCACTGGTAGGCCGGCGTGGACATGGTGTTGCCGGGGCAACCGGAGGAGGCGAAAGTGCCCCCGGCGCCGCTGCTCGGAGCGGCGAAGGTCACGGCGATGCCAGCGCCCTCGGGATTGCCCTGACCGTCCTCGACGGTGGCCGTGAGCGGTGCGGCGTAGGCAGTGCCGACCTGGGCAGCCTGGTTGTTGCCGCTCGTGGCCACCACCTTGGATGCGGCACCGGCCGTCACGGCGTAGGGCGGGCTCGTCTGGGCGATGGTGTCGGACGCCGTCGACTCGTTCATCTGGTAGTTGCCGGCGGCCGCCGGGCTGGTGACACCGGCGATGGTCACCGTGACGAGGTCACCGGAGGCGATCGAGGATGCCGACAACGTGATGACCACCTGGTTGTTGGTGGTGCTGACGCTGTTCGACCCCGGGCCCGTCACCTTGCTCACGGCGACCGAGGACACGGTGGCGGCGTGGTTGTGGTTGACCGTGACGGCGTAGGAGCCGGCCGAAGCCGGGAGCGCAGTGTTGTTCGGCGCCACCAGGGTGATGGTGCAGTTCGCCGGGCAGGCACCAGAGGCGGGGATGCCACCGGCGGCGCTGGTGGTGAAGGGGACGGTGTACGTGGCGCTCGAGGCTGCCGTATCGGGGTTCACGGTGATCCCGCCCGGTGTGAGCACGGGCACGTTCGTCAAGTTGAACGTCCCGTTGGTCACGGGGTCGGCGCTGGCGGTGACGATGTCCGGGCCCGCTGTGCTGTTGGCGGTGAACGCCGACGCCGTGGCCACCCCGCTGGCGTTGGTGGACGTGATGCACTGGTAGGCCGGAGTGGCGCCGGTGTTCCCGGAGCAGCCCGCCGGATCGAAGGTCCCGCTGGCGCCCATGCTGTGGGCCGCGAACAGCACGGCGAAGCCGGCCCCGGGCACCGTGTTACCGGCGGCGTCCTCCACGGTGACGCTGAGCGGCGTGGCGAAGGGTTCGTTGACACCCGCTGCCTGGTTGTCGCCGCCCGTCACCACGAGCTGGGAGGCGGCTCCGGGGTTGATGGCGTAGGCGGGGCTGGCCGCCAGGGTCTGGTCGGCCGAGGTCGCCTCGTCCACCACGTCGGTCGTCGAGGCGGTGGTGGGGTTGCTGACGCTTGTGATGGTCACCGTCAGGAGGTCGCCGGCGGCGATGGTGGAGGGGTTCAGGCTGATGACCGCCTGATTGGGCGTGGCGCTCACGGTGTCGGCGCCCGGCCCGGTCACCGCCGACACGATCACGCCCGACACGCTGGCCATGTCGCCGTTGTTCACGCCCACCGAGTAATTGCCCGGGGAGGCCGGGAGCCCGGTGCCGTTCGGGGCGACGAGCGTGAAGGTGCAGGTGGCCGGGCAGGCGGCGGTGGTGGTGAAGGGCACGGTGTAGGTGACGCCGCTCGCCCCCTCGGTGTTCGAGCCGAGGGTCAGCGCCCCCGGTGTCCCGGGCGCCGTGGTGTTGGTGAGTCTGAACGCCGGAGAGGCGGCGACCGCGCCTGAGGTGGCCGTCACGTCGTACTGGCCGGCCGTGGCGTTGGCCGTGGGCGCCTGGGCGGTGGCCTGGCCGTTGCTCCCCGTGTTCGAGGTCTGGGTGTCGGTGGTGTTGGGGAAGGTGGCCGAGGCGCCGCTGCTTGGCGCCGTGAAGGTGACGGCGACGCCGCTTATCGGGTTGCCGGCCCCGTCGAGGGCGGTGGCGACGAGGTTCTGGCCGAAGGCGTGGCCAACCTCGGCGCTCTGATTGCTGCCCGAGGTGACCACGATGCTGGCCAACGCCCCGGGGTTGATGGCGTACGCCGGGGTCGCCGCAGGCAGCGTGTTGGCGGACGTGGACTCGTCCACCACGTCACCGCTGGTGGCGAAGGTGGGGTTGGTCATGCCGGTGACCGTGACCGTCACGGTGTTGCCGGCGTTCACCAGCGTGGGCGTGCCCAGGTTGATGACGACCTCGTTGTTGGTGGTGCTGGTGCAGGTGGACCCGCTCAACGAACCTTGTTCGCTGCTGCAGGCGGGATCGGTGGTGGGCGCACCGGGTCCCACCGCTTTGGCGAGATTGACGCTCGAGATGGTCTGGGAGGCGCCGCCGAGGCTGGTGTTGGCCACCGTGAAGCTGGACGTCGACGCCGGGAAGACCGTGCCGTTGGGGGCGAGGAAGGTGATGGAGGAGCCCGAACCCAGGGCACTGGTCGACACGAACGGGAAGGTGTAGGTGACGGAGCCGGCTCCCTCGGTGTGGGAGCTGAGGGTCATCGCCTCGGGGGTCACCGAGGAGCCGCCGGGCGGGGCGGGCAGGTTGGTGAGCGCGAAGGGCGATGAGGTCAGGGCGGGACTGCTCAAGGCGGCGGTCACCGAATAGGAGCCGGCGCCGCCCGTGGCGGTCATGGTCGAGGAGGTGGCCACCCCGCCGCTCAGCGCGTTGGCGCACTGGTAGGTGTGGGGGTTGCTCGAACAAGCTGCAAAGGTGACGCTGGCACCGCTGCTCGGCGCCGTGAAGGTCACGGTCCCGGCCGCGGTGGTCACCGGGTTCCCGTAGGTGTCGGTGGCCGTCACCGACAGCGGCACGGAGTAGGCGCCGCTCGAGGACTGGTTGTCCCCACCCGTGACCACGAGGTGGGTCACGACGGGCACAGCGGTGATGGAGTAGTGCGGGCTGGCGGCCGGGGTGGCGTCGGCGGAGGTCGACTCGTCGATGACGTCGGTGGTCGACGCCGTCGTGGGGTTGGTGGCGCTGGTGCCGGTGGTCGACACCGTCACCAGGTCGCCGTTGGTGATGGTCGAGGTGGCCAGGGTGATGACCACCTGGTTGGCGGTGGCGCTGGTGCTGTTCGATCCCGGCCCGGTGACGTCGCTCACCGACACGTTCTGCACGGTGGCGGCGTGGCTGTTGTTGACGGCGATGGCGTAGGAGCTGGCCGATCCCGGCCACACCGTGCCGTCGGGGGCGGTGAGGGTGATGGTGGCGCCGGGCGCCAGCGCGCCGGAACCGCTCACGGTGAACGGCACGCTGTAGTCGCTGCCGGCACCGGCCGTCGTCGGGGTCACCGTCACCGACCCCGGCGTCACGGATGTCGCCGCCTGCGCCGGCCCGCTGAGCGCGACGAGACCGGCCACGGACAAGATGGCCACGGCAGCGCCGCCGGCCACCCGGCGGACCCTCCGGCCTCGACGGGACGGCGCATACCCTTCCGGCCCGGGGGTCCGGGCCGGCTGCTCGTTGTTGGCGTCCATCTCTTCCCTCCGCCCTGAGGCCGGGCCCCGGGATTGGCAGTCGACCCTCTTGGCCGGCCTTTAGCGCGGCCAAGTTTTGCGCAATTGACGTGCCGGAAACCAACAACGACACCCGACCTTGTGCGTGGCTGCCCGAACACCCATTGCGGGAAAGGGGCCGGAAGGCCCTCCTGTCGGGCCGGTCTCGCCCCTACCATGGGGCGATGATCGGACAACGCCTGCACAACAGCCCACTCCTGGTGGCGGGGCTCGGCGTCCTCGCCCTGGTGGGAGCCCTGACGCTGGCCGGGCCGGTGGGGGCCTCGCCCGCAGCGTCGCCGCACGCCCGCGCCCAGAAGGGCGGTGGCGGCTCCACCCAGCCGCCCCTGGTCAACGGCGGAGGGAAGCTGCTCCAGGCGTCGACCACCTACGCCATCTGGTGGGGTCCGAAGACGGGCTTCCCGAGCGACGCCCGCACCGGCATCGAGGCCCTGCTCGGCGGCTTCGGGGGTTCCAGTTACCTGGGCATCGCCGCCCAGTACATGCCCGGCCAGGTGGCCCCGACGTCGACGTTCGGGGGGTCGCTGCTCGACACCACCACGCCACCGCCCACGCACTCGCCGTCCACCGCCGCCATCGCCGCCGAGGTCGGCCGCGTGATCGGCACCCCGGACCGCAACGCCCTCTATCTCGTGTACACGAGCACCATGCCGCACCTGAACTTCTGCGCCTGGCACGCGGCGGCGGTGATCAACGGCGTGCAGACCCAGATCGCCTACCTGCCCAACACCTCGGGTGTGTCGGGATGTGATCCCGGGCAGTTGTTCGACCCGCCTCCGAACCCGTACTCCGAGGGCACCCGCTCGCTCGCCGACTCCACCGCGCATGAATTCATGGAGTCGGTCACCGACCCCGTGCCGGTCACCGGGTGGGCCGACAAGAACGGTCAGGAGATCGGCGACAAGTGCAACTTCGTGTACGACACCAAGCTCCCGGTGACCTTGGCGAACGGCTCGCAATGGCAGATCCAGGAAGAGTGGAGCAACTCGGCCAACAACGGCGCAGGAGCGTGCATCGACGGAGACTGATCAGCACGAACGGTGGCACGTCCATCTGAAGCATCCCTTGACGGTGTCGTCCCCCAACCAGGCGTGTGAAGCGGGCCCGCGCTAGGTACGGGCGGCGCAGACGGTTCCCGTCCAGCTCCGGTCGACGTCTATGTGCACGACGATTCGCATGGCGCCTGCAAGCGCTGTCGATCAGCCGGGGGCCGCCTCGGCGGCTGCTTTGATGCGCTCGAGCGTCCGGCGCATGGCCCGCCGGAGCATCGTCTTCCTCGGTGACAGCGCGTCGGTGAGACGGATGAGTCGCTTCGACCAGACGTACTCGTAGGACTCGGTGACCACCGTTCCGTCGCCCGAGCCCTGGAACCGGTAGCGCCATCGTGTCGATTCGTGCCCTTCCAGATACGTCGTGAAGGCGAACTCGCTCGGCCGCTGCGCCGTGACGACCTTGCCGCCGACCGACCAGCGATAGGGCCCGACGCGGTTGTGTCCCAGGAACTCGGCTCCGACGACCGGACCCTTCACCTCTCCGACCCATTCGGTCCGGTAGCACTCCGGGCTCCACTCGCCCATGCGGGACAGGTCGGCGACGAGGTCGTAGACGACCTCCGGGGGTGCATCGACCTTCACCTGCGCTTCGTCGGACGTCGGTACCGCCATGACCACCTCCCGCACAAGGTGCCTCACGATGGTAGGCGGGCCGGCGGTGAGGTCCCAGCCGACCACGGATCCGGCGCGGGCGGCCCCGGAAGCGATGGCCGCGACGGCGGGAAGCGCCCGGAGCAGAAGCGGACCCAAAATTCCTCGTCACCTGCGCTGAGCGGGCATCCGCGGGGCTGTTACACCCCGGCGATACCGTCCTCCCGTGACCTTCTGGCTGGTTGTCACCACCCTGATGGGGGCCGTCGTCGGCGCTGTCGTCGCCGGGCTCGTGATGGCGGGGCGTTCCGCCGCCCGGCTGGCCGCCGCCCAGCTCGACGGGGCACGGGAGCGGTCGGGACTGCACGCCGAGCTGGCCGCGGCACACGCCACGCTGGAGCGCGAGCGCGCTGCCGCCGCTGAGCGCCAGGAAGCCTGGGACGAGACGCGCCGTCAGCTGAGCGGGGAGTTCGCCGAGCTGTCGGCCAAGGCGCTCGAGCGCAACAACGCCCAGTTCCTCGAGCTCGCCGACGCCCGCCTCAAGGAGACCCAGCAGGTGGCGACCGGCGACCTCGAACAGCGTAAGCAGGCCATCGAGCAACTGTTGTCCCCGCTTCGCGACCAGCTGGGCAAGTACGAGGAAGGCCTGCGCATCTTGGAGCTCGAGCGCCAGAAGGCCTACACCGGGCTCTCCGAGCAGGTCCGCCACTTGACCGAGTCGCAGGACCGGCTCCAGGCCGAGACCCGCAACCTGGTGACGGCGTTGCGCGCCCCGGCCACGCGGGGGCGCTGGGGCGAGATGCAGCTGCGCCGCGTGGTCGAGATGGCGGGGATGGTCGAGCACTGCGACTTCGACGAACAGGTCACGGCCACGACCGAAGAGGGGAGGCTGCGTCCGGACATGGTGGTGCGCCTTCCCGGTGCACGCTGCGTGGTGGTCGACGCCAAGGTCCCGTTCCAGGCCTTCGTCGACGCCATCGAGTCGACCGACGAGCACGACCGCCAGGCGCACCTGGTGTCGCACGCCCGCCAGCTGCGCGCCCACGTGGACGCCCTGTCGAAGAAGGAGTACTGGCAGCAGTTCGACCGCTCGCCGGAGTTCGTGGTCGCCTTCGTGCCCGGGGACCCCCTCCTGGCCGCCGCCTTCGAGCACGACCCGACGCTGCTCGAGCACGCCATGGCCAGCCACGTGGTCCTCGCCACCCCCACCAACCTCATCGCCCTGCTGCGCACCGTCGCTGCCAGCTGGCAGCAGGAGGCGGTGGCCGAGAACGCCCAGAAGGTCCAGCACATCGGGCGCGACCTGTACAAGCGCCTGTGTGCCTTCGGCGACCACCTGGCCAAGGCGGGCCGGGGGCTGGCCGGTGCCGTCGACGCCTACAACAAAGCAGTGGGGTCGCTCGAGCGCAGCGTGCTCCCCCAGGCCCGTCGGTTTCAGGAGCTCGGCGTCGTGGGTGTCTCCGAGAAGGAGCTAGTCGAGCTGGAGCAGGTCGACTCGGCGCCGCGACGTCCCCAATCGGACGAGCTCGGGACGTGGACGCCGGCGCTGGAGCTGGTGGTCGACACCACCCGCCCGGCCGAGTTGCCGGGCGTCGCCGACGG
>DMNK01000075.1:2924-3263 GCA_003453695.1 Acidimicrobiaceae bacterium | reverse complement strand
GTTCGCCAAGTGACCGCGTGGGAACAACGATTTTCTCCCGGGCCGGACTAGGGTCGGATTCGATGGCGAGGTCGACCGCCGCCCGCAACACCGGGGCGAAGGTCGCGGCTGCGAACGGGAGGGCCAAGGCGAACGGAGCCGGCTCTCGCTTGCAACAGTTCGCCGCCGAGGAGCTCGTCGAGGACTTCCGCCTGTCGTGTCTGTCGCGTGCGCTCGACGACCGGGAGATCATGCTCCAGAAGCAGAGCCGCGTGTTCTTCCAGATCTCCGGCGCCGGCCACGAGATCCTCTACACGGCCCTGGCCCGCTCGTTGCTCCCCGGTTACGACTGGTTCTTCC
>DMNK01000075.1:0-2722 GCA_003453695.1 Acidimicrobiaceae bacterium | reverse complement strand
ATCATGCTCCAGGCCGTCGGCTCCGCCGACGATCCGGCATCGGGGGGCCGGCAGATGCCGTGCCACTTCGGCGACGTGGCCAAGAACATCGTCACGCAGTCGAGCCCGACCGGCAGCCAGTGCCTGCCCGCCGTGGGTTGCGCCGAGGCGGGCCGCTACATCGCCCGCCGCCCGACGCTGCTCGGCTGCGAGGCACACGGCGACGAGATCACCTACGTGTCGCTCGGCGAGGGGGCCACCTCCGAGGGCGAGTTCTGGGAGAGCCTGAACTCGGCCTGCCGCCTGCACCTGCCCGTGCTCTTCGTGGTGGCGGACAACGGGTACGCCATCTCGGTGCGTGCGGCCGACCAGGCGCCCGCTCCCGTTTCCGAGCTGGTGCAGGGATTCCGAGGCCTGGCCGTGACCAAGATGAACGGTTGGGACTACGCGCAGTGCCGCACCAAGGGCGCCCGGGCCGTGGCCCGCGTGCGCGCCGGCGAAGGCCCGGGGCTGATCCACGCCCAGGTGACCCGGCCCTACTCGCACTCCTCCGCCGACTCCCAGGCCAAGTACCGCGACGCTGCCGAGCTCGCCGCCGAGGCGCGTCACGATCCCATCGTGGTGCTGCGCCGGACGTTGCAGGCGGCCGGCATCTTCTCTGCCGAGCAGGCCGACGAGATCGAGGCCGAGGCGCGTCAAGAAGCGGCGCGCGCCGCCGAGGAGGCGCTGGCGGCGAGCCGGCCCGATCCTGCGACGGTGACGGACCACGTGCTGCGGGTCACGACGCGGCGTGGGGCGGAGGTTGCGGAGGCGGGCGGTGCCGGGGCGGTTGCGGAGAAAGCGACGGGGGACGGGGCGGTTGCGGGGAAGTCGACGGGGGGCGGCGTGCCAGAAGGTGCCGGGGAGCCGGTGGTCATGGCGGAGGCCATCCGGCTCACCCTGCACCAGCTCATGGCCGCCGACGAGCGCATCCGGGTCTTCGGCGAGGACGTGGCCGACGCCGACGAGGAAGTGCTCGACCACGTGGAGGGCAAGGGCGGCGTGTTCGGTGTCACCAGGGGACTGCAGCGCGCCTTCGGGTCGGCGCGTTGCTTCAACACCCCGCTGGCCGAGTCCAACATCGTGGGGCGGGGGATCGGCCAAGCGCTGCGCGGACTTCGGCCCTGCGCCGAGATCCAGTTCTTCGACTACATCTGGCCTTCGATGCAGCAGCTGCGCAGCGAGGCCGCCACCATCCGGTGGCGGAGCAACGGCGCCTTCTCGTGCCCGCTGGTGGTGCGTGTGGCCATCGGCGGATATCTCACGGGCGGCGCCATCTGGCACTCCCAGAGCGGCGAGGTCATCTTCGCCCACATCCCCGGGCTCATCGTCGTGATGCCCTCACGTGCCGTCGACGCCGTCGGCCTGTTGCGCAGTGCCTTCGACGCCGGGGACCCCGTGCTCTTCTTCGAGCACAAGCATCTGTACCGCCAGCGCTACGCAGCCGACCCCATGCCGCCCGACGACTTCCGGGTGCCGCTGGGACAGGGGCGGGTGGTCAGGCCCGGCGACGACCTCACCGTCGTCACCTGGGGCGCCACCGTGCAGAAGTCATTGTTGGCGGCTGAGGCGTTGGCGGCCGAAGGCTCCTCGGTCGAGGTGATCGACCTGCGCACCATCTCGCCGTGGGACCACGATCTGGTGTGCGAGTCCGTGAACCGCACCAGCCGGTTGCTCGTCGTCCATGAGGACACCTTGACCGCCGGCTTCGGCGCCGAGGTCTCGGCCTGGGTGACCGAACACTGCTTCTGGGCCCTTGACGCACCGGTGCGACGCGTGGCCGCCACCGACACCTTCGTCGCCTACGAGCCCGGCCTGGAGCAGGCCATCCTGCCTCAGGTGGAAGACATCGTGGCCGCCGCCTCCGAGCTGGCTCGCTCCTGAGGTCGCTCTTCTGCCTTCCCCGTTCTCCCTCTCGGCTCTCCTCCCGCTCTTTGCCCCTCAGCTCCTCCCGCTTTCCTGGTTGCCGTCGTCGCTGATAAGCCGGAGCGGTGGACGGAGGCGCTCCGGGGCCGCAGCGGCGTGAGCCGGGGCCGAACCCAAATGGCCACGAGGCCGACGACGGTGCGCAACGGCTGACCCGGGTCGTGGTGGTGGGCGGCGGCTTCGGTGGGCTGTCGGCCGCCAGAGCGCTGGCGGGGCGGGCCATCGACGCCACGATCATCGACCGGCACAACTTCCACACCTTCGAGCCGCTGCTCTACCAGGTGGCCACCGCCGGCCTGGAACCGGCCGACGTCGCCTATCCGGTGCGGGCCATCTTCGGCCGCGAGCCCAACATCACCTTCCGCCACGGCAGGGTCACCGGCGTCGACCTGGACCGGCGCCTGGTCGCCATGGACGACGGGTCCACCCTCGACTACGACTACCTGATCGTCGCCACCGGTGCGACGGCCGCCTTCTTCGGCATCGACGGCGCCTCCGAGAATGCGCGCCCGCTGTACACACTGAGAGACGCCCGGCTCCTTCGGAACCATCTCCTCAGCACGCTGGAGACGGCCGACGCCCATCCTGAGCGCTTCGACGGCGGCCCCACCTTCCTCGTGGTGGGCGGCGGCCCCACCGGCGTCGAGATGGCGGGCGCGCTGGGCGAGCTCATCTCGGTGGCGGTCCGCCGTGACCGTCTGCGCATCGACCCCGACCGGTCGAAGGTGATCCTCCTCGACATGGGTGACCGCCTCCTGCCCACCTTCGCCGAGGCGGC
>DMNK01000079.1 GCA_003453695.1 Acidimicrobiaceae bacterium | reverse complement strand
CGTCGATCTGGCGCGTCCCACTCCATCCTCAGGCGTTCCTAAGGGGGCGTCGTTATGCGCCGCCTCGGGGCGTCATTACGGAGCGGGCTACGGCGCCGTCAGTGCATGGACCGAATACTGGGCCCGAGTAGAGGGCGATGTGTGAACACACGCTTGTCCTCATGAGCCCGGGAATGTGATGCAGGACTCGCCGTCCCTCAGAATACGCTCACTGGCAGTTGTACCAGTTCTGAGTCCACTGGTCTTCATCCTCGGCCGGATAGCCGCTGATGTAGAAGTTGGCCTGCTCGTTTGTCGTTTGCGAGAGCAGATTTCCGGTGTTTTGAGGAGGCTGATAGTTGCTCGTTGTGTTGTTAACCATGACTTCGTTGAAGTCAAGGGGGGCGTCCGCCATTCCGACACCGTACTGGCTATTCACCTCTGTCCACGCGAACTGCTGGAAGTTTGTGAACCGAGGAAGTCCCATGAAGCCAGACGCGCCTCCCTGGGTGCTGAGATATGAGCGCTCGACGACCGCTTCGGCACTTGACTCGTCGATCTGCGTCGGCGTGTCCTTCACGGTCACCTGTTGACCGGAGTTTGTGTCTTCGATGAAGTAATAGACATATGGCGCGCCGACCCAGATCTGGACGGCAAGATTGTCACCCGGATTGACGTAAAAGCCAGGGACGGGAACCGTGTTGATCGTGCCGATCGAGTTGCCCGGAGAGAGGTCCTCGTACCAGACTTGTCCACCGGCGGGGTTGTTGGGATCTCGAGTTGGGTTACTCAGGTTCACATTTGGATCATCCCAGCCGCTTCCAGCCTGTTGCAGCCCACCGGAGTTGACACCTCCAATCCCATACCAACCAGACCATCCATCGTCCGGCCCGCAAGCTGCAGTGATCGTGGGCTCAGTAAAGTTGCCCGACGCACTCGTATAGACCTGGGAGGCCGCATCGGCAACATAGCCACCCCAATTGGCCGAGTCGCTCGTGAGGGGAGCGTTCGAGATTGTGGGGAGACCTGGCCTGGAGTAGAGATGCCGGATCTTGGTCGTATACTTGTAGGCCTTCATCCAACCTAGCCACGTGGCGTGTGTAGATGACGAGGTAGCTGGGGCTGGCGGGAATCCGTACTCAGCGAGCTGGGCTGACGTCGCGTCTGCTGGCTGGAAACCAGTGGGAGGTACCAGGAACGTATTGGCGCGACCGTTTACGTCAAATGTGGTTGCCGATCCCCCGCCAGGCAGCGGTTCAACCGAGGTTGGGCTATTGGCGCTGTAGCAGTAAGCAGCTAGCTGTGATGCGGACGCGTTCTCTGGGGCGAAACTCGCAGGCGGTGTCGGGCAACTCGAAGCTGCCGATGCTCGACTCGAAATTGGTACGCCAGAACCAATGAGCAGTAACACAAGCGCAAGGGCAGCAATCGCCGCCCAAAAGACCCGCCGAACCATTCTTCCTCCGCCGAATAAGTCCGCTGAGCGCGAACTCAAGCTCCGCCGCAGGCAAAGTAGCATGCAACCGCTATGACGTCAAGAGAGTTTCGTTGGCTGGCCGCATTCATGGTGCTCGCAGGATGCGCCCGCGGGGTCAGTGCCGTCGGGGGTTCCGGCGAACCCCTCGCCACTCTCCCCATCTCTCAGCAATGCAATCAAGGCTCGCATCTAGAAGCAGCGGCCACGAATCAGCAGCATGCCGCGAGACTCAAGATCGGAGAGGTTCTCAATCTCCAATTGACGGTCCCTGAATCGCTCGTGACGTCGTCGCCGGGAACCACGCCCGCCGTGTCCGCTTGGCCTTGGGGAGAACTACGGACCTCCGACCAGCGGGTGCTCGCGATTTCCTGCCAGGTCGCGGCGAGCTCTTCGCTATTGAGCAGAAGTGAGCTTCTATTTGCCGTCCGTTCAGGGACAACTGTGTTAACGGCACCCCTCGCAATGAGCTGCGCAGCCAACGCTCGGTGCGCGGCCAAGCTCAGCGCGGTGAACCTGACGGTGACGGTGAGCTGAGGTTCATGCGCGAGAAAAGCCGCCAGCGTATGGTAGGGGATTTGTCCTTCAGCCGTCGTTGCAGCCACTCCCTTTCTGGGTGAAGAAGGGTTGCCCCGGGTGATTCGGCCTAGCAAGCCGATGATCTGGGCGAGGGCTGGCCCGGCGCCGCGATCTGTACCGTCGATACGCGTCGATCCGGCCGTAATCATGCTCGGCATGGATCAGATGCAGATGAGATGTTCGACGCGTTTGCATAGGCTCGTAGCTCCCGGACTAATCATCCTCCAGCTACTGAGACGTCTCCCTCTGAAGAGCAATCGAGAGGTCGAAGGGCGTTGCTCCTGATCCCCGCTTGACCGTCACGTCGAGTCGGCTCGGAACCCCGGCGATCCGGGCGAAGTCCAGCTCCCCCACCGACATGCCCTTGCCGAACTGCGCCGTGCCGGTGACTTCCTGGCCGGATCCGAGGGTCATGGTCGCCTTCTCTATGTCGACGGGTAGCGAGCCGGTCGCGGTCAGCTTGACCAGGTCGACCGTGGCGTTGCCCAGTGACTCGACGAACGCCACCACCAGCGTCACCCCGTTGAGCGTGGTCGAGGCACCTTGGTTGTAGAGGACGAGCGGCTGGCCGTCGTAGATGAGGTTCTCGACCTGCCAGGTGCCGGAGTGGAGCACCACCTTGATCGGGCCTGCCAGAGAGTCCTCGCTCTTCGTGCTCCCACTGGGCCCGCTCAGCGTGTGATCGAGCACCACGCTCCCCGAGAAGTCGACCTCATCGGCGGTGACCGAAGCCGTGGTCAACGACTCGGAACCCACCGTCGTGGTCGTGTTGGCTCCGTCGGCCGTGAAGCCCTCATCCACCACCAGGGCGACGGCGCCGACCGCCTGGGCGGGGCCCCCCGAGGTGGCGAGCACAGTGTTCGTGTCCCCGCCGACGAGCGCCTGCAGCCATTGGTCGAAGGCGGCCCGAGCGGGTGAGCCGGAGACCCCACGAGCCGCGGTCGACGGCGTTCCGCCGTTGGGCAGCGCCACGCCTCCGGCAAGGGTCGAGGGTGTGACACCGCGGCCACCGGGGGCCGCCCGCCCCGGCTGGAGCGCCACTGTCGTTGGGGTGCCTTTGGTCGCGGCGTGCGCGCCGGCCGAGCAAGAGGCGAGGACCACGCAGAGGCCGAGGCAGGCTATTTCAAGGGCGCGCCGAGGCCGAACGGGCGCCTTCGGACTCTGCAACGCACGCACCACTCCCGTCCGCCCAGACAACCGCACCTGGGTCGCGGCCTCCCGCCTCCGCACGCGCCCCGGTGAACCCGAAGCGCACACGCGTCGTGTCCGCCATACCGCGCTGGGACACTGACATGGGTGTCAGCCTCTGTCAAGAGCCCTCCCATCGGTTCCTTGAGCGAGATTTCCCGGCGCGCTCCGCAAGAACGGGTTAACAAGTTGGCTTCCCATCGTGCCCGTCGGATACGGGCGGGGAGCAACGAGATGGCGGGAGGGCGGCGGCCAGCTCGGGGGGAGCCCTCGGCGGGAGAACTGCACGGTGGCGGGGAACCGACCGAGAGCCGAGCGGAGCCTTGGCGCGCCTGCGTCGAAGAAATCTCGCCGGACGGGGTGCGCGATTGTCCTCCCAGGAGAGTCCTCGTCGTCGACGACCACCCTGTGGTCCGCCAGGGAGTGGTCGCTTTGCTCAATGCCGATCCGTCGCTCGAGGTCGTCGGCCAGGCGGAGTCTGCAGAAGAGGCCCTGGACGTCGTGGCACGCCTGCTTCCAGATGTGGTTCTGCTCGACGCGCGCCTGCCGGGACTGAGCGGGGTCGACGCGGCGAGGACGATGCTCCCCGAGCACCCGAGACTCCGAGCGGTGCTCCTCACCGGTTTCACCAACCAGGGGGTGCTCCTCGACGCCCTGGACGCCGGGATCCACGGACTCGTGCTCAAAGAGTCCGACGCCACCACGATTGTGGCGGCCGTACGCGCGGTGGCATCGGGGCAGCAGTTCATCGATCCCCTGGTCGAGCATCGGTTGCTCGCCACCCGAGAGCACCGCCGCCGGGCGCGACAACGCTACGGGCTCACCCCGGCCGAACTCGAGGTCCTCGAGATGGTGCCGCAGGGGCTCACCAACAGCGAGATCAGCTCGGCGCTGGGGCTGTCGGCCAACACGGTGAAGACCCACCTCGCCCACGCCATGCGCAAGCTCGAGGTGCGCAACCGGGCCGAGGCGGCCGTCTTCGTCTTGAGCGGAGGACTCTCGTGAGCGACCACCGCGAGCATCTCGTCGGGGCGCTGCGCTCCCCGCTCGAGCTCAAAGCTGCATTGCGGCTGCTCTCGGGGATCGTGCTCGAAACCATCGACGCGGACCACGTGAGCATCTTCCTGCTCGAAGAGGGAAGGCTCCTCCCGGCGGTGGCGCTGCGCCGGAAGCCCTCCCCCGAGGACTGGCAGGCCATGAAGGCCCTGGGGCCCATCCGCCTCACCCAGGAGCGGGCCGAGGCCTTCGCCCTGGGCGACCCGGTCCTCATCGACGACGTCCGGGGCAACGGGCTCGTCCCGCCTGAGATCACCGAGCAGTTCATCCTCCGCTCCATGGCCATGGTGGCCATGCAGTCAGACGGCACGACCTGCGGGGTGCTGGCACTGGGCCGCGACGAGGTCCGCCCCTTCGACACCCATGACGGCGAGATGCTTTCTTCCCTCGCCACCCATGCGGCACGGGCTGTCGTCGAGGCCCGCCCGTTCGAGTCGGTCCGCCGGCGGGCTCAGCTCCAAGCCGCCCTGGCCCGCGGCTCGGCGCGATTGGTCGAGCCACTCGACGACGTGGAGGTCGCCACCCGCCTGGTCGACGCCTACCGCGAGCTCTTCGACCCCGGGACCTGCGCCGTCGCCCTGGTCGACGACGACCAGTTCCGCATGACCACGCTCGTGGCCAGCCGTCCGATCGAGCGCCCCGTTCCCGTCCCCCTTGCCGAGGTGCCACTCTCACTGGTTCGCCACGTGCGCGCCGCCTGGCTGGCCACCGGAGCCCCCAGTCCTGTCGAGATCGGCGACGAGCCCTGGGTCGATCGGCTCCTTGGCTCGGGAAGTGCCGGAGTGCGTGGGCACCTGCTTCTCCCCCTGGTCGTGGAGGAACGCATCCGCGGGGCGGTGGTCCTTGGGCTTCGGCGCCCCGGGGGCCTCGATCCCGAGGAGTGGGCGGCTGCCCAAACCCTGGCGGCCATGGGGACAGCGGCGCTCGAGCGTGGGCGGCTGCTCGGGCGCCTCGCCCGTCAGGTGCGCCAGCTCGAGACCCTTTACAGGTTGCACGCCGATCTGGCCGAAGGGGCAGACACCACAACCCTCCTGAACCGGTTGAACGACGCGCTCAAGGACCACGGGATCGAGGTGGCCGGCGTCGCCCTCAAAGACCGCTCGCTCGCCCAGTATCTCCGCGTGCCGCCTCCGACGAGCGAGGAACGCGCCGCGTGGGAAGACGGCCGGTGGTTGGCTTCAGGAGATGGGACCCAGGTGGTTCCCTTGAGCCTCGACGGGCGTCCTGCCGGAGTCCTTAGGGTGCGTGCGGCGGGTCTCGACCTCCCCGAGAGGCTCTTCGTCGAGGCGCTGGGAAACGGGCTCGTCGAGGTCGTCAGCCGGACGGTTCTTCGCCACGCCCTCGACGAAGCCGGACGAGCCCGGGGGCTCGACGCTGAGCGCACCCGTCTGGCCCACGACCTGCACGACACCGTCGGCCAGCTGTTCGTCACCATCCATCTTCTGGCCGGGCGACTCGGTGTCGAGGAGGCTCTCGGATTCGAGCAGAAGGCCGGGCTCACTCGGATCGGCGAGCTGGCCGCCGAGGGCAAGCGCTCCTTGGACGACGCCATCCGGGCCCTCGCCTTCGCCCCCGCCTCGAAGCGGCCTCTGCCCAGCGCCCTCGCCGCCCTCGCCCGGGCGGTCGAGGAGGACAGCGGCATCGCCGTCGTCCTCACCATCCACGGACGGCACAGGCGGCTGCCGCCTGAGGTGGAGCGGGCGCTCTACCGGGTGGCCCACGAGGCGCTTGCCAACGCCTGGCGGCATTCAGGATGCAAGCAGGTCCGCGTGGCCTTGGCCTTCGCATCCTCCGAGGTCATCCTGCGCGTCGAAGACGACGGGAACGGGATCGACACGCCCGCCTCGGGACCAGGACCTCAAATGGGGCTAGCGAGCATGCGCCGGGCCATGGGGGACGCTGGAGGGTCATTGGAGGTGACGAACTCCCGGTCGAAGGGGTGTGTCATCGAGGCTCAGGTCCCCCGCAGCTTGCCGTGATGTCGGTTGGACTCGACCATTGGGAAGCTCGCGCCTGGCCGGGAAGAAGCTTTCGAACGTCACCCGAATGGGTGATGACAGACCACGCCCGTTTCGAGATGATGGCGTTCGATTCTGATGCAGCCTGCGGCGTCGACTGGTCACAGCTCCGAACGAGTGACGTGTGGAAGAGGGCGGATGACAAACGTCGTGGTCGTCGATGACCACCGAGGGCTCTCTCCGGACTTACATGCGGTCCTGGGCACGGAGCCCGGGCTGCAGGTGGTGGGCAGGGCAGAAGGGGGCGACGAGGCCATCGCCCTGGTCGAACGGACCGTTCCCGACGTGGCCGTCGTCTGTGTCCGCTCCTCGGACCTGTCGGGCATGGGCATCGGCATCGCCCTGCGAACGCTCTTCCCCGGGCTGCGCATCCTCGCCATACTCACCTCCGAAGGTGAGAACGAGCGGCGACTGCTCCCGGACCTCGCCGCCCACGGAGTGATCTCCCAGACCGCCGGACCTGCTGCGGTCATCGTGGGCCTGGGCGTGGTGGCGGAGGGAGGGACCTTCCTCGACCAGCTGGTGGCGGACCCGCCCACCTCTCCGGAGCTCGCGGGCGAAGCCGGCGGACGTTGATCGTCCGTAGGCAGAAAAGTCGCTTATGTCACCCGAACGGGTGACGCTTTTTCCCGATGGATCGTGCACGCTATGGGGGCTGCGCTCCCTGACGTCACCGTCAGGAACGCAGCCAGGCGGCCAAGGCGGGGCGGGGGCCCCAGATAGGGGATCGGCGGATGTCCCATCATCGGCGGGAGCTCATGGCGAGGTCGCATAGGGCGAGGGTTCCCGGTTGCCCGCTGCAGCAGACAGAAGCCAGCGCATCGGTCAGTAGAGGTAACCGCTGACAAAGGAGGTAGCCGTTGGAAGCGCTGACCGATATCTAGCCGCGCTTCGACTCGGTTCCAGCAATTGAGGAAGAGCCGAAGCACACACTCGAAGCCAAGTGCAAGGAGGAAGGTATCACATGTTCAGTTCGTTAGTACGAAAGATTGCAGCGGTGACATTGGTGGCCGCGCCACTCGGAGCTGGATCGTCGCTGGTCGCCTCGGCGGTCATCGGCACGCCCGCCGCACACGCGGCGTCGGGTGCCTGCATCGATATCAACCCGACAGGGGCCCACGCTGGACCTTGTTCTGCCCCTAGTTCACCGGGTAGTACGACCGCAAACGACCCCTCGACCGCGGCTATCAACGTTTGCACCGGTGGAGCCTCCGATTCCGGAGCTTGGGGAGCGGGATCCGCCCCGGCCGGGTCCATCGTCGTGGCCAACAGCGGCAACACCCAGGTCTGGGCGAATACGACTGGTCCTATCGGTCAGGCCGAGGTCGATGGAATCGGTATCGCATCCGATCAGACGGGCTGCGTCTAGTAGCCCGGAGCACCGCCCAAGTCCGCGGTCTCTCGATGACTATGCGCCGACGCAGACCAGATGCGCATGCGCAGCGGAGCGGGTGATCAAAAGCGCGCAGGAAGCCCTGACCCGACCCGTCTTCACTGAAAGTCGGGTCAGGGCGCCTCGCCTTAGTTGTCAAGGACGGAATCGATGGATCAAGTGACGGAAAGAGCACGGCGGGCACCCGGCATCGGCCGGCGGATTCTGCCGCGCCTGGCCGCCGTGGGCCTGCTCGCCGGGGCGGTGGCGGTGGTCCACGGCGCCATTGGGGCGTCGGCATCGTCGACCACGGCCACGACCACCTACGGGGCCACACAGGCAACGGGGGTTAATGCCTCTTCCTGCCCCGGCAGCAAGCTCCTCCCTCACCCGCCTATCTCGATCACCAGCGACGCGGGGTTCACCGTTGCGAACGGGGTCACGGGCGGCAGTGGCACAACGAGTAACCCTTACATAATCAGTTGCTGGTCGATTGCCCTGAGCGGCTCCCAAACGGCGATCGCCATCGGACCACCGACGTCCACCATCGACGTTTCATTTACCATCCGCGACGTGTCCGTTTCCGGCGGGACGACGGGCACCGGCATCAGCATTCAGGGTCCGTCCCCAGGCATCACCGGCAATGTCACTCTCGAAGATGACAGCATCAGCGAGAGCAGCGCGATCTTCACTGAAGAGCTGCAGGGCGGCACCGCCATCCTCAACAATCTGCTTCAAGACCCCAGCACAGGTATCAACGACAACTCAGACGTACAGCTCACCATCGCGCAGAACGCGGTGACGAACGTCGCCGGCCTGTGCATGAATATAACTTCCCAAGCACCCGGGTCTGCCGCGCCGGTGACGACGCTCGCCCTCGTTCAGGACAACACCTGCACGGGCCGCCCTGGTTCTAGTGTCGGCATTGCAGCCGAGGAATCCAGCACCACGACCACAGGAGGATCCGGGGCAAACCAGTACCTGTCTCCCGATCCCGGACAGATCGACATCACCGGCAACGACATCGAGGGGTTCACCGGGCCCGGTCTTGGAGACCTGGTCGATGCCACGGTCACCGGCAACAAAGTGGACGGTAACTCGTACGGCGTCGGCATCATCTCCGGACTCGGTCACCAGGAACAAGACGTGATCATCCAGGGCAACGACATCGAGAACAACAAGAACGCCGGCATCGACATGACCCAATTTGTCGACTCGGTCATCTCGAACAACACGATCCTCCACAACGGGACTGCGGGGATCGTGGCAGAGAACGCGCAGGAGCACGATCAGCCCACGGCAGCCAACAATCTGATCGAGGGCAACACCATTGGCGACAGTGACTTCGGGATTGCCTTCTCCTTCGACGCCACTAACGACACCGTCTACGGCAACCACTGGGCAGACGGACACGAGTCCTACGTCCGATTCGCCGACACCCAGACCGTCGTGGATGCCGGCTCGGCCGTGCGCGGCGTGGCCGGAAGCCCGACCAACTTCGCCGACTGGATCGTCCACGTGGTCCCTGGGTCGATCGCACCTTCCTCGTGCAGCACCACAACCGGCTGCACGGGCACGACCGCCCTCGCCGGCGCCACCGGAGCGACCTACAGCTTCGGCGACGGCACGTCGCAGAACATCACGCCCGCCCAGTTCACCAACACCGGAGCGCTACTAAGCCACATCTATTCGGCGACCGGCACCTACAGCGCCACGATGACCGTGCACGCCACCGACTCGGCTGGCAACCCGGTGACGCTCACCAGCTCCACCCCCGTCACCATCGCCTCGCCCACGCCCACCACGAGCCTCTTCTCCCAGGCAGGCAACACCACTCCTTGGCCCATGATCGGCAACACCCCGGACCGCCCGTTCTACAACGCCAACGAGACCCAGATCGACTCCTCCACCGTGAACCAACTGGTGCAGAAGTGGCGCTTCCCCACCACCTACCCGGTCACGGCCTCGCCGGCGGTGGGCCAGGTGAACCTGCCCCCGGTCACCGGCGGCACCCCGGTGCCCACAACCGTGATCTACGACGGGTCCTTCGACGGGACCTTCTACGCCATCAACGACGCCACGGGGCTGCCCGTGTGGCAGGAGTGCCTCGTCACTTCTTCGGTGTACGTCACCTCGCAGGCATCTTGTGACCCGTCCTACCCAGGCAACCCCAATGCCCAGACCGACTACGGGGTGGTCGTGGCCTCTCCCGAGGTCGCCACGCTCTCGAACGGCTCCCAGGAGGTCCTGGCCGCCGCCAACGCCACCATGAACGCCCTCAACCCCGCCACCGGGCAGGTGCTGTGGTCCTTCACCGGCGGCTCCTACGTCCAGGCCGACGCCGGGACCACCGGGGCCTCGGTCGTCCAAACCTGCGTGCCGCCGGGCACCTCGGGCGCCACGGCGGGATCGCCCTACGACATTGAGTCCTCGCCGGTGGTGGTCGGCAACACCGTCTACTTCGGCATGGACTCGAACGCCGAGTGCGACCAGGCAGGCGGGATCTACGCCCTCAACGCCACCACTGGAGCCATGGAGTGGTTCTTCGACCCGGCCGCCGGCGAGGCCTTCTACCCCTGCATCGGCGTCACCACGACCAGCACCCCGTGTGACAGCACGACCTTTAACGCCGTCACCTCGAGCACCAACACCACGAGCTGGGACCCCCACTACGACTTGGTGAACGGAAAGCTGGCGCCGGGCTACACCTGCGGAGGGGTGTGGACCTCCCCGGCGGTCGATGTGGTTAATGGCCTGCTCTTCGCCTCCAGCGCCAACTGCCCGACCGATCCCATCCCGCCCTACATGGAGGCCGCCTTCGCCTTGAACATGACGTCAGGCGAGCCCGTGTGGGACTACCTGCCCCGCCAGGTCGACTCCATCGACATGGACTTCGGCGCCACCCCCAACGTGTTCCAGCTGGGATCTGAGCACGTGGTGGGTTATGCCTCCAAGGACGGCACCTATACGCTCTTGGACGACGAGACCGGGAAGGTCCTCTGGTCTACCAAGGTGGCCCTCGGGGGGTCATTCGGCGGCTTCTATAACGCCGTGGTCGACGGCAACGACATCTACCTGAACTCCGCCCTCGGCGAGGCGTCCGGCTTCGCCGCCACCCCGGTGGAGGACACGGAGAAGGGCCGGGAGTTCGCCCTCGATGCCAGGACCGGCAACGTGGTGTGGCGTTCCTACGCCGGGGCGCCCAACCTGGGGCAGAACGCGGCGGTGAACGGGGTGTACTTCACCGGAGGCCTCGACGGCTTCCTGCACGCCTTTTCCACCCAGAGCGGCCAGCTGCTCGGCCAGTGGCCCCTGGGCGTCTCGGTGTCCTCGGGACCGGCCATCTACTCCGGGGAGTTGTTCATCGGGTCGGGCACCGGCGCCACCGTGCGCTCGGCGGCCGGGGCCAGCGCCGACCCGGCTTTCGGTGGCCAGCCCGCCTTCCCCAATCCGATGCCCATCTATCCCTACGGCCAGGGCCTCTCCGGCTTCTGCGTGGCCACCAACCCTTCGTGCTCCAACGCCGTCAACAAGATCGACGGCGGGCGCGACACCACCTCGGTCACCTACACCGGGGCCACCTCGGGCACCGTGGACCAGCCGGTCACCTTCTCGGCCAACCTGGAGGACAACACCGTTTCCGCCTCGCCCAACCCGGTGTCGAACCGCTCGGTCACCTTCTCCATCACCCCCAACGGCCAAGACGGCGCGTCGGCTTCCTACACCCAGAGCTGTGAGGCCTTCACCGACGCCAACGGGAACGCCAGCTGCTCGATCACCTTGGACCAGCCGGCGGGGACCTCGACCATCTCGACGGTGTTCTCGGGGGACTCGACCTATCAACCGACCTCCACCACGACCCAGTTCACGGTCAACGCCGCTCCGACGACGCTCAAGTACAGCGGGGATACCTCGGTGGCCGACGGGGGGTCGGGGAACCTCTCGGCCGTGCTCACCGAGACGAGCTCGGGCAATGCCATCGAAGGCCGGGCGGTGGTGTTCACGTTGGGATCGGGCTCCTCGGCCCAGAGCTGTACGGGCATGACCGACTCCACCGGCACCGCCGCCTGTCAGATCGACCCGGTCATCCAGCCCCTCGGATCTGGGAGGGTGTCAGCCACCTTCGCCGGGGACAGCTTCTACAGCCCCTCCTCGGCCGGTGCTGCCGTCTCCTGCTACGCCTACACCGGCAGCTCGGGGGCCTTCGTCATCGGGAACGGCAACGCCGCGGTAGGCAATTCGGTGACCTTCTGGAGCAACGGCTGGGGATCGGCCAACACCGTGAGCGGTGGCAACGCGGCTGGCAGTGGCTTCAAGGGCTATGCGACCACGCCGAACCCGAGCCCACCTGTCTGCGGCGGAACGTGGACCTCGCCCACGGGCAACTCGAGCCCGCCGGGGTCGGTGCCGCCGTACATGGCGGTGGCGGTGAGCAGTGACATCACGCTGCCCAACTCGACCACGGCACGGGGCAACGTCGTGGAGATCGTGGTCATCGCCACCAACCCCGGCTACACAGGCAAGCTCAATCAGCCAGGGACGGGAACCGTGCTCGGGGTCATCTGCAAGTCGTAAGGGCAGCCCCCGGAAAGGGCTGACCGATGAAGCGAGTGGCCGAGGAAAAGCGCAGACTCAAACCGAGCGCAGAAGGGAAATGTTCAGAATGGTCAAGGGACCGTTGATCGGAATAGCGAGTCGGAGATTAGCGCCAGTCCTCTTGGTCTTCGGGCCGCTTTCTGGCACCTCGACCTTTCTTGCAACGGCGGTCTTCGGAGCGCAGCCAGCCAGCGCGGCATCGGTTGCCTGTGTGGATGTCCTGCCAGCTTCAAATGCGAACAACTGGGACACGGTAGTCACCCCCGTCGTCGGGGTCGGGACTGGCGAATGCGGAGGCTTCGCTGGTAATGACGCGTCAGGGATCCAGAGTTCTGGAGGGGGACCCTTTCACTTACCGCCATTGCACGTAACAGGGGCGATCAACGTTTGCGGTGGCGGAGGCCCCGACCCCACCGCAACCGGACCGGAGTTTGGATCCATCGTCGCGGTAAGCCAAGGCAATACGCAGGTCTGGGCGTCCACGATCGACCCTGACCCCCCTGCCGGTCAGGCCGAAGTAGATGGCATCGGCATCGCCACCGAACAGGCCGGCTGCTCCTAACAGGAAGGTGAGTTGGGTGGTCCCGACGTGTGGCGCCACTCCATCGCACCTGCACACCTACCATCGCCGGGATCCTTCCCGCCGCTCGGCCCACCGGCGAGGAAATCTTCAAGGCGTTCTCCGGGCCCGGTCACCACCTCGCCGGTACCCAAACGGGCTCGAAGAGACCCCCGACCCACTCACCCGCTCAGCCTACGGTCCTCACCGCTCTCCGCATACCGTCCATCCTTCCCCGTCGGTCAGTCGCGCTCTCAGACGGTGTGGAATACGAGTCTAGGAAGCGGCAGAACAGGTTATCTCGAGCGGGCGTGTGAAGCCATGCACGAACTTCAGGCCGCGCCCGATTCGGCAGGGAGTATGTGGAGGTGCCTGACCGACTGGTCCACCAATCTCGCGGTGGTCGCATATACGGTCAGCTTCGCCTGGTTCCGGTCTGACTCAAGAATCGGCTGACGGTACAGCCTGTCTCTAGAACGATCCGTCGACCAGTACCAGGCTCAGTGGTACGAACTGGACCGCGGATGCGGCGGACCGCCCTGCGCCAACAGGGCGATCACGCCGTCGCCGCACACGTGGTGCAGCGCGTGCCACCCCTTGACCAATGAGAGAGAAGGGATGGCGATGCCAAGACTAGATCGTTCGCGCCAGGTCACAGGCGGAGTCGATACGCACCTCGAGCTGCACATGGCGGCGGCACTCGACCCCCTCGGTGGACTGCTCGGGGTGGAGCAGTTCCCCGCCACCCGGGCCGGCCACAGCGCTCTGGTGCGGTGGCTCTCGAACTTCGGGACCGTGGCCCGGGTGGGAGTGGAAGGCACCGGCTCCTATGGTGCTGGTCTCGCTCGACACCTTCGGGCCTCGGGCGTCGAGGTGCTCGAGGTCGACCGTCCCAACCGCCAATCGCGCCGGCGCACGGGCAAGTCCGACCCCGCCGACGCCGTCGAGGCGGCCCGGGCGGCGCTGAGTGGTCGGGCTCAGGGAGCGGGAAAGACCAGGGACGGGAACGTCGAAGCCATCCGGGCGCTGCTCGTCGCCAAGCGAAGCTGCCGCTCCGCCAAGATCAAGTCGATGAACCAGATCCGTCACCTGGGCTTCACCGCCAGCGACGACCTGCGTGAACGCTTCGAGGGCGTCTCCAAGCGCTGCCTGGCCAAGGAAGCGGCCTCCATGCGGCCGAGGGCGGGATCAGACCCCGTGGCCGTTGCCACCAAGACCGCTCTCGTCGTCCTCGGAAAGCGCGTCCTCGCCCTCGATGAGGAGAAGAAGCAGCTCAATGGGTTCCTGAAGGAGCTCGTCGAGAAGACCGCACCCGGGCTCTGCTCGCTCTACGGAGTGGGGGTCGACTCGGCCGCCAGCCTCCTCGTGGCCGCCGGCGACAACCCCGAGCGCATCAAGTCAGAATCCTCCTGGGCCCATCTGTGCGGGGTGGCCCCCATCCAGGCGTCCTCCGGCAAGGTGACCCGCTACCGGCTCAACCGGGGCGGCGACCGCCAGGCCAATGCCGCTCTGTGGGTGATCGTGCTCACCCGCATGGGCTCCGATCCCCGCACCCGTGCCTATGTCGAGCGCAGGACGAAGGAAGGGCTTTCCAAGGGCGAGGTCATGCGGATCTTGAAGCGCTACGTCGCGCGCGAGGTGTTCAAGTACTTGCCCCGCGCCTAATTCGCTCGTGGCAGCAGGCTTGGCCCGATAATCGGCTGACGCCCAACTGGGCTGTCTCCAGAACGATTTGCCGGCCTGCTGCTGCGAGCCCATTCGCGTCAGCGAGCGGGAACCCAATGGCCTAGTAAGAGCTTGCCCTCATCGAGTGGCTGATCCCTGTCCTGCCTCGTTCTCGATCGCCGACACCAGTCCCGAAGACGCACATTTCACCCTTGACAAGACATAGGAGCATCGATCTGGCGCATCGATCCAAC
>DMNK01000130.1:25314-25467 GCA_003453695.1 Acidimicrobiaceae bacterium | reverse complement strand
TGTGCGGGCACGAGGTGGTGGCCGACCCCGCCGGCGGCCGGCGCCAGATCGGGCTCACCCTGGGCGAGGACCGGTCGTTCTTCTGGCGTTTGAGCGGCCGGAAGAACCTCGAATTCTTCGCCCGTCTCTACGGGGTGCGCAGCCGCCTGGTGG
>DMNK01000130.1:0-25071 GCA_003453695.1 Acidimicrobiaceae bacterium | reverse complement strand
TACTCGCTCGGCATGAAGCAGCGGCTCGGGATCGCGGCGGCGCTGCTCGGTGATCCGAAGGTGTTGCTCTTGGACGAGCCCACCCGCAGCCTCGACCCCGCCGCCGCCTCCTCTGCCCGCTTGCTCCTTCGCCGACTCCTCGCCGACGGCGGGCGCTGTGCCCTGCTGGCCACCCATGACCTGTCCGAGGCGGCGGGGCTGGCCGACCAGGTCGTGGTGTTGCGGGCGGGACGCGTCGCCGCTGTCCGGCGCCCGCCGTTCGACGCTGACCAGATCGAAGCCGACATCCGAGGCGATTCGTGACGACCACCGTCGGCACGGTGGCGCCATTCGGTTCAGCGGGGGCGCTGTGGCGTTCGACCCGGTGGTGGAGCGTCGCCGGTGCCTTCCTCCGCCGGGACACCGCCATCGCGCTGTCGTACCGGATGCCGTTCGTGATCGGCCTGGTGCAGTCGTTCCTCAGCCTGGGGTTCCTCCTCTTCCTCGGTCGTCTGGTCGGGCCGCGCCTGTCTTCCTCGGCCACGGGGGGGAGCTACTTCGACTTCGCCGTGGTGGGTTCGACGTTGCTCGTGATGGTGAGCACCACCTTGGTCTCGATGGCCCAACGCCTGCGTACCGACCAGTCGACGGGCACCTTGGAAGTGCTGTTCACCATGCCGTGCCGCCCGTCGCTGACCGTGCTCGCCAGCTCGACGTACCAGGTTCTCTACTCGGCTCTCACCGGCCTCGTCACCTTGGCCATCGCCACCGGCCTCGGGCTGCGCTTCCACCTGTCGGCGCTCGGTGCCGTGGTGGCTCTGGTCTCGTTCCTCCTGGCGCTGGTGTTGTTCGTGGCGGCCGGAGTGGTGCTCGCCGCCTACGTGCTCGTGTTCAAGCGGGGCGAGACCCTGACCAGCCTGGTCATGACCGGGATCTCGGTGATCGGTGGCGTCTACTACCCGGTGGCCCTCTTGCCCCACGCCTTGCGCACCGTGGCCGACATCCTGCCCTTCACCTGGGTGGTCTCGATGCTGCGCCAGAGCCTCCTCTACGGCCAGGTCCCGGCTGGGCGCCTGCTGCAGCTGGTGGCGTGCGACGCCGTGGCGGTGCCCGTGGCCCTGGCGCTCTTCACCGCCTCTCTCCGCCACGCCCAGCGTCGAGGTACCCTCGGACAGTACTGACCAGGGACGAAAGGGCTTGCGTAGGTAATCCCCACCGGGGGTGTTCCCCTACCGACAGGCGGCGAGGCCGGACCGCCTGCGGGATCTCGGAGGTTCAGATGGTCGAAGGAACGGCACAGAGCCAGCCTGGGAGCTACGAGGCCCCCAAGCTGACCGTGCACGGGTCGCTGTCGGAGGTGACCGCGGCGTCGATCCTCGGGACCAACTTCGACCAGAGCATCCCGGCCGGCACCTCACTGCTCGGCATCATCGGCAGGCTCAGCTTCTAGCGTCCCGCCCGCCCCCGGCCGGATCCGCTCCGGATCGGCGGCTCCGCCATGGTCACCGCGCCACGCAGCCGGGCGCGGCCCGGTCGCCGGGGGTAGGATGGGTGGCGGCGGCACGACCTCCAGCCGGCGGTCTGGCTCCGAAGCGTCGGGGGCCGAGGCAAGAGAGGTGTTGGCGATGGAACACAAGGCGCACCCGGGCAACGTCGTCGGCTTCTACGAGCGACCCCGTGTCCGTGTCCACGGTTCGGTGGCCGAGGTCACGGCGCAACAGATCATCGGGACGAACTTCGACCAGACGATCCCGGCCGGTACGTCGATCCTCGGCATCTTGGGCAGGCTCAGCTTCTAGCCTGCAGTCGCATCAATCCTGGGGGCGTCGTGCGACGACAGCGTGAGGTGATCTGGCGCGCCGTCGACGATCGCGTCGTGGGCCTCGACTTGCGCACGTCGCGGTACTTCAGCTTGAACAACAGCGCAGCGGTGCTCTGGGCCCAGCTCGAAGGCGATGTCGGCGTGGACGAGCTGGCGGAGCTCCTGGTCGACCGGTACGGGATCGAGCGGGCGACCGCCCACAGGGACGTGGAAGCATTCCTCGACGAGATGCGCAGTACCGGGCTGCTCGAGGAGTGAGACGGGCTGCGGCGGCGCTGTCCCGCCGCCTCGGAGTCGTCATGATGCACCCGCTCGACTCGATGTTCGTCCTGGGTTGGATGGCCGTGGTCGAGGTCGCCCTCCGCCTGTTGCCTCTGCCGAGGATGGCGACGTGGATGGGGTGTCCGCTCGCCACCCTGGAGCCGGCGTCCACGTCCGTCGAGCGCCCCGGGCTGCGACCTTGGGAGCGGCGGCGGTTGCTCCTCCTCGACGCCCTGTGCCGGCGCTGGCCCTTCGGCGACGGGCCGTGCCTCCGCCAGGCCCTGGTGGCGGGCCGGATCCTGCGCCACCACCACCCGGCGCTGCGCATCGGGGCGGCCTTCGCCGACGCCGACGTGATCGCCCACGCCTGGCTCGAGGTGGGTGCGCTGCAGCTGGGCCGCTCCGACGACTTCACCACGCTGATCGCCTCACCACCGGCGTGATGACCTTCCGGCTCCACGGGGTGGACATCCGCTCGCCGCTGCCGCTCGACAGCGGTCGCTCTGGGGGACAGCCCGCCGGCGGTGGTGGTCGCGACGGGTTCGTCGTCCAGCTCGAGCTGGAAGACGTGGCTCCCGTCCCGTCCGAGCCGCCGCCGGGGGAGACCCTGGTGTCGTTCTCGGTAGGTGAGCAGCCCGTCTACGGCGCGGCGCGCCAGGGTGACGTCGCCTGCTTGCGCATGTACGACCTGTGTGACTTCGAAGTGGGGCCCGGAAGGACGAAGGTCCGCTGCCGGCCCTCGCCCGACGCCGATCCGGAGGCAATCGCTCTCGTGGCCCGCGGTGCCTTCCTGGCCTTCTTGCTCGGTCTGGGTGGCGAGTGCGTCCTGCATGCGTCCGCCGTGTCCGTCGGCGACCGGGCGGTGGTCTTCGTCGGTGGCTCGGGCCGGGGAAAGTCGACCCTGGCCGCTTGGGCGTGCACCACGGGGGCCGCCTTCGTCTCGGACGACCTGCTGCGCATCGACGGATCGGACGTCCCCCGGTGGGTGGGCCGGTCCCCCGAGCTGCGTCTGCGGGCGAGCGCCCAGGAGCTCGTGACGGGGCGTCGAGGGAAGTGGGACGTCCGCAGCGCCGTCGACGGACGTCTCACCGCCCTGCCCCCCGTCGCCGACGAGGCCACCGCCGCCATCGGAGCCGTGGTGGTGCCGTTGCCGAGCCGCCAGGCGCACGAGGTGACCGTCGAGCAGCTCGACTCCGTCGACGCCGTGCTGGTGCTGGCCGGGTTCCCCCGGCTGGAGGGATGGCGGCTGCACAGTGCCATCGAGGCCCAGCTCGACGGCGCCGCCAGGCTGACCCGGGCCGTGCCCGTCTTCGTCGTCACCGTCCCCTGGGGCCCGCCCTTCCCGTCGCAGACCATGGAGACGCTCTTGGCCAGGGTGCTCGACCCGTCGGTTCCGGTGCTCGGATCGGCGCCGTGACCGGCGAACGGGCTCCCGGCGCCCCCGGGCCCGGGCTCGCCTCCGGCGGCTCGGGCCACGAGAGCCCGTCGCTCTATCGGATGACCCCTTTCGAGGTGGCGTGGGGATGGGTGCCGGGCACCACCGACGCCCCTCGGCCGTCGCCCGGGTCAGAGGCCGATCCCGTCCGGGCGCTCGAGGACGTCATCCGCCCCGCGCTGTGTCGTCCCCCGTGTGTGGTGCAGTTCTCCGGTGGACGGGATTCTTCGTTGGTGCTGGCCGTCGCCCTCCGCCTGGCCCGCCGCGAGGGGCTCCCGGAGCCGGTGGCGTACACCAAGCGTTTTGCCGGGCTGGAGGAGGCAGGGGAGGAACAGTGGCAGGAGCAGGTGATCGCCCATCTCGGGGCCGGGCACTGGGAGCGGGTCGAGGTCGCCGACGAACTGGACCTGGTGGGGCCCACGTGCGGGCCCTCGCTCGAGCGCCTCGGCCTGCTCTGGCCCCCGATGGTGCACGCCCGCCACTTCGAGTTCGCCCGGGCCCGGGGTGGGTCGATGCTGGACGGCGAGGGCGGGGACGAGGTGTTCGGCGCCGGCCGCCTGGCGGTGGTGTCGGCCGTGCTCACCGGGCAACTCCGGCCGGGCCGGGTCATGGTGAAGCACGCGGCGGTGGCGCTGTCGCCACGTCCCGTCCGCCGGTCTTTGGCCCGTCGGCTGTACGCGGGCCACCTGCGCTCGCCCTGGTTGCGCCCCGACGCCTGGCGGCCCCTGGAAGCGGCTTTGGCCGAGGACTTCGCCGGCGAGCCTCTCGACCGGCGCCGGAGCCTGCTGCGTCACGTCGGGCTGCGCCTCGTCTCGCTGTTCCTTCGCAACGCCGGCGCCCTCGCCGCCGAACATGACGTTCTCGACGTGAAGCCGTTGCTCGACACGCGCTTCGTGACGGCCCTCGGTGCCGCCGGTGGCCGGCTCGGGTACGCCGGTCGCACCAGCGCCATGACGAGCCTGTTCTCCGACCTGCTCCCGCCCGAGGTCTTGCGCCGGTCGTCGAAGGCGCGCTTCAACCGGGCTGCGTTCAACGTCCACAGCCGGGCCTTCGCCGCTTCCTGGGACGGCGGCGGCGTCGACGAGACCCTGGTCGATCCCGACGAGCTGCGGCGCGCCTGGGGACAAGAGACACCCAGTTCCTTGAGCTTCGCCCTTCTGCAAGCGGCCTTCGTGGCGTCCCGCCGACCGACGAGAGAGCACTGACGGTGGTGGACCCGGACATGCTCTCAGGCGTCGACCCCGCCCGTCGTGCCGGCACGATGCGCCTGCTGTGGCTGGCCTGTCGCCGTCACCCCGATCCCGCCGAGGTGAGCCGGGCGCTGGAGCTCGGCGTCGACCCCAAGCTGCTCGCCGCCGCCGCCGTACGCCATCGCATCGTGGGGCTGCTGTGGCGGGCGCTCGGGTCGGCCGGCGCCCTGGACGTTCTGGCGGGGGAGCGTTCGCTGCTGGAGCAGATCGTCGAGATCCAGCGATTGCGCGACGTCCTGCTCGTGCCCCGGGCCCTCGAGCTGGCGGCGGGTCCCCTCACCCGATCGGGATTCGAACCGCTCGTGCTGAAGGGCCCGGCCGTGGCGGCGAGCTACCCGGCGCCGGGGCTCCGGAGCTTCGACGACCTCGATCTCGTCTTGCCCCGCCGGCAGCACGCAGACGCGGTGGAAGTGCTCCGGCGATCGGGGTGGTCGCTCGTGCGCAAGGGGGCGCGGGATCACTACGACAGCCTGTTCGTGCACGAGTCGGTGCCCGACATGCCTCTCGAACTCCATTACGAGCTCGAGGCGTGGTACGACCGAGCCAGCTCGCTACGCGGTCAGGAACTGTGGCAGCGACGCCAACCGGCGCAGCTCATGGGCGTGCCCGCCCATGTCCTGCCCCGTGGCGACGACGTGGTGATGCTGTGCGCGCACGCCGCCAAGCCGTACCACGGGTTCTCGCGGCTCATGTGGATCGCCGATCTGGCCATGGTCCTGGGCGACGCCGCTGAGGGCGGACAGCGCGTCGACTGGCAGCGGGTGCGGGAGCTGACGCGACAAGGCCGCTGCAGCACCGCTGTGGCCGCCGCTCTCTCGTTGGCCGCCTTGGCGGGGGCGGACAGTCCTGCCGACCTCCGGATGTTGCCTCGGGGCGGCTGGAGGGGCGAGGCGCTGCGCCGCCTGGCCGAAGGGGAGTGGGTACTCAGGAGGACGCCTCCTGTCCACCTGCGCTTCGCCTTGGCCGACAGCCGTCGGCGACGGATGATGCTGCTGGTCGGCTACACCCATCCGGCGCCCAGGTTCCGGGGGCTCGAGTGGCGCTTCAGGATCATGGGCCCGGCCGTGCGGCGCTGGCGGGATCTGCGGGGCCGGGGCCGAGGTGCGGGGGAGCCTGTGGGCTCGGCCCGAGCGTGAGAAAGGCCACCGCGCGCCGTTCTCCGTGGGACCCGGCTGGACCGTGGCCGGGGCCGCCACGGGCCACCTGGGGGGTTCGCCATGAGGACGCTCATCTTGTGCGGGGGGAAGGGCACCCGCGCCTACCCCCACACCCAGGAGCTCCCCAAGCCACTGCTCGAGGTGGCGGGCAGGCCCATCCTCGGTCACGTCATGGAGATCTACGCCCGGCAAGGCTTCTGCGACTTCGTCCTCGCCGCCGGCTTCATGGTCCACATGATCGAGCAGTTCGCCGCCGGCCTGTCGCCTTCGTGGAGCGTCGAGGTGGTCGACACCGGTGAGGACGCCAACACCGGCGACCGGGTCCGGGCCTGCGCCCCGCGCATGGGCGAGCGGTACTTCCTGACCTACGCCGACGGGCTGGGTGACGTCGACCTGCACGCGCTCGCCCAATTCCACGACGACCACGGGGGGGCGGCCACCATGACCTCGGTGCCGCTCCCGTCGCAGTACGGCACCGTGCAATTCGTCGGCGACCGGGTGACGAGCTTCTTGGAGAAGCCCCGGCTGCCCGACCACTGGATCAACGCCGGGTTCTTCGTCCTGGACGACAGGGCCGAGAAGTGGCTCGCCGGCGCCGATTTCGAGCGGGAGGTCCTGCCGACGCTGGCCGGAGCCGGCGAGCTGTTCGCCTTCCGTCATTCCGGTTTCTGGCGCTCCATGGACACCTACAAAGACGCCTTGGACCTGACCAGTCTGTGCGCCGACGGCCCGCCTCCGTGGACGGGGCCGGTCACCGCCAGCGTTCCTCGCTGACCCGGTGGTCGACGCCGCCGCGGACGGCGGCGAACGGTTGACGGTGGTGGTGGCGACCCGCGATCGCCCCGATCACCTGGATGCCTGCCTGCGTGCCCTGGCCGCCAGTGTGGCGCCGAGCGACGAGATCCTGGTGATCGACTCCGCATCCTCCTCCACCCGGACGAGCGAGGTGGCCGCCGCCCACCGGGTACGGACCCTGCGCGTCCCCGCCCCCGGGGCGTCCAGGGCACGCAACTTGGGATGGCGCGCCGCCGAGACCGCTGTCGTGGCATTCGTCGACGACGATGTCCGGGTCGACCCGTCGTGGGCGCAAGGGATGCGCCGCGCCTTCGTCGCCCATCCCGAGGCCGCCTTCGTGTCGGGCCGCCTCAGCTTGTTGACCGAGGACCTGGGCGCACGCCGTCCCGTGGCCTTCATCGACTACGACCAGCCGCATGTGATCGACTCGAGCCTCGTCGACGATCTGGGCCATGGGGCGAACCTGGCGATCCGCCGGTCCGCCCTGCTGGCGGTGGGCGGGTACGACGAGCGGCTGGGCCCCGGGGCGACGTGGCCGGCGGCCGAGGACCTCGACCTCGTCGACCGCCTCCTGGGCGCAGGCTACGCCGGTCGCTACGAGCCGTCTGCCCTCGCCTACCACGTGCAATGGCGCGGACGGCGGCACCTGCCCGCGCTGGAGTGGCGCTACGGCCTCGGCCAGGGGGCGCGCCTGGCTCGCCTGCGTCGGGCGGACCCCTCCCGTTACCGGGCGCTGGCCAGATTGGTGTGGCGCGACCGCGGCCTGCGCGAGCTGCGCGGGTGCCTGTTGCGCCGAGAGGAACTGGGCTCCCTGCTCGTCGTGTCCAGGCTGACCGGCACCGCCGTTGGTCAGCTGAGGGCGGCGATCTCGCGCCGTCCGGTGCGCACGGCTTCGTAGACCTCGACATGGGCGGGACCGACCGCGGTCCCCCAGTCCCATCGCCGGGCCCGCTCCACGCATCGTGCAGGGGTGGCCGGGTCGGCAGCCAGATCGATGGCGTCGTCCAGCGCATCGCACAGCGCCTCGGCACTGCTGTGGCGCGCCACCGTGCCCACCGTGGGATCGACGATCTCGGGCATGCCACCGTCGGGTGTGCACACCACCGGGGTCCCACTGGCCAGGGACTCCACCAGGGCCAACCCGAAGGCCTCGTGGGCCGAGGCGAGCACCGTCACCGTCGCTGCCCGGTAGCGGCCCGGGACCTCTTCCGGACTCCCCGTGCCCGCCACCTCCACCGCCGAAGCGAGGTCGCCGTCGAGGGCACCCGGGCCTCCTTCGCCGGAGAGGACGAGCCGGACGTCCGGTCGCCGTCGCCGCAGCCGGGCGAAGGCGTCGAGCACGAGGGGGCCCCGCTTGCGCGGGTCCTTCAGGGAGGCCGAGAGGAGGACGGTGGGAGGCCCGGTGCGGGGAGCGAGCTCGGGGGGGAACTGCTCGAGACGCACCCCGGGGGTCAACACCACCGGCCGGCGACCCACGACCGCCTCGAGCGCCTCGGCCGAGGCGCGGCTCAAGGTGGCGACGGCCGTCGCCCGGCGGACGGCGCCCAGGAGCAGCCGGCGGGGGACGACCCGCTCCGGGAGCTGCTCGGGGCTCGGGTGACCGAGGACCGTGTACAACGTCCGGCGGCCCGCCAGCCGGCCCGCCAGTGCCGCCGATGGCACCAAGGCGTGGACGACGTCGGCGCCCGTCGCCCTGAGCGGCGCCAGGGCGGCGACACCGAAGGTCTCCACCTCCGACAACCCGAACCGCTCCCCGCGCCGAACCAAGCGGCGCCGGACCACGAGGGCCCCCGAGGCGGTCCGCTCTTCGGTCGGTCGGCCATGGGTGCCGGTCACCACCGTGACCTCGTGGCCGTGGCCGGCGAGGTAGGCGGAGAGGTCCTCCAGGTAGCGCTCAGCCCCCCGACGCACCTCCGGCCATGGATAGGGGTGGACGAGCGCGATCCTCACAGAAGCGGGGTCCGGTGGCGGAGCGAGCCGCGCACCATGGTGACCACTTCGGTGAGGTCGACGGCCAGTGCCGCAGGAAGGGTGGACACGCGCTCGACGGGGTCGGCGCACACCGGGTCACGCCGGAGCCGGTAGGCCACCCACGGCACCACCAACGCCAGTGCCGTCCGCCACCGAAGCCCGAGAACCAGCCCGACGGCGGCCAGGATGGCAGGGGGGTGCGAGCGCTTCCAGAAGATTCGGCGGTGGACCCTCTCGTAGCGGGCGTAGGCCCGGCCCTTGAGGGCGAGGGGGAGGTCGATCCAGCGCCTGGCTTCGGCCAGGGCGGCACGGCTGCCTCCGGGCCGGACGTCGTGGTGGACGAGGGCGTCCTCGACGAAGACCGGCTCGATGCCGAGCTCGCTCACGCGCAACCCGAGATGGGTGTCCTCGCCGGCGGGGAGGCGGAAGCGTTCGTCGAACCCGCCCACCGCCTCGAGGTCGCGCCGGCGGTAGAAGATGTTGCAGGTTTCGAAGAAGAGGGGTCGGTCGACCTCCATGGCGCGGGCGAAGGGGCGGCCCATGAGCGCCAGCTGGTCGTCGGGGGGGCGGGTGCTCCCCACGACGATGCGGGGGCGGCCCTCGAAGGCGGCCAGCCCCATCTCCAGCCACTTGGGGTCGGGGACGCAGTCGTCGTCGGTGAAGGCGACCACCGACGCCCTGGCTGTGCGCCATCCCACGTTCCGCTTCACCGCAGGGCCGCAGTCCCTCGGTGTGCGCACGGGGCGCACGGCGCAGGTGGACGACCGGGTGATCCGGACCAACTCCGACCAGGCCCCCTCCGAAGAGGGGTCGTCCACGATGACCACTTCGAACGAGCCCGGCGCCATGGTCTGCGTCTCCAGGGCGCGTACGAGCCGCTCCAGACTCTCGTAGCGGTCGTGGGTGGGCACGACCACGGTCACCAGGGGAACGGTGTCCGGCGTCCCGTCACCGTTCGGCGCGTCCTCGGCGGCCCAGGCGTCGGGGTCGGCGAGGACAGGCGGGCGCACGAGGCCGAGAGCAGCCCGGAGCTGCACCCGCCAGTAGGCCCGCTCCCCGGGTTCGCCGGCGAGACGGGCACGGGCGTAGCTGCGGGCGGCAGCCGTGGTCTGCAGGGCGTGATGAACGGAGGCACGGGGCGCCCCCATCGTCTCGGTCAGCATGCAGCGCAGATGCACGTCTTCGAGGACGGCCCGCTGCTCGCCGAAGCGGCGCCGGCCCGAGACGCCGCCCACATGACGCACCACCGACGCCGGCTCGAACCAGATCTCCCACCCGAGGGCGCGCGCCCGGTAGCACCAGTACAGGTCCTCCTGGTACATGAAGAACCGCTCGTCGAAGCCCCCGACCGCATCGAGCGCGCGGCGCCGAAGGAGGAGTGCCGCGCCGACGGCCCAGTCGACCTGGCGCAGCCGGTCGTGGCCCCACACCCCTTCGAGGCAGCGGTCGTCCGCCCAACGCCGCGGCAGGAAGGGGCGCAGCCCGGCGGCGTCCACGAGCCCCATGGCCAGGCTTGGAAAGGGATGGGTGGAGTGCTCCAGGCTGCCGTCGGGCCGGAGCAGCTTGGGGGCGATGGCGGCGGCCCGCTCGTGGCGGGCGGCGATTGCCGCCAGCCTGCCGATGGCACCCGGCTCGGGCCAGGCATCGGAGTTGAGGGCGAAGAACCACGGGGCGTCGGAGCGCTTCACGAGGTGGTTGACGGCCTTGGCGAAGCCGAGGTTCTCCGGGCTCCGTATGACCTCGACGTCGGGCGTCGCCGCCGCTATCGCTTCTGCCGTGCCGTCCTCGGAGGCGTTGTCCCACACCAGGACGCGCAGGTCGACTCCCTGGTCGGAATGGACGAGCCGGCGCAGCGCCTCAGAGGTGAGCCCGGCGCTGTTCCAGGTGACGACACCGACGTCGACGCGCGGGCGCCTGGTCACGACACGGCTTCGGGGAGCTCGGAGGAGACCTCGTCCATGGTGATCACGCCTCCGAGGTCCGCCGCCCCTTTCACCGTCGTGCGCCCGGTCACGTAGAAGGACACGTTCCGGCTCCTGGCCAGGAGCGACTTGAGGGGACGCTGGACCCAGGCGTTGACCGAGTAGCTGCCCGTCGGCAGCGACGCCCGGATCGACATGGTGAACGACAGCCGCTCGCCGGCCGGCACGGGCCCGAAGGGCCGGTCGATGTTGGAATCCATGTACACGACCTGTCCGTCGGGACCGGTGAAGGTGTAGCCCACGGCGACTGCCGGGAGGGGGGTGGTCGTCTTCACCGTGAGCCGGACAGTGACCGGCGTCCCTGCTTCCACCTGGGTCACGGGCTCGCCGTCGGGACCGGCGAGCTCCACCGAGGTGACCTCGACGACCCCCGGCTCGAATCGCACACCCGAGAACTCGTTGACCATGCCTGCCGGCTGCTCGTCCAGCAGTTCGTGGAATCTGGCGATGGCGGCTTCGGGGGCGCCGAGGTAGACGGGCCGTCCGCTGTCCATGAGCAGGACCCGCTCCGCCAGCCGCTGCAACACCGCCATGTTGTGGCTGACCATGACCACGGTCGTCCCGCCCTCGACCAGCCTGGCCATGCGCTCCAGGCACTTGACCTGGAAGCCGAGGTCCCCCACGGCCAGCACCTCGTCCACGAGCACGACGTCCGGGTCACAGTGGATGGCCACCGCGAATCCGAGGCGGACGAACATCCCCGACGAATAGAACTTGACCGGGGTATCGATGAAGGACTCGATCTCGGCGAAGTCCACGATGGAGTCGAGGCGTTCGTCGACCTGTTTCTTGGTCAGGCCCAGGATGGTGGCGTTCAGGTAGACGTTCTCCCGGCCGGTCAGCTCCTGGTGGAACCCGACACCGACGGCGATCAGCGGCGCGATGCGCCCCCTGATCCGGAGCGAGCCCTCGGTGGGGGCGGTGACGCCCGCCATCATCGACATGAGCGTGGTCTTGCCCGAGCCGTTACGGCCGATGATGCCGAAGCTCGCCCCCTGGGCGATCTCGAAGTCGACTCCGCGCACTGCCCACAGCTTGGAACGCCGCTTCCTGCGGCTCATCCGGGACATGGTGGTGACGAGAAGGGGAAGGTCGTCGTATTTCGTGTAGCGCTTTCCGACGCCTCGCAGCTCGATGGCGGTTCCCATGGTCAGCTTCTCCGTGCCGGTCCGTACGTCAGCTCACAGGAGATCGGTGAAGACCCGATCGAAGCGGCTGTGCAGTACGACCGCGGCAGCCCAAAGTCCGGCCGACCACAGCCCCGTGACCACCAGGGGGAGGAGCAGAGGCGAGTGCACGCCGATGGCGGCGTGGAAAAGGTCCAGGATGCCGGTCATGGGATTGGCGGTGAGCACCGGTTGCACGATGTGCGGCGCCAGGCTGGGGGGGTAGATGACGGGTGACAGGTACATGAGCAGGAGCACGAGAGCATTGGCGATATAGCCCACATCACGGAAGTAGACCTGCAGCGCGGCCGCCGTGAGCACGAGGCTGGACGTGAACGCCACGAGGAGAACGACGCCGGGGACGAACAGGAGCGCCGCCGCCCCGAGATGGGCGCCGAGCGGGACGCTCAGGATGAGGACGATGGCCAACATGATCACCAACCCGTACAGGGCGGTGGTGGCCTGCACGAGTGGGAGAAGCGCCCGCGGGAAGTACACCTTGGTCGACAGAGCGCTGTTGCCGGCTATGGCCGTCGAACCTGCCGGGAACACGGTGGAGAAGTACGTCCAAGCCGCCATCCCAGAGAGCATGAAGGCGGCATAGTGGGGCACGCTGAAGCGCACCAGGCGGGAGAACACCGTCGCCATCACGAGCGACTGGAGCAGGGGGAGGGCGACGGCCCACATCGTGCCGAAGGACATGCGGCGGTACTTGACGTGGAATTCCTTGCGGGCGAGGAGGACGAGGAGCTCGCGCCAGACCCAGAGGTCACGTCCGAGCTTCAACGGGGAAGTGGATTCTCCGTTGAGCTCGAGGACGGGAAGGGAGTCTCCTCCCCCCGTATGGGATGCGGTGGCGATGGCGGTCATGGGTAGAGCAGGCCCATTTCTTGGCGGCGGCACCAAAGGTAACGGCCCAGGCCCCACAACCTCACCGACGGCACCCCTCCAGGACACCTCTGGTCCTCCGGGGCGGAGTTACGCGACGTAGGCGGGGGCCACCGCTGCCGCCCGGGTGGGAACCCGGCGGCGCCGCAGCGGAGGCACGACGAGGGCCGCCATGAAGCCGGCGGCGGCGCCGGACACGGGGGCCGTGGTGGCCCAGGCCGGTCTGCCCGACTCGGCGGGGCCGTCGGCGACCACGGTCGGGTAATGGAGCCTCTGGAAGAGCCCGAGGGCCCGGCGCGTCTCGGCGGCGACCAGCCTGGCGCTGGGCCCGGCGATCTGGACCGTGACCTGGTCCTGCCACACGCCCGTCTCGTACAGAGTCGGCTGGGTGCAGTACAGCTGGGTTCCCGCCGTCGCCGGCCGAGCGTCGAGATAGCCGCAGGCGGTGTTGGCCAGCACCGTGCCGAGGAAGCCGTTGTTCTCCGGAGCTTGGACGGCGAGCTCCGCCGGAGAGATCAGGTACACGGAATAGGAACGGGACCAGCCTACGGGGGACAGGACCAGGGCCAGGGCACCGGCGGCGGCGCCGGCCACCGGGAGCAGGGCGCGCGCCGGGGATTTCGGCACGGTCTGCCGGACCGGCAGCTGCTCGCCGAGCACCACGGCCACAGCGCCGAGGATGACCAGCGTCCACATGGACTGTTCGGTGACGGTGAGGTCGTAGCCGGCGGCGGCCGCTGCCGCAGCCACGATGCCCACCACGCATGCTGCGCCCAACTGCCGTTCGGAGGAACGGCGGCCGGTGCGCAGCGTGCGGAGGGCCAGGGCCAGTGACGTCACGAGGACGCTCCCGAAGGCGAGGAGGCCGAGGATGCCGAGCTGGCCGTAGGTTTCGGCATAGGCGTCGTCGAGGCCCACCAGGACGGTGTGGAACCCGGTGTAACCGAGCCCGAAGAACGCATGGTGACGGACGAGACCGAACAAGAACCGGAGCCTCACCAATCGACTCTCGATGGAGTTTGAGCTGGCGGTCGAGAACGGATTGACGATCAGTGACGGGTCGACGGCCAAGGTGGTCAGCCCGGCCAGGGCGAGCGCGACGACGGCCGCCGTGATCCGCCGGGGGGCGCCTGCGATGAGCACGAGCAGGACGATGGCGGCAGCGGCGCCGATCTCGGCGCTCCGCGAGGCGCTGAGCACGATGACCGCCGCGGCGCCGACGGGCACGAGCAGCAGCACCTGACGTCGTAGGCCCCAATTCCGATGGCGGCCGATCCAGACGCTCACCGACACCGCCACGATGGGGAGCAGCATGGCCAGGACCCAGCCGAACTCCACGGCGAAGGCGGCCGCCCCTTGGGAGCGGAAGCTCCCCCCCCGGGAGGCGAGCCCGAAGATGAGCGACGACTGGTAGGCGGCCGGGACGTGCTCGGACAGGTAGGCGCCCCACCCGTGACCCGTGATCCGTTCGATGATGCCGATGCCGGCGGCGACGGCAACCACCACGGTGACCGGGCGCAGCACCCGCCAGATGCCGACAGTGCGCAGCACCGCCAGGGCGGCGACCAGCAGGACGCAGCAATCGACGAGGATGAGCCAGACGTCGAGGTTGTAATGGAGCGAGCTGGACGAAAGGATCGCCCCGTCCACGTAGCCGACCAGTAGCAGCACTCCCCATGCCGCGTGCAAGGGCGTCAGGCGATAGGCCGAAGCATTCGGTTCGCCCGGCTGCCCGGCCCGGACGACGAGGCGGAGGACGAACGCGGCGAGGATCAGCCGGTCGACCAGGAAGATGTGGAGGAGGCCGGGGAGGATGAGCCCCGAAGGGATCAACATCCAGGCGCCCAGCACGGCGGCAAAGCCGATCTCGAGCGGAGCCCACAGGGCGATGACGACGCCGGCCGCGGTCAGGAGATAGATAACCGGCAGAGGCACGGTGGCGTACCTAGGGGGCGGTCAGCTGGGGCGTCGCCGGTTCGGGTCTGCGACCACCAACTGATAGACGGCGAAGGCGATGAGGGCGGTGCCGACGAACACGACGAGACCGACGGCGATACCCCGGGTTGCAGACGGGTGCGACGGCACAGCGCCCACAGCAGGGTTGACGATCGAAGCGATGACTTGGTTGGACGCCGGAATGTTGTACGCCGAGTTCTCGGTGTTGATGTATTGGATGATGTCCTGGGCCATCGCCTTCGACAACGCTTGGGCGAAGACCGGCGTGGTCCAGGTGCCCTGCACGACCAGAAGGAGCGAGTTCGCCGGGACCTGGACCGAGGCGGAACCGAGCACGACCCCCACCGGCACGTGCAGCGTCGCCGCCACCGGCTGGGCAATGGCATCGGTCGACGCCAGGCTGGCGTACTTGTAGCGGAGTTCGGAGAGCTTGATGAGGGTGCCGGCATCACCCGCCGTGGCAATGCCCAGCGGGTTGTCGAGGAGGACGACAGTCTGGCTCGTGTAGGTCGTGGTCCCCTGGACCATGTAGTCCCCGGCGATGAGGCCGAACAGCAGGCCGACCAGGAGCCCGGCGATGACGCCGCGCACCGGTCGGAGCACCAGCCGGCGGACGAGCTCCTGTTGCCAGCTTCCCGGGTTGGTCGTGCCCACGCCGTTTCCTCGGGCCGCGTGGCCGTCGACGGGCATTTCGGAGGTCCGCTCCAGCGCCGGAGACACCGACGAGGGCGATCCCGGTCCGTGCCGGCGCGCCGCTGGATCGTCGGAGACCGTCATGGCGCTGGACAGTACAGGCCGGGGGCGGTTACGGAGTGTCGGAGTGCGCGCTGCATGGGATGTCAGGAGGGGAGTACGCGGACCTGCCTGCTGCACCACGACGGCGCGCCCCCACGCAGGGAAACGCCGTGTCCCCACCGGGTCTTGCGGTCAAGTCTTGAGACCCGCCGCCAGGTGCTCCACCGCCTCCACGTACTCCTCCACCAGGTCGAAGACCACCTCTCTGGCTTTGCGGACCCGTGTCGCCCGGCCGATGATCTGGCCGCAGGGGTTGAAGGCCACGTCCTTGGCGGTGTCCGGGTGGCGATGGCCCGCCCCCACGGCCTCGATGGCCACCATCATCTGGAGCGGCATGGGGAGGGGTCCGGGCGAGTCAGGGCCGTCCCAGGCCTCGGTCCAGTCGTTCTTGAGCATCCGGCAGGGCTTGCCGGTGAAGGACCGGGACCGCACGGTGTCGGCGCTGGAGGCGGCGAGATAGGACTCGAGCTGGCCGGGGGAGACGTCCGACTCCTCCACGGTGAGCCACAGCGTGCCCGTCCACACTCCCTGCGCGCCCATGGCCAGAGCGGCGGCGATCTGCCGGCCCGTGCCGATCCCTCCCGCCGCCAGCACCGGGAGCGGAGCCACGGCGTCGATCACCTCCGGCCACAGCACCAGGCTGCCGATCTCCCCGGTGTGCCCGCCACCCTCGGTGCCCTGGCACACCAAGAAGTCCATGCCGCCGTCGCGGTGCCGCAAGGCATGGCGGACCGAACCGGCCAGGGCGCCGATGAGCAGGCCGCGCTCGTGCACCGTGTCCACCACGTCGGGTGGCGGCGTGCCCAGGGCGTTGGCGACGAGCGCCACCTTGTCGTGGCTGAGCGCCGTCTCGAGCAGGGGCTTGCCGGTGGCCTCGGTCCAGCCCATGAGCCCGCTGCGACGCTCGGCCTCGGGCACGGGTGGCACGCCGTGCTCGTCGAGCAGGCGGCGGGCGAAGCGCCGGTGGTCGTCGGGGATCATCGACCGCAGCTGGGCTTCGAGTCGGACCGGGTCGGTCTCGCCCATGCCCTCGTACTTGCCGGGGATCACGATATCGACGCCGTAGGGCTTGTCCCCCACATGCTCGTCGAGCCACGCCAGCTCGATCTCGAGCTCCTCGGGGGAGAACCCGATGGCACCGAGGACGCCGATACCCCCGGCATTGGTCACCGCGGCAACGACGTCGCGGCAGTGCGTGAAGGCGAAGATGGGGAACTCGATGCCGAGTCGGTCGCAGAGCTCGGTGTGCACTGGCTTCTCCTCTTTTCTCTGTGTTCCTGCGGTGATCTCGCTCAGGGGCCGGGAGGGTCGGCCCCGGACGTGAGCGCTGCTTCCAGCACGCCCGCCGCGCTGTCTGCGTCGAAGGAACCCGGCTCGATCCGCTGCTGCATCTCCATGCCCATCACGAGAGCGGCGACGGTGGCGGCCAGGTCCTCGGCAGGAGCGGAGCTGTCGGGCAGCACTCCCTCCTCCTTCCAGCTGGCCAGGCCGCGGACCAGGCGCTGTCTCATGCGGGCCCCGCGACGCCGGACGGCGGTGGCGACCACGGGGTCACGGGCGGCCCGCAAGGACAGCTCGTGCTCGAGCAGCAGCATCCGCTGGGTGCCGTCGCTGGGCTCCACGATCATGGTGGTGGCCACGGCGTGCAAGCGCTGGCGGAGCGTCTCCGTGCCCTGGAAGGCCGAAACCAGCGCCGAGACCGTGGTCTGCGACCAGTCGTCGAGCACGGCCAGGAGCAGTCCCTGTTTCGAGCCGAAGTGGTCGTACACCGCCCCCGAGGTCCTCCCGGCCAGCTCGGCGACGGCGTCCACCGACACGGCGTCGTAGCCCAGGTCGGCGAACAGCTCGGCGGCGGCGGCGATCAGTGCGGCGCGGGTCTGGGCCCGGCGTTGACGTTGTGTCTGACGTGCCACCGGCAGGGACATTGCATAACGAATGCTATGTACATATGGACCGCTATGGAAACTCCGGCCGTTGTGGGGCCGTGGGATACTGGCGTGCTCTCAGGTGGCCGGCCCGCCCGGCCGAGGCAGGATCGGAGCCGCCCGCCATGCCCAGCCTTGCCCACCCAGGTCGCCGCCGCCGACCGGCGTACCCGGTGGCCGCAGCGCCCTCCACCGCTGTTCCCGGGCTGCGCCCATGAGCGGCACGCCCCAGCCCCGCTACAGCGCGTCGGTGGCCGTCGTTGGCGCCGGGTACGTGGGTCTGACCACCGCCGTCTGCCTCGCCCACCTCGGCCACCGGGTGTGCTGTGGGGAGTCCGACCCGGCCAAGGTCGAGCAGCTCAGCCGGGGACGGCCGACGATCTTCGAAGAGGGGATCGAGGACCTGCTGGCGCAGACGCTGCGCTCCGGCCGGCTTCGCTTCGTACAGGGCGCCGGGCCGTCGGTGGCGGGAGCGGAGTTCGTGTTCCTGTGCCTGCCCACTCCCCAGGGGGCCGACGGGTCGGCCGACGTCTCGGCCCTGGAGTCGGCATCGAGCGAGATCGGCCCCGTCCTCGAGCGGGGGGCGGTGGTGATCAACAAGTCGACGGTCCCCGTGGGATCGGCCGCCTTGGTGGAGCAGTGGATCGGACGGGCGGACATCGCCGTGGTGTCCAACCCGGAGTTCCTGCGCGAGGGCACAGCCGTGCACGACTTCCTCCATCCCGACCGCGTCGTCGTCGGTTCCGACGACCAGGAGGCCGCAGCCCGGGTGGGGCGGCTGTTCGCCGAGACGCAGGCACCGCTCATCGTGACCGATGCCGCCACCTCGGAGACGATCAAGTACGCCTGCAACGCCTTTCTCGCCACCAAGTTGAGCTTCGTGAACGCCGTTGCCAGCTTGTGCGAGACCGTGGGCGCCGACGTCCGGGACGTGCTCTTGGGCATGGGGTACGACCACAGGATCGGCTTCGACTACCTGCGGCCGGGCCCGGGATGGGGTGGTTCGTGCCTCCCCAAGGACACCCGGGCGCTGCTGCACATCTCAGCCATGGCCGGATACGACTTCGGCATCCTGCGCAGCGCCATCGAGGCCAACGACGTCCATCTGGCCGCCGTGGTGTCCAAGGTCCGTGACGCCCTCGAGGGCGACCTGACCGGCCACCGGGTGGCCGCCTGGGGGCTCACCTTCAAGGCCGGGACCGACGATCGGAGGTACTCCCCGGCGGTGGAGATCATCCGGCGCCTCGTCGAGGGTGGCGCCACGGTGCGCGCCTATGACCCGACGGTGACGGACCGAGCCTCCGACCTCCCCGCCGGCGTGGAGATCTGCCCCGATCCGTACGGCGCCTGCGACGGCGCCGAGGCGCTGGTCATCCTCACCGAATGGGACGAATTCCGCTGGCTCGACCATGCCAAGGTGCGGACGGCGATGGCCCGTGCCCAGGTGGTCGACGCCCGCAATCTCCTCGACCCTGCCGCCCTCAAGCGCATGGGCTTCTCCTACGTCGGCGTCGGCCGGGTGTGAGCGCCCGCATCGTCGTCACCGGCGGAGCCGGCTTCCTCGGGTCCCACCTCTGCGACGCCCTGGTGGCGAGGGGGGACCGGGTGGTGTGCGTGGACGACCTCTCCACCGGGTCGGAGGCCAACGTCGCCCAGCTCGTGGGCCACGAGGGCTTCGAGCTGATGGTGCAGGACGTCAGTCGGGGACTGGACGTGGAGGGCCAGGTCGACGGCGTGCTGCACCTGGCCAGCCCGGCTTCGCCTCCCGCCTATCTGGCCCGGCCTCTCGAGACGCTGGCCGTGGGCAGCGAAGGGACCCGCCACGCCTTGGCGCTGGCGACCGCCCACGGGGCCCGGTGCCTGCTGGCGTCGACCAGCGAGGTGTACGGCGACCCCGAGGTCCATCCCCAGACCGAGGGCTACTGGGGGAACGTGAACCCCATCGGCCCTCGCAGCGTGTACGACGAGGCCAAGCGGTTCGCCGAGGCCCTCACCATGGCCTGGCATCGCAGCCTGGGGACGGACGTGGCCATCGTTCGCATCTTCAACACCTACGGGCCGCGGCTGGCCCCCGGCGACGGACGGGTGGTCTCGAACTTCTTGGTGCAGGCCCTGGGAGGCTTGCCACTCACCGTCTATGGAGACGGCAGCCAAACGAGGAGCCTCTGCTTCGTCGACGACGAAGTGACGGGCATCCTGGCGCTGTTCGACTCGGACGTCCTCGGGCCGGTCAACATCGGCAATCCTCACGAGATCACCGTGTTGGAGCTGGCCACACAGGTGCTCGACCTGACGGGATCGTCGTCCCCCATCGTCCATGGCGAGTTGCCAGCCGACGACCCCGCGCGTCGGTGCCCGGACATCTCGACGGCTCGCCGCTTGCTGGGATGGGAGCCCAAGGTGGAGTTGGCGCAAGGTCTTCGTATGACGGCGGAGTACTTCGGGGCAGCGGTGCCGGTCGCCGGCGACAGGGGGATCTGAGCAGTGGAAGCGCATCACGCCGACGAGCGCCTGCTCTCGGTGATCGTGCCCGTGTACAACGAGCGCAACACCGTCGTCGAGGTCCTGCGCCGGATACGAGCGGCGGAGCTTCCCGTGCCGGTCGAGATCATCGTCGTGGACGACGGTTCCACCGACGGGACAGGGAAGGTGCTCTCGGCACTCGAGGACTCGACGGTTCGGATCATCCGGCACTCTGAGAACCGGGGCAAGGGAGCGGCCATCCGCTCCGGCTTGGACAAGGCCAGCGGGCAGCTGGTGCTCATCCAGGATGCCGACCTCGAGTACGACCCTGACGATTGGCCCCGGCTGCTGGATCCCGTCCTCAAGGGCAAGGCCAAGGTCGTCTACGGCAGCCGTTTCACCGGCGAGCGGAAGAACATGCGCCTGTCCAGCTGGGTGGGCAACCGTCTGCTCGCCCTGGCCACCGACGTGCTGTTCGGTACCACGCTGTCGGACATCGAGACGTGCTCGAAGCTTTTCGACCGGAGCGTGCTCGACGGGATGACCATCGACGCTGACCGCTTCGAGTTCGAGCCGGAGATCACGGCCAAACTCCTGCGCCGAGGGGTTCGCATCTACGAGGTGCCCATCTCCTACGCGGCGCGCGAGGTGTCCGAAGGACAGAAGTTCGACTGGCACGACGGCATTCGCGCCCTGGGGACCCTGGTGCGCTACCGGTTCACCGCCAGAAGGTGAGGAGTCGATGCCTTTCTCCACCTCTCCGCTGGTCGACGAGAAGGACTGGATGCTCCGTCTCGACGTCGAGGGCCACGTGGCGGTGCTCACGCTCGACAACCCCGGCAAGCTGAACGCCTGGAGCTGGGAGGCGACACGGCAGCTGGGGGCGCGCGCCAACCAGATCCGCTTCGACGAGCGGGTCCGGGTGGTCGTCCTGCGCGCCGAGGGTCGTGCCTTCTGTGCCGGTATCGACCTGGGCATGCCCGAGGACCGGGTGACGGGTCGCTCGCCCGCCGAGAAGGCCCGCAACTACTACGAAGGCATCCGCTGGGCCCACGACCAGTTCAAGTCCTTCGCCGAGCTGCCCCAGCCCGTCGTGGTGGCGGTGCAGGGGTACTGCCTCGGCTTCGGCTTCGAGCTGGCCCTCATGGCCGACATCCGCCTGGCCGCCGACGACGCCGTCTTCGCCCTGCCCGAGGCCCAGGTGGGGGTGGGTATCGACGGCGGTGGTGACCTCCGTCTCGCCCATGAGGTGGGCGCCGGCTGGGCCAAGCTGCTGGCCATGACCGGACGGCGCATCGACGCCGCCTTGGCGGAACGCCTCGGGCTCGTCCAGCAGGTCACCACCACCGGAGAGCTGGAGCAGGCCGCCATGGCCGTGGCCGGCGAGATCGCCGGCAACGCCCCGCTCGCCGTCCAGAGCATCAAGCGGACGATCGACCACTTCACCTACCGGGGACTGGCCGAGTCGATGCGCTTCGAGGCCATGAGCGCGGCCATCGAGTTCGTCTCCGAGGACATGCCGGCCGGCTATGCCGCCAAGGCGGCCAAGAAGCCGGTGACCTTCGAAGGGAAATAGGGCCGTGCCCCTCTCGGAGCCGCCCCCCGCGGGCCGGCCCATGCTCCCCCCCGACACCTTCGCCGGCACGACCGTCGTGGTGACCGGAGGAGGCACGGGGCTGGGCCGGGCCATCGCCGTCGAGTTCGCCCGGGCCGGCGCGGCGGTGGGCGTGGTGTCGCGCCGCGCCGAGCACCGCCGGGCCGGTGTCGAGGCCGTGGAGGCGGCCGGGGGCCGAGCCGTCGCGGCCGAGGCGGATGTGCGCCGACCCGAGGAGCTGTCGGCGGCTTTCGACACGGTGGAGGCGGCGCTGGGTCCGGTGCGGGTGCTGGTGAACAACGCCGCCGCCAACTTCCCCGTGCCCGCCGAGGACCTGAGTCCGAACGGCTGGAGGGCGGTCACCCAGATCGTCCTGGACGGCACCTTCTTCTGTTCCCAGGAGCTCTTCCGTCGGGCCAGCCGGGATGGTGAGCCCGCCGTCGTCTGCAACATCCTCGCCACGCAGGCCTTCACCGGGGGGCCGGGCATGGTGCACACCGCCGCCGCCAAGGCGGCGGTGGAGAACCTCACGAAGACCCTGGCGGTGGAGTGGGCGCCGCAGGGGGTCCGCGTGAACGCCTTGGCACCGGGGCTGTTCGTCCACGAGGACATGCGCCCCGAGCTCACCGTCCTGCGCGCCGGAGCCGGCGAGGACGTGGACGCCCGGCGCCAGCCGGCGGGTCGGTTGGGCCGGCTGCACGAGCTGGGATGGGCGGCGACCTGGCTGTGCTCGCCGTACGCCAGCTTCGTGACCGGGCATACCCTGGTGGTGGACGGGGCCAACTGGCTCCGTCGTCACTTCGTGATGCCGGAGTTCGTGCCTGTGCGCACCCAGATCGCCGACGCCCTCCCTCCGACCCCGCCGGCGTAGCTCGTCATGTCCGGGATCGAAGTCGCCGCGCCCGCCGAAGACGTCGTCCGCTCGGGCTGGGCGGTGGAGGGGCGGCGGGTGCGCACCATGGCCGGCCTCGCCCTCGGGCTGGCGGGACCACGCGCCTATCTGGCCGTGTCGGGCGTGCTCCTCACCCTGCTCGTGTCGTCACGGGTGTCGAGCGCGCTGGCCATCACCTTCGCGCTGTGTGCCAACCGGCTCGTCGGGTGGCTCGCCTACCCGGTCCTCGGCCGCGCCAGCGACCGGACCCGGGGACCGGCGGGGCGGCGGGCCCCCTACATGGCGGCGGGACTGCTCGTCATGGCCACCTGCACGTGGGCCTTCACCGTGGTGCCGGGGTACTGGCCGCTCGTGGCCCTGGTGGTGGCGGCCAAGACGGCGAGCGTGGTGTTCGGCCTCACCAACCTGGCCGTCGTCCCCGAGACCTTCGGCAAGAGTCGCACGGTGAAGGCGGCCGTGGTGGTGGGCGTCTTCGGGGCCATCGTCAGTCTCGCCATCAAGTTCACGGTCCTGGCCACCTGGCGCACGGGCGACCCCGCCACCTGGAACCTGGCCTTCCGCCTGGCGGCGGTCCTGATGGTGGCGGCGGCCGTGGTGGTGCTGGCCTTGGTGCGGGAGTCTGCGGCGGCCCGGGAGGTCTCGGCCCGGGAACGGGCCCGACCCGCCGTCCCCTGGCGCCGAGAGCTTCTCGACATCCTGCACGCCCCCAACGGCGGCGTCCTTTTGGCGGGCATCCTCGTGTTCTGGGCCGGGGTCAGTGCCACCGGGTACCTCGCCATCGTCTACTTCCAGAAGGTCCAGCACGCCGGTGCGCCCGTGCAGACCCTGGCCGGGTGGGTCACCGGGGTGCCGCTGTTGATCTTCGGTGTCGGTGCCGGCGTCCTGCTCAGCCGGTCGCTGACCCGCAAGCAGGTGGCCGTGGCAGCGCCGGCGGCGGGAGCGGTGTTGTCGGTTCTGCAGTTCGCCTCGACCCACATCTGGCAGACGGTGGTGCTGGCCTTCGCCGGAGCGCCGCTGTTCTTCGCCTTCGTGATCTCACTCGCCCCCATGATCCTGCGCCTGCTTCCCACCTACGGCGGCCTCGGTGAGCTGTTGGGAAAGCTGGTCGCCCCGTTCAGTGCCTTCGGCCTCGTGTTCGCCTTCGCGGCGGCATGGGCGGTGGACCGCACCGGTGACTACCGCGTCATCTGGGTGTTCCCCGCCGTGGCCGGCGTGCTCCAGGCGGTGATCATGTTGTGGCTGTGGGTGCCGGCGGGGGGCGAGCGCCCGTCTCTGGACGGCCTCCTCGAGCGGTTCTCCGACTGGTCCCTGCGGCAGGTGACGGGAGGTGGCCGCCAGCTGTTCGGCGGGACCGTGACGGCGGCCGACGCCGACGCCGCCTCGCTCTTCGCCCGGGCGCGCGACCTTCTCGGCGATCCCTACGCCGGGGACGACACCGCCGCCACGCCTTGTGCCCCCGGCACCGTTCGGTCGGCCCCGGGGAAGGACCTCGACCCCTGACCGCTGCCGCCGGGGGCACGCCGCAGCCCAGGGCGTAGCATCGTGTCGCCAAGTCCGCTGCCTGGAGCGGCGGCCTGACCGAGGAGGCCGCGATGGAGGTCCGCGACAAGCTCTACATCGGTGGTTCCTGGGTGCCGTCGTCGGGCACCGGGACCATCGAGGTCGTCAACTCGGCCACGGAAGAGGTCATCGGCACCGTCCCCGACGGGACACCCGAGGACGTCGACGCCGCGGCACGCGCCGCCGCCGAGGCCTTCCCCGGCTGGTCGGCCACCTCGGTGGACGAGCGCTCCAAGGTCCTGCTGCGCGTCCAGGAGGGGCTCACCGCCCGCACGCCAGAGCTGGCGACGCTCATCTCCCAGGAGCTGGGCATGCCCTTCACGCTCTCCAACCTGATCCAGGTCGGGCTGCCGGTGATGAACTTCTACAACGCCGCCCAGGTGGTCACCGAGTTCCCCTTCGAGGAGGAGCTTGGGAATTCGCTCATCGTGCGGGAGCCCGTGGGAGTGGTCGGCTGCATCACCCCGTGGAACTACCCGCTGCACCAGATCGCCTTGAAGGTGGCCTTCGCCTTGGCGGCCGGGTGCACGGTGGTGGTCAAGCCCAGCGAGGTCACGCCGCTCAACGCCTTCGTCCTGGCCGACATCTTCGAAGACGTCGGCCTGCCCGCCGGCGTGTTCAACTTGGTGAGCGGCACCGGTCCCGTGGTGGGCGAGGCCATCGCCTCTCACCCCCTCGTGGACATGATCTCCTTCACCGGATCGACGCGGGCCGGCAAGCGGGTGATGGAGCTCGCCTCCCAGTCCGTGAAGCGCGTGGCGCTCGAGCTCGGGGGCAAGTCGGCCAACGTGGTGCTGGAAGACGCCGACCTCTCGGCAGTCGTCCCCGCTGGGGTGTCCGCCTGCTTCCTCAACTCGGGACAGACCTGCTCGGCGCTCACCCGCATGCTGGTGCCCCGCAGCAAGCTGGGCGAAGTGGAGCGGCTGGTCGTGGAGACGGCCGAGACCTACCTCCCCGGTGACCCCTTCGACGCCGCCACCCGCCTGGGGCCGCTCGTCTCCTCGGTGCAGCGCGACAGGGTCAGGGGCTACATCCGCAAGGGCGTGGACGAGGGTGCCAAGCTCCTCACCGGCGGGGACGAGCCACCCGAGGGCTTGGAGACGGGGTACTACGTCCGTCCCACCGTGTTCTCCGAGGTGCGCCCGGACATGACCATCGCCCAGGAGGAGATCTTCGGTCC
>DMNK01000133.1:5587-21119 GCA_003453695.1 Acidimicrobiaceae bacterium | reverse complement strand
GTCGTTGTAGGCGCGGACCATCACCTCGGAGACCGCACGGTCACCCCGGTAGGTGAACAGCGCACCAGAGATGGTGGGAAACGACGGAAAACATAGCGAAGCCAACACGCCGGACGCGTTCATGTCGTTCACCCGCGCGTCGACGTCGTAACAGCCGGCCCGCATGTCGCTGAATCGCGACGGTTCAAAACCCCACTCGTCGTTGGGGCGACCCGCGACGGCGTTGAGCCCGATGTTGGTGGCCTCCTTGCCGTCGAAGCGCCACACCTCGGTGCCGTCGTCGCGGTTCTCGACGCGCGGCGCCAGGTCGGCGAAACGCGCCGGCATCCGCCCCTCGAACATGTCGGGCGGCTCGACGACGTGGTCGTCGACGCTGATGAGCACCAGGTCGTCCATGGCGAACTGCATGTCGCCTCCCATGACGGCCTTGGCGGCCGCCCGCCTGCACGCGAACCCTGACACGCGTGTCGGAGAACACGTTATCGTCGCGGCCCGTGGACCGACAGGGCGAGGCGCCGTCCCCGGCGGCGGGCGCCCCCATGGCACTCGCCGGGGTCCGCATCCTCGACTTCACCCGCCTCGGATTCGGCGCCCAGGCCACGCTCATCTGCGGCTGTCTGGGGGCGGAGGTGATCAGGGTGGAGAGCACCACGCGGCCCGACCCCATCCGAGTCATGCCGCCGTACGTGCCCGAACCGGGAAGCCACGGTGAAGGATTCGGGGCAGCCACCCTGGCCAACGCCACCTCGGCGGCCAGCCCCAACCGGGGAGGCATCTTCTACAAGTACAACACCGGCGGGAAGCGCTCGATCACGGTCGACGCCCGACATCCGAAGGGGCTGGCGTTGCTGCGGGACCTGGTGTCGGTGTCGGACGTGGTGACCGAGAGCTTCGCGGCCGGGACGCTCGAGCGATGGGGGCTCGGCTACCCCGAACAGGTGAAAGCCCGGCCTGACGTCCTCTACGTGTCCATGTGCGGCTTCGGCCACGAGGGGCCCGACACCGCCCACGTGACCATGGGCCCCACCGCCCAGGCCCTCACCGGGCTGACCTTCATGGTGGGGCTTCCCGACCGGCCGCCCGCCGGCTGGTCGTTCTCGTACCTCGATCACGTGGGCGGCTATCTCGGGGCGGTGGCCGTTCTGGCCGGGCTGGCGCACCGGGCGCGCACAGGCGAGGGCCAGCACATCGACGTGTCCCAGCTGGAGCCGGCCACGGCGTTGTCGGGGGCGCTCTTCTTCGATGCGCTGGTGAACGGCAGGCCTTCTCGCCGCCCGGGGTTCCCCACCGGCAACCGCCGGCCCGCCAGCGCCCCGGGGGGCGCCTATCGCGCCGCCGGGGAGGACCGGTGGGTGGTCATCTCGTGCCGGACCGACGATCAGTGGCGGTCGCTCCTCACCGTCATGGGCGACCCGCCCTGGGGTGCCGACCCGCGCTTCTCCACCTTCGGGGCCCGACAACAGCATGCCGAGGAGCTCGACGTGCTCATCGAGCAGTGGACGTCACAGGGCGACCGCTACGAGACCATGGACGCCCTGCAACGAGCCGGGGTCCCCGCCGGCGCCGTGCAGGACGCCGCCGACCGGCTCGAGCGCGACCCCCAGCTGGCGGCGCGCCGGCACTTCACGATGCTCGGCAACGACGAGGTGGCGCCGCTGCCGTTGGAGGGGATGCCCGTGCACATGGCGGGCACCCCGGTGCACACGGGTGGGCGTCTGCACCGGGGCCCGCCCGTGCTGGGACAGGACACCGACGCCGTGCTCACCGAGCTGCTCGGGATGAAGCCGAGCGAGGTGGAGGCGCTGCGCGCCGAGGGGGTCCTGTCGTGACCGGTGCGGTGCGAGCAGAGGGCGCACCGACCGGGCCGGGGCGGGGTGCCGGCACGCCGCTCGACGGCGTGCGCGTCGTGGAGCTGGTGGACGAGTCGGCCGAGTACTGCGGGCGCATGCTCGCCGGCCTGGGGGCCGACGTCGTGAAGGTCGAGCCACCGGACGGCGCGCCCTCACGACGGCAGGGTCCCTTCCTCGACGACGTGCCCGGCCCGGACCGCAGCCTCGCCTTCTGGGCCGACAACGTGGGCAAGCGGTCCGTGGTCGTGCCCGAGGGCCCCGACGGCGACGGTGCCGTGCGCGCCCTCGTGGAGGCGGCCGACGTGCTCGTGCACACGCTGCGGCCGGACGCGGCGGCGCGCCGTGGGCTCGACTACGAGCGGCTCGGGCCGGCGCTCCCCCGACTCGTGGTGTGCGCCGTCACCCCCTTCGGACAGAGCGGCCCCTGGGCCGACTTCGAGGCCGACGACCTGGTCCTCATGGCGCTGGGCGGGTCCATGGCCGCCTGCGGCTACGGCCCCGGCCCCGACGGGTACGACACCCCGCCGTTGGCCGCCCACGGCGAGCAGGCCTGGCGCACCGCCTCCACCTATGCCGCCATCGCCGTGCTGGCCGCGCTGTGGTGGCGCGACGTCGGAGAAGAGGGGCGCGGGCAGTTCGTCGACGTCTCGGCCCACGAATGCTCGGCGTCGATGACCGAATGGCACTGCATGACGTACCTGTGCTCGGGATCGGTGTTCCGGCGCGGCGCCCACCCCACGCTCACGGCCGCCGACGGCCGCCAGGTCGCCGCCTTGAACCCCGATTTCCTCGGCCCCCACGTGTTCGCCAACATGCTGGCCATGCTGGAGGACGAAGGGGTGGCCGGCCCCTTGTCCGACCCCGCCTTCGCCGATCCCGGATATCGGGCCGGCCATTACGGCGAGGTGTGGCGGGCCATGAAGCGCCTGGCCGCCGCCAACGACGGCGAGCGGCTGTACCGGCTGGGGCAAGGCGCCGGGCTCCCGTGGGGAGTGATCCGGTCGCCGGAGGAGGTCGCCGGCGACACCCATCTGCAGGCCCGGGGGCACTTCGTCGAGCTCGACCACCCCGAGCTGGGCCGCACCGTGAGGTACCCGGGCGCCCCCTTCCTGGCCCACGGCTCCCCGTGGCGCATGGACCGGCGGCCCCCCCTCCTTGGTGAGCACACCGCCCAGGTGGCCGGCGAATGGGGGGTCACGTGGTGAGCCAGGCGGCTCGACGCGGCCGTCAGGCGTGCATCGTCGGCGTGGGCGAGACGCCGTATGCGAAATGGGGCGGCATCACGGACTCGAGCGAGTACCAGCTGGCCGTGCGGGCCGTGCTGGCCGCCCTGGACGACGCCGGCATCGCCGTGGACGAGGTGGACGGACTGGCGTCGTTCGCCGACGACCGCAACGAGGCCACCTTCATGGCCGCCGACCTCGGCATCGCCGAGCTCCGCTACACCTCCATGTCGTGGCTCCCGGGAGGAGGCGGGGCGTGCGCGGCGGTGTCCAACGCCGCCACGGCCGTGGAAAGCGGCCAGGCGGACGTGGTGGTGGTGTACCGCTCGCTGTGCCAGGGCCAGTTCCGCCGTTTCGGGCGCGGCCCGGGCAACGCCGCCCCCGGCCCCGTCGGTGGCGGTGACGGGCGGGGACCGGGCGGCTCAGGGGGCGCGGAGGGTCCGGTCAGGCCCCGCCGCACCCCGGTCGTGCGGCGGGCCCGCAGCCTCCTCGAGGCCCACGTCGCCTTCACCATGCCCTTCGGAATGTTCGGGCCTCCCATCGCCTACGCCATGGTCGCCCGCCGGCACATGCACCGTTTCGGGACCACCGCCGAGCACATGGGCGCCGTCGCCGTGTCCACCCGGGCGCACGCCCAGCACAACCGGCGCGCCATCATGTCGGGCCGGCCCATGACCATGGACGACTACCTGGCGTCGCGGCCGGTGTCGGACCCGTTCCGCCTCTTCGACTGCTGCCTCGAGAGCGACGGAGCGTGCGCCGTTGTGGTCACCACCGCCGAGCGGGCCGCCGACACCCGGCGGGGGGCGGTCGACATCGTGGCCAGCGCCCAAGGCACGGTGCGCGGCTTCGGCCACGGCCAGTACTCGAACGTGTCCATGCCCGACGACGACTACGCGAGCGCCGGTGCGAGGTCGGTGGCGGCGCGGCTGTGGGGCCGGGCCGCCATCGGGCCGGGCGACATCGACGTCGCCCAGATCTACGACCACTTCACGGCGCTCGTGCTGCTCAGCCTGGAGGACTTCGGCTTCTGCGGCCGCGGCGAAGGCGGCCCCTTGGCGGCGTCGGGGGCGCTCGGTTGGCCGGACGGAGCGTTGCCCACCAACACCCACGGCGGCTCGCTGTCGGAGGCCTACGTCCACGGCCTCAATCACGTCGTCGAAGGCGTCCGACAGCTGCGCGACGAGTCGACCTGCCAGGTGCGCGACGCCGAGACCGTGCTCGTCACCAGCGCGGCGGGCGTGCCCACCAGCGCCCTCGTGCTGGGGAGGCGCTAGTGGGCGGCGAGCGCTTCTTCCCCGACGAGATGCCCGTGCCCTCGGCCAGTGCCGAGACGGCCGGCTGGTGGGAGGCGTGCCTGGACCACCGCCTGGTGGTGCAGCGGTGCCTCGCCTGCGGCACCACCCGGCACCCTCCCGGCCCGGTGTGCCCGGCCTGCCGTTCGGAGGCGGCCGAGTGGGCCGAGCTGCCCGGCGCCGGCACGGTGTACACCTTCACCGTGGTCCGCCAAGCCTTCCTGCCGGCGCTGGCCGACACCGTTCCCTACGTGGTGGCCGCCATCGAGCCGGACGGCGGAGGCGGGGCGCGGCTGGTCTCCAACGTGGTGGGCTGCGACCCCGAGGACGTCACCATCGGCATGCCCGTCGAGGTGGTGTGGGAGGACATCTCCCCCGAACTGGCGCTGCCCCGGTTCCGTCCGTGCGCCGACGGCGGCGCGGTCCCATGAGCGCGCCGTGGCGCCGACGCGCCGTCGTCGCCGGCGTGGCCACCTCTGACTACCCGCACCTGCCCGACTTCTCGGAGCACGCCGTGCACGCCCAGGCGGCGCAGCGCGCCCTCGACGACGCCGGACTCACGTGGGCGGACGTGGACGGCCTCGCCACCACCGGCTTCTTCCCCATGTACGCCACCGGCGTCGCCGAGTACCTGGGCCTGCACCCTACGTACTACGACGAGACCAACGCCGGTGGTGCGTCCTTCGAGGTGCTCGTCGAGCACGCCGCCTACGCCATCGAGGCAGGCGTCGCCGAGGTCGTGCTCGTCACCTACGGCAGCGTCCAGCTTTCGCAGATGGGCCGTCGACTGGGCACGGGGGGCGGCGGAGGCGCTGCGGCAATGGCGCCCGGGCCGGCCATCTACGACGCGCTGTGGGGCAACACCCTGGTGGGCAACTACGCCCTGGCGGCCAGGCGGCACATGCACGAGTACGGCACCACCCCCGAGCAGCTGGCGTCGGTGGCGGTCACCATGCGCCAGCACGCCGCCCACAACCCCATGGCCCAGTACCGCGACCCGGTCACCGTCGAGGAAGTGCTCTCCTCCCGTCTGGTCGCCGACCCGTTGCACAAGCTCGACTGCTGCGTGATCTCCGACGGTGGAGCGGCCTGTGTGGTCACCTCGGCCGAGCGCGCCGCCGATCTTCCCTCGGCGCCGGTGTACGTGCTCGGCGGCGCCCATGCCACCAGCCACCACCTGAACCTGTCGGCCGCCTCGGACCTCACGGTCAGCCCGGCGGCACAGAGCGGGCCGCTGGCCTTCGAGCGAGCCGGCGTCACCCCCGACGACGTGGACGTCGCCCAGCTGTACGACTCGTTCACCATCACGGTGGTGCTCACCGTCGAGGACCTCGGCTTCTGCGCCAAGGGCGAGGGAGGGCCCTTCGTCGAGAAGGGCGGTCTCGCCCTCGGCGGGAAGCTCCCCACCAACACCGACGGCGGGGGGCTGTCCGCCTGCCATCCCGGCATGCGGGGCATGTTCCTCGTCGTCGAGGCCGTTCGTCAGCTGCGGGGGCAGGCCGGCGCCACCCAGGTGGCCGACGCCCGCGTCGCCGTGGCCCACGGCACGGGCGGCATGCTCTCCACCGGTGCCACCCTCGTGCTCGGACGCGAGGCGCCGTGAGCGGCGACGGGCGCCCCGGGGACATGCGGCCGCTCCCGGCCGTGCCCGGCGAGCGTCCGCCCAAGCCCCGCCCCGCCCCGGTGCCCGAGCCCGAAGCCGCCGAGTACTGGAAGGCGGCGCGCGACGGACGCCTCGTCGTCCAACGCTGCGACGACTGCGGCCGTCATCAGCTCTATCCCCGGGCCCGCTGCCTGGCGTGCGGCGGGCCGGTGTCGTGGGTGGAGGCGAGCGGGCGCGCCGTGGTGTACAGCTACACGGTCATCCGTCAGAACTACGCCCGTCCGTTTCGGGACTGGATCCCCTACGTGGTGGCGCTCGTGGACCTGGACGAGGGCCCCCGGGTCATGACGAACATCGTCGGCTGTGACCCCGAGGCCGTGTCGGTGGGCATGGCCGTGCGGGCCCGCTTCGAGCCCGTGTCCGAGGAAGCCGGCATCGCCCTGTTCGAGCCGGCCTGAGCCCGGAGCCCGCTGGGGCGGGCGCGTCGCCGCTCAGACCTGTGGCTCGTCGGCGAAGTGCGCGCCCCAGTCGTCGGCGAGGTCTTCGGCGTCGACGTCCACCCCGCTCACCGCACCCGCGGCCCGCAACCCGGCGCTCACCTGGTTGATGGCGACGCTCGTGTCGAGGTAGTCGCGCCAGCAGGCGACGAGACCGCGGGCGTCGACGTCGACGACGGTGGCGCCCTCGAGGCGCACCGGGATCCCGGGACCGTCCTCGGCCCCCGGTCCTCGGTAGGTCCCTTCGCCGATCCACTCGAAGAAGGCCCAGTCCTCCCCACCTCGGATACGCGTCACCGTCTGGCGCCAGTCGGGGAACATGGCCTCGGTGTGCTCGGCCACGGCGCGCACGTCGGTGGTCGACGGCGTCACCGGGTCACAGAAGGTCCCGCCCGGGGCGAACAGGGCCACGAAGTCGTCGGGGGAAGCCGACCCCTCGAAGCGCCTGGCCCACTGCTCCCAGTCCACGGCCGACATCATGCACCCGACGGGGGCGCATCGGCCGGTTGCCCCCGACGGCGGCACGGTGGAAGCCTTGGTCCATGCCCGACACCGCCTCCACCAATTCTGCCAAGCCCAGCTACCTGGGGCTCCTGAACGCCATCGCCGTGGGGGAGGCTCGCGCCCATCGCTATCTCGGCGAGTGGATCGCCGTGTGCACCGACCCCGAGGTGCGGGCCGTGCTGCAGACGGTGGCCTGGCGAGAAGGCGAGCACGGCATGAGCTTCGCCAAGCGGATCGACGAGCTCGGCTTCTCGGTGCGCCGGCGCGACGACCCCGACCTGGAGCGCGACCTCGAGCTGGCCCGATCCACAGAGCTCTCGGACCGGGAGAAGATGGACCACTTCGGGCTGGGCCGGCTGAACGAGACGCTGTCGTTCTTCGACGACATCTTCAAGGACCACACCATCGACATCCGCACCGGCGAGCTGCTGGGGCGGTACGTGGCCGAGGAATTCGACAGTGCCCGGCTCCTGGCCGCCTGCTACGGGCGGCTGTGCGAGACGGCGGCCGAGACCACGACCAGCGCCTGAGCCGATGGCCAGCTCGGTGGAGGTGTCCCCCGCACTGGTCGGCGTCCTCTACGACTTCCCCCAGCCCGACGGCGGGGCCCTGTTCGAGGACGCCCTGCGCCTCGGGCTCGAGGCCAGCCGGCGCAGCTTCGACCGTGGCGTCGAGCTGCTCTCCGTGCACGGGCGGGGCCTGCCCTCGGGCACGGCGCACGAGATCGGACGCGGCTTCGGGCAGCTGGCCGAGGCCGGGGTGCTGGCCGTGCTGGGACCGAGCATCAGTGACAACGCCCTCGTCGTCCAGCCGCTCGCCGACGCCCTCGCCGTGCCGTGCATCAACTACAGCGGTGGCGAGCGGACCCGCAGCCACTGGATGTTCCACTACCAGGTGGGTTCGCTCCAGGAGGAGCCCATGGTCCTCGCCGGGCACCTGGCCGGGCGGGGGCTCAAGAGCGTGGCCCTGGCCCACGACCGCTCGGCGGTGGGCCGGCTCTACGCCGAGGCGTTCTCCGAAGCGTGTGCGAGCGAAGGCGTGGAGATCTCGTCCAGCGCAGCCGTGTCGCCCTTGGCCGAGGACCTGGCGCCGATGGTCCAGCGGCTGCGGTCGAGCGGCGCCGAGAGCCTGTGCTACCTCGGGTTGGGGGTGGCGGCGCGGGCGCTGGCCCTGGCCGTGGCCGACGAGAAGTGGGACGTGCCCGTGGTGGCCAATTCGGCGCTCATGTTCGGCTACGGCCGCAAGGACTGGCGAGCGGGCTGGGAGGGCTGGGTCTACGTCGACACGGTGTCCGATCGGAACGCCGAACGCGCCGCGCTGCGCGAGCGGGCCCCGCGCACCGCGGCGGGCCCCATCGGGGTGGCGGCCTACGACATGGGGCGGATGCTGGGCGAGGCCTTCGAGCGCACGTCCCATCTCACCCGTGGGGGCGTGCACGAGGCGCTCGAATCTGTCAAGGCGATGCCCGCCGCCAGCGGCTCGCCGGGCACGGTCATGGGATTCGGGCCCTGGGACCACGGGGCGCTCAAGGGCCCCTATCTCGTGCTTCGGACGTGGCGAGGCGGCCGGACCGTGGAGTATGTCGACACGTCCGGCTAGGCAGGGCCGGGACCACAAGCGGCGGCGTGCCGCCAGCATCTACGGGACCATCGTCACGGCAGCGGTGATCGCCGCCGCCGGGGACACGCTCAGCACCGCCGACCTGGCGATCGCCGTCATCGTGACGCTCATCGTGTACTGGCTGGCCGAGCAGTACGCCGGCCTCGTCGCCGAGCACACCCACGCCGGACGGCTCCCGAGCATGCAAGAGGTGCGCCTCTCGCTCGCCGACTCCTTCCCGACCGTGACGGCGTCGTTCCTGCCCCTCATCGGGTTGTTCCTGTCCTGGGCGGTCGGCGCCGGGCCGCTCGAGGCCTCGGAAGTGGCGCTCACGGTGGCCGTCGTGCTGCTGTTCTTCGAGGGGCATGCCGCCGGCAGGGCAGCCGGCCTGTCGGGCGTCCGCCTCCTGGCGGTGAGCACGACCGCTGTCGTCCTCGGGGTCGCCATGGTGGTGTTGAAGGCACTGATCCAGCGCCACCACCAGTTCTTCTGACCGGTCTTCCCGACCAGTTCTCCTGAACAGTCCTCGTGACGGCGATGAGTTGCGCAGCGCCGGGTCGTCTCGATTGTGGACGCCCGGAGACTTCCCATAACAGTCCCTCCGTCCCCTCGTCGCCCTGGAGGCGTGCCATGCCGCAACCGCAACCGACAGAGACCCGGAACCTGGACCGCTACGGCAACGCGCCGCTTCCGTGGTCGCGGGCGCACACCCTGCTTGAATCGGGCCCCAAGGGACCGCTGGCCGGGTTCTTCCTGGGCACGGTCGGCCCCGACGCCCGGCCACACGTCGCCGGGGTCGGTGCGCTGTGGCACGACGGGGAGCTCTACTTCACGAGCGGTCCCGGCACGCGCAAGTCCCGTGATCTCTCTGCCAACCCTGCCTGCACGCTCGCCGTCAAGTTCCCGGGGCTGGACCTGACCTTCGAAGGCGTGGCCTTCCGGGTCCAGGAGGACGAGGTGCTCGAGTCCGTGGCGGCGGCGTACCGCCAGCTCGGCTGGCCGGCAGTCGTCGACGCCGGCATCTTCACGGCGACCTTCAGCGCCCCGAGTGCCGGCCCGCCGCCCTGGCACCTCTACCGGTTCACGTGCCACACCGCGGTCGGCGTGGCCAGCGAGGAGCCCCACGGAGCGACGCTGTGGCGTTTTTCCGGTCAGGGAGGGCTCACCGCGTAGAGCTCCCATTCGTCCGGGACGCCCTTCAGGCGGTGGTTCCCCCGGGAATTCCGCTCAGCCAGGTAGCGCCCCGCTTCCACGGGGATTCCCACATCACCTCGATATCGGAGATGATCCCGGGAAGGCTCACGCACGTCACGTCTCCCTCCCCGAACGACTGATAGGCGAGATGGACGTCGCCGTTGCGCGCCCACCGCACCTCGGGGACGGAGTCAGGCGCCAGCATGCTGGATGAAGATCTCGATTCGCCTGATCCGGCCACTTTCGTCCAGGTCGAAGACGAGGGCCTCGTGGGTCTCGAGCGGTTTGCCGGCGACCTCCACCGTCTCCGACAGCTGGGCCAGCGCCACCGAGCCGTTGTAGAGGACCCGGTCGACGCGCATGGAGTAGCCGGGGAGGGTGGGCATGAGCCCGGCCAGGAACTCCACGTACGGGCCCCGGGGTGAATAGGTGTCGAGGAAGGGCCCGACCCGCACCACGTCCTCGGCCAAGCACTCGGCCAGGGCGGCCCAGTTGTGATCGACCACCGCCTGCAGATAGCGCTCGACGACTGCGTCCATGCCCCGGCCTCCGTTTGGCCGAGACGCTAAACGGGTCCGGGCGGCGACGCGCCGGAGCCGGAGCCGGGGCCGGGGCCGGGGCGGCCGGGTCCGGAGCCGGAGCCGAATGGGCCGAGTCGGGGCCCCGAGGTGGGTCCTGGCCGGGAACCCGACGGCACGGAGCGGCACACCCGGGTGGTTGAATCACTCAGGTGACGCTCCCCGTGCCCCTCCACCCGGCGGTCGAGCGGTGGTTCGAGCGGCGGTTCCCCGAGGGGCCTTCCGATCCCCAGGTGAAGGGCTGGCCCCCCATCGCCGACGGCGGGGACACCCTGGTGGCGGCACCGACGGGATCGGGCAAGACCCTGGCCGGGTTCCTGGTGGCCATCGACGCCCTGTACAAGGCCCATGAGGCCGGCGAGGACCTGGCCGGCCACACCCGGGTCGTCTACGTGTCGCCGCTCAAGGCGCTGGCCGTGGACATCCACCAGAACCTGGAGCGTCCCTTGGCGGAGATCGCCGCCGTGGCCCGGGAGCTCGGCTTGGGGGTGCCCGACGTCAGGGTGGCCGTGCGCACCGGCGACACCGCCGCCGGCGCCCGGGCGGCCATGGTCAAGGTGCCGCCCACCATCCTCGTCACCACGCCGGAGAGCCTGTACCTCCTGGTCACCGCGGCACGCAGCCGAGCGGTCCTGACCGAGGTGCGCACCGTCATCGTCGACGAGATCCACGCCCTGGCCCGGGACAAGCGGGGATCGCATCTGTCGCTCACGCTCGAGCGCCTCGACGCCTTGCAACAGGGTCGGCGCCCCCAGCGCATCGGGCTGTCCGCCACCCAGCGTCCCATCGAAGAGACCGCCCGCCTGCTCACGGGAGCGGGTGAAGGGCGATCCACCACCATCGTCGACTGCGGTCACGCCCGGCATCTCGACGTCCGCATCGAGTTGCCCGGGAGCGAGCTGGCCGCCGTGGCATCGACGGAGCAATTCGAAGAGGTGGTGGACCGCATCGCCGCCCACGTGCACGGCCATCGCACCACCCTCGTGTTCGTGAACACGCGCAAGATGTCCGAGCGGCTGGCGCACCTTCTCGGGGAGCGGCTCGGGCCCGACACGGTGTCGGCCCACCACGGCAGCCTGTCCAAGGACCGCCGCCAGCGGGTGGAGACACGGCTTCGCGCCGGCGAACTGCGGGCCCTGGTGGCCACCGCCTCGCTCGAGCTCGGCATCGACATCGGCCCGGTCGAACTGGTCTGCCAGGTGGGCTCACCGCGCGCCATCGCCACCTTCCTCCAGCGCGTGGGCCGGTCCAACCACTCCCGAGGTGGCACCCCCGAAGGGATCGTGTTCCCGCTCACCCGTGACGAGCTCGTCGAGTGCGCGGCGCTGCTGGCGGCGGTGCGCGCCGGGCGCCTGGATGCGACCTGCCCGCCCACAGCACCGCTCGACATCCTGGCCCAGCAGATCGTGGCCGAGGTGGCCGGTGCCGAGGAGGTGAAGGAAGACGAGCTGTACGCCTTGGTGCGCGGTGCCGCCCCGTACGCAGCACTGGAGCGCACGCAATTCGACGATGTCGTCGAGCTGGCCACCGAGGGCATCACCACCGGCCGGGGGCGGCGCATGGCCTACCTGCACCGCGACGGCGTGAACGGGGTGCTGCGTCCCCGGCGCGGGGCGCGCCTGGCGGCGCTCACGAGCGGCGGGGCCATCGCCGAGGTCGGCGACTACCGGGTGGTGGCCGAGCCCGACGACATGGCGGTCGGCACCGTGAACGAGGACTTCGCCCTGGAGTCGATGGTGGGCGACGTGTTCCTCCTCGGCACCCACGCCTGGCAGGTGCGGCGAGTGACCCAGGGCGAGATGCGCGTGGTGGACGCCCATGGCGCCCACCCCACCATCCCCTTCTGGGTGGGCGAGGCCCCGAGCCGCACGGCGGAGCTCTCCGAGGAGGTGGGCGTGCTGCGGGCGGCCGTCGAAGAGGCGCTGGGCGACGGCAGGGACCGTGCTCTCGCCGTCGTGGGCGAGCGCTGCGGGGTGGAGGCCGACGTCGCCGAGCAGCTCGTCGACTACCTGGCTGTCGCCCTCGAACAGCTGGGCGTGCTGCCCACCCAGGACGACGTCGTCTTCGAGCGCTTCTTCGACGAAGCGGGTGGGATGCAGCTCGTCGTGCACGCCCCCTTCGGCGGGCGCGTCAACCGGGCTTTCGGGCTGGCTCTGCGCAAGCGCTTCTGCGCCACCTTCGACTTCGAGCTGCAGGCCGCTGCCGACGACGACACCCTGGTGCTGTCGCTCGGTCCCCAGCACAGCTTCCCCTTGGACCAGTCACCCAAGCTGCTGCGCGCCGATCGCGCCGAAGAGGTGCTCACCCAGGCCGTGCTCACCTCCCCCATGTTCGGGGCGCGCTGGCGCTGGAACCTGAACCGTGCCCTGGCGGTGCTGCGCTTCCGGGGTGGCAGGAAGAACCCACTGCCCATCCAGCGCATGGAATCGGACGACCTCATGGCCGCCGTGTTCCCGGCGTTGGCCGCCTGCCAGGAGAACACCACGCCCGGTCCCGTGGTCGTGCCCGACCACGTGCTCGTGCGCCAGACGGTGGACGACTGCCTGCACGAGGCGATGGACGTGGACGGCCTCGAAGCGCTGCTCAAGCGCATGGAGGAGTCGAAGGTGCGCGTGCACTTCGTCGAGTCGAGCGAACCGTCGGTGCTGTCCCACGAGATCCTGAACGGGAAGCCGTACACCTTCCTCGACGACGCCCCACTGGAGGAACGGCGCACCCGGGCCGTGGCGATGCGCAGGGGGCTACCTGTGGCAGCGCGGGAGCTGGGCCGGCTCGACGGTGCCGCCGTGGCACGGGTGCGCCACGAGGTGGCCCCCGAGCTGCGCGATGCGGAGGAGCTGCACGACCTGTTGTTGTCGACGGTGGTGCTGCGTCCCGACGAGCGGTGGCAGGACTGGTACACGGGTCTCGTCCACGCCGGCCGGGCCACCACCGTGCACGACCAGGCGGCGCCGGAGGGGTTGTGGTGCGCCGTGGAGCGGCGGGACTGCGCCGAGGCGTTGTTCCCCGGTGCCCGATTCGACCCCGACCTGTCGCTGCCCGATGAGCCCGGGACCGGCGTCGATGCGGACCTGGCCGCCGCCGAAGCGCTGCGGGGCCAGCTCGAGATCTCGGGCCCCGTCTCGGTGGAGGAGCTGGCCACGGCGACGGCGCTGCGTCCGGCCCGGGTCGGCGTGGGCCTGGCTCGCCTCGAGTCCGAGGGATTCGCCCTGCAGGGTCGCTTCGATCCCGACGGGCCCGAGGAGCAGTGGTGCGCCCGCCGGCTTCTGGCGCGCATCCACTCCTACACCCAGGCCCGGCTGCGAGCCGAGATCGAGCCGTGCACCGCCCAGGACTTCATGCGCTTCCTCTTGCGGTGGCAGCACGCGGCTCCCGGCACCCAGCTGAACGGCCGGGGCGGTGTGCTCGCCGTGGTCGACCAGCTCCAAGGCTTCGAGGTGGCGGCGGGAGCCTGGGAGGAATCCGTGTTGGCGCGGCGGGTGGAGCACTACCAGCAGCAGTGGCTCGAAGACCTGTGCCTGTCGGGCGACCTCGTGTGGGGGCGTTTCGGGCTGCGGCCCTCGGACCCCGAGGGCCGGCCGCGCCGAGGGGCGAGCACTCCCTCTCGGGCGACCCCGGTCACCTTCGCCGTGCGTGACGACCTGCCCTGGCTGTTGCAGGCAGCGCGGGGGGTGGCACGTCCGGAGGAGCCAGAGCACGGGGCGGCCGCGGACATCCTCGGGGCGCTGCGCACCCAGGGGGCCCTGTTCCACTCCGAGCTCCGGGCCATCACCGGGCGGCTGCCCGTCGAGGTCGAGGAGGGGCTGTGGGACCTCGTCGCCCGTGGACTCGTCACGGCCGACGGGTTCGGCGCGGTGCGGTCGCTCTTGTCGGCCCGCCAGGCCTGGCAGCGGCGCCACCGTCAGGACGTCCGCCGCCGCATCGCCGGCCGCCGCCAACCGGTTGTCCGCCAGTGCGGTGAGGGACGCTGGGTGTTGCTGCCCCAGGCCGCAGGGGCCGAGCCCGCCGACGAGCTGGCCGAAGTGGTGGCAGCGCAGTTGCTGGCCCGCTGGGGGGTGGTGTTCTTCGACCTGCTGGCGCGCGAGAACCTGGCGGTGTCGTGGCGGGAGCTGCTGTGGGCGCTGCGCCGGCTGGAGGCGCGCGGCCTGGCTCGGGGCGGCCGGTTCGTGACCGGCTTCGCCGGCGAGCAGTTCGCCCTGCCCGAGGCCGTCAACGAGCTGCGGCGGGTGCGGCGTGCCGACAAGCGGGGCGAGATGGTGTCGCTCAGCGCCGCCGACCCGCTCAACCTGGTCGGCATCGTCCTCCCCGGCCCGCGGGTACCGGCGGTGCGGACCCGGCGGGTCGTCTACCGCGACGGGATGGTGGTCACCGAGGAGGCGGCCTCCGCCACGGCGTGAGCCAGGGGGTCAGGATGCTCAGCCGACCTTGACCAGGTCGACCACGAAGATCAACGTGTCGTTGGCCGGGATGGCCGGGGTCGGCGACTGCGGCCCGTAGGCCAGCGACGGCGGGATGACGAGCTCGCGTCGACCCCCCACCTTCATCCCGAGCACACCCTGGTCCCATCCCCCGATCACGTGTCCCGCCCCGAGCGGGAAGGGGAAGGGCTGGTTCCGATCCCACGACGCGTCGAACTTCTGCTTGGTCGTCCACGAGTACCCGATGTACTGGACGGTCACGGTCTGGCCTGACTGGGCCGTGGCTCCGGTCCCGGCGATGAGGTCCTTGGACAGCAGCTCCGTGGGAGGCGTGCCGGAGGGAACGGTCACGGTGGGCTCCGTCCCGAAGGTCCCGGCGGGAGACCACGTCATGGTGGCGGCCGTGATGGCCGGAGTCGACGATGTGCTCGACGACGCCGAGCCCGACCCTGCGCCCGAGTTGGAGGGGCTGCTGCAGGCGGCGAGGAGCAAGCCCAACAGAAGCCCGGGCACCAGCAGCGAGCAGGTGACCGACGCACGTCCAGGCAGGGCGATCTGTCGGAAGCGGCCAGGCACCGACGGCGCGGGAAGCCGGGAACGGGTGGATGGCCAGGCAGGTGACGACGGCACGGAGGGGCACCCTAACGAGGCCGGCCCGGCTGCCGCCACACTGGGGGGATGCGAGAGCTGGTCGTGTTGGGGACAGCGAGCCAGGCTCCCACGCGCTATCGCAACCACAACGGCTACTTCCTGCGCTGGGACGACGAGGGC
>DMNK01000133.1:1069-5332 GCA_003453695.1 Acidimicrobiaceae bacterium | reverse complement strand
TCACCCACTTCCACGGCGACCACAGCCTGGGTCTGCCGGGGGTGGTGCAGCGGCTGTCGCTCGACGAGGTGGAGCATCCGGTGGCGCTGCACTTCCCGGCGAGTGGCGCTCCGTACGTCGACCGCCTCCTTCACGCCTCGGTGTTCGAGGAGCGAACCACGCTCCAGCTACGCCCCGTGGTGGATCCGGGCGTGGTCGAGGCCGGTCCGCCGTTCGCGCTGGAGGCGGCGCACCTCGACCACGAACCGGAGACGATGGGGTGGCGGCTGGTGGAGCCGGCCGGGCGCACCGTGCTCCCCGATCGTCTCGACGAGTCGGGAGTGCACGGCCCCGATGTCGGCCGGCTGGTACGCGAGGGCAGCGTGGCGGTCACGGGGCGGCCGGATCCGGTCCGGATCGAGGACGTGAGCACGGCGCGACCGGGCCAGGTGGTGGCCTTTGTCATGGACACGGGCCTGTGCGACGCCGCCTTCGCCTTGGCCGAGGGCGCCGACCTGCTGGTGTGCGAGGCCACCTTCGCCGAGGCCGACGCGGCATTGGCCCGGCAGTTCCGGCACCTGACCGCCGCCCAGGCCGGACGGATCGCCGAGGAGAGCGGCGCCCGGCGACTGGTGATCACCCACTTCTCCCAGCGCTACCCCGACGCCGGCGTGCTGGCCCAGGAGGCGGCCGCCGTGTTCCCGGACGTGGTGTGCGCCAAGGACCTGCTCCACGTGGCCGTGCCACCCAGGCGGGCCCAGATGCACCCAGGTGCCCGCTTCTGAGCGGTCCGGCACATGAGGGAACGAGACCGTTGCCTCCGGCCGCCCCGCCGTCACCCCGGGTCGAGCTCGTGCCCGGCAGGCGTGAGGCCGAAGTAGGCGTCGGCGGGAGCGATCTCGCCGCGCACCACGCGGTCGATCATCCGGCAGATGGGCAGCTCGAGGTGGAATCGATCCGCCAGCTCCAGCACGAGCACCGCCGTGTTCACGCCTTCGGCCACCATGTGCAGCTCGGCCAGGATGTCGTCGAGCTTGCGCCCCCGTCCGAGCTGCTCGCCGACGGTGCGGTTGCGGGAGAAGGGGCTCATGCACGTGGCGATGAGGTCGCCCATGCCGGCCAGGCCCATGAAGGTGGTGGGACGCGCGCCCATGGCGACGCCGAGACGGCTGAGCTCCGCCAACCCACGTGCCATCACCGCAGCCCGGGTGTTGTCGCCGACACCGAGCCCCTCTCCGATGCCGGCGGCGATGGCGACGACGTTCTTGAGGGCGCCCCCGACCTCGCAGCCGATGACGTCGTCGTTGACGTAGACCCGGAACACCCCCCGGGTCACCACCTTCTGTATGGCGGCGGCGACGGCGAGGTCCTCGGTGGCCACGACGGCGGCGGCGGCCTTACCTTCCATGATCTCCCGGGCGATGTTCGGCCCTGTGAGCGCCGCCGCGGGGTGCCCGGGCAGCACCTCCTTGATGATCTCCGTCATGCGCAGCTGCGAGCCCCGCTCGAACCCCTTGGCCAGGCTCACCACCGGCACCCAGGGACGGACGAAGGCCTTGGCGTCGTCGAGGACGGCCCGGAAGCCGGAGGTGGGCACGCCCACGACGAGCAGGTCGGCGTCGGAGACCGCCTCGCCCAGGTCCGAGGTGGCCGGGAGCTCCTCGGGCAACGGCCGGTCGGGCAGGTACGCCGGGTTGACGTGGTCGTCGTTGACCGCCTTGGCCACCTCGGGGCTGCGGGCCCACAGGACCGTGGGGTGACGAGGCGCCACCAGCGCGGCCATCGTCGTGCCCCACGAGCCGGCGCCGAGGACGGCTACCCGCACCCCGGCCTCCCTTCCCTGTGCGATCCCATCCCTGCCCCACCCCTGTCGGGCCCCGAACCTCGCCTGCCGCTCCGTGCGCGAGCGCCGACGTCGGAACCCGGTGTCGTTGGAACCTAGTCCGGCCGACACGTGGGTTCTCGGCCCGGAGCCCAGGGTAGATACGTGGCAAACCGTCCGTCACGGGCCGAGGCCGCTAGCCGGAGCCGCAGCAGAAGGGATCCCATGACCGTCCTCGGACCCAAGGAGCCGCTCGCCGGGCGCTACCACCTCGTCGAATGCCTCGACACCGGGGCGCTCGGTGAAGTGTGGCGGGCGCGGGACGACAAGCTCATGCGCCCGGTCGCCCTGAAGCTCATTCGGCCCGAGTTCGCCTTGAACCCTGAGTTCCGCCGGGCCTTCGGGGAGGAGGCTCGGGCGTGGGCGGCGGTGTCCCACCCCGGGACCGCCTGGGTCTACGACTTCGGCGAGCAGGCACCGGCTGGGCCGGACGGTTCGCCGGTCGTCTACCTGGTGACCGAGCTGGTGGATGGCGTTTCGTTGCAGGTGCTGCTCGACCAGGAGCCGCTGTCGTCGGTGGTCACCATGGACCTGGTGGCGCAGGCGGCCAGCACCCTGCACGCCGCCCACCAGGGCGGCCTGGTGCACGGGAACGTGAAGCCCTCCAACTTGCTGCTCCGTGGCGACGGAGTGCTCAAGATCACCGACTTCGGCATGGCCCGTGCCGTCGGGGAGGTGCCGCTGGCCGAGTTCCACGCCGATCTCGACCGTGCCGCCTTCTGTGCACCTGAGCAGCTGGCCGGCCTGCCGGTCACGTCGGGGTCGGACATCTACAGCCTGGGGATCGTCGCCTACCTGTGCTTGAGCGGCGCCCTGCCCTTCGCCTCCGACGGCCCCGTGGCCGCCGCCGTCGAACACGTCACCGAACAGCCCCGCCCGCTTCCCGACGCGGTACCGGCAGACGTCGCCACCTTCGTGTGCGGGCTGCTGGCCAAGGACCCTTCCTCCCGGCCCGGCGACGCCGCCGCTGTCGCCGCCGAGGCCGTGGCGCTGTGCACCCGGCTGGGCCGGCGCACCACGCGCCCGCAGCGCGAATTGCTCGGCGGTGAGCGCGCCGGACGCGCCCTGCTCGGCAGCGACCCGGCCCGGTTGGTGAGCTGACCCTCCCGGCCGCGAGCCAGTGCCCTAAAGCACCCCTGCGGCGCTGCCGATCCCTCTCGGCAGAGGAAGCGGGTCCTCCGGGGAGATGAGGTGCCCTCCCGGGTGGAGTGAGGGGCGGATCGGGGCAGGGGGCCTGGCTATGGGCGCGGTTGGTGTCGCACCGCAGATCGTCGACGGGGCGCTCGCCGTCGTCGTCGACGAGCCTCGAAGCAGGCTCGCCGTGTGGAAGGGCCAGAGCCGCATCGAGCTGCACGACCTGGGCGGCCGGTGGTCGGAGATCGTGGTGCCACAGCCCATGACCGTCCAGGAGAGTTGGGACCGGGCAGACGTCCTGTCCCGAGCCTCGGTGGCGTTGTCCGAGGTGGCGCGGCCCCCGGTGTCGACGGCAACCACGAGCGCCCCGGCCCCCGAAACGGTGCACGTGGAGCTCGACGACCTGCACGGCTCGTGGCTGGTGCGGGCCAAGCGTTGGGGCTATGCGCTCTGGGACGGCGAGCAGTCGGTGGACGTGTACAACGCCGACGGCGCCCACCGCCGTGCGATCCGGGTTCCGGCCACGGACCTCTCCAGCCTGTCCCATCTCATGTTGGGCGTGCTGGCGCTCTCTCGCCGTGAGAACGAGCCGGAAGGCGCCTGAAGGATCCGTGCCGCGCCGGAGCCCCCTGGATATGGTTTCGACGACGTGAGACGCGTCGTCACCATCTCGGGCAGCTACGGGGCCGGCGGGAGTGTGGTGGCGCCGGCCGTGGCCAAGGCCCTCGATCTGCCGTTCATGGACCGTGCCGTGCCCGCCCGCTTCACAGGTGGCGTCCCCAAGCAGGCAGGAGAGGAAGCGACCGTCGAGGAGCGCACCAGCAGCCTCATCGAACGGATCGTGTCCACGTTCGCCAACCTGCCCGATGCCTTCAGCCCCGGTGCCCCACCGCCGGCCAAGCCGGTGGCCAGCTCCGACGACGACCTCCGTCAGCAGACAGCCGAGCGCGTGCGAGCCTTCGTCGACGAGCACGACGGAGGAGTCATCCTGGGATGGGGGGCGACGGTGCTCGTGCCCGACGCCTTCCACGTGCGGCTGCACGGTCCAGTCGAGCAGCGCGTGGAGCGCGCCATGGCCATCGAGGGCGTCGGCCGCGAGGAAGCCGAACGCCGGCAAGCCGATACCGACCGGGTGCGCGGCCTGTATCTGAAGCGCCTGTACGGGCGCGACTGGAACGACCTGAGCCTCTACCACCTGGCCGTCGACACCACCGTCTTGACCTTGGAGCAGGTCGCCGCCGTCGTGGCGAGGGCAGCGGCGGGGTTCT
>DMNK01000133.1:341-876 GCA_003453695.1 Acidimicrobiaceae bacterium | reverse complement strand
CTAGCGAATCCGGAGCGACGGGGAGCTACGTGTGAAGTCGCGTGAAAAGACGCCAGGAAACCGCGTTTGGTGACGCCCCGGCTTCTGACCAGGAGCGCGAGCGGCCAACTAGCGCGGATGTCACCGGACCGGCCGCCGACCCCTCACGACAGAAGCGGCCCATCGGGGGGCATCGAGGGGTGAGCGTTACCTTCGCCGTCGCTCGGCCGACCGGGCCGTGGGGGCTGCGCCGGCGTGCGGGGCCGACGCCCGGGTGCGCTCGGGTCCACCAGTGGCCGGCTCCCCGGGTTGGGCGAGGAGACGTACCGTGCCGCTCCTACGAAGCTCGAGTTCGACTACGAGAGGATCGGCTGAACTCCGACGGGCGTCGTCGATGCGGTCTCCGATGATGTCCTCCAGGATGAACCCGAGCTCTGGCGTCCGCAAGGCACTACTGCGGGCAAGGGCCATCCGGAGACGGCTACGGCCCTCCTCGCTCATCGACGCCAAACGAGCCACAACGGTTGTCCTGTCGATGGTCGACAACCACGTAAGG
>DMNK01000133.1:0-130 GCA_003453695.1 Acidimicrobiaceae bacterium | reverse complement strand
CTGCGGCCTCGGCGGCCTGTTGGGCGGCCCGGTCGCCCGGGGCCACGTCGATGAAGGGGTCGTGGATCGGTGCGACCATGAGCCACCGGTCGAGCGACTGGTCCTCTTCGGCGGCGGCAATGGCATCGGC
>DMNK01000140.1:5792-6211 GCA_003453695.1 Acidimicrobiaceae bacterium | reverse complement strand
CGGCACATCTCGCCTGGGGTACATTTTCGATATCACCTGAACGTTTCCGGATGGGCAGTCAACGAGCACTCTGCCCCTTTTCTGCGCCACATCGCCCTGCTATTGCGTCCCGCTGGTCCCCGGCACCACAGGGTGAACGTCGATCGGGGCGCAGATGCCGCCTCGTATGGCATCCGATCCATTGTTCGGAACGCCAGTGCTGTTAGGCGGTACGACTCCAAAGCTCGAATAGCGAATGCAGCGCCTCCCCTGAGCTGGGTTTGTGCCCTCCACTAGGAACGACGCTCGCTTCCCGGCGTGCACTGTCACGGTAGGGGGCGCACTGATCCCCTCCGCTGCTCCACCGAGATATCCCCGAAGGGTTGGTTTGGCGATAAGAACAGGTGTGCCATAGAGATCGACGGCCACCGCCACGGCGC
>DMNK01000140.1:353-5580 GCA_003453695.1 Acidimicrobiaceae bacterium | reverse complement strand
AGTTCCAGCCGCTGTCGTTCTGAAGCATGACGACGATGCCCTTGTACTTCGCATCGCTGATCACACGGCCGGGGATGACGTACAGCGTGCCACCGGGGCATGGAAGCGGCGTCCGCTTACCGGGGATGGACTGGGCCTGCACCGGCTCGATGGTCGCCCCGTCGCAGGCGTCGATTGAGCCGGCAAGGCCCTGCGCGTGATCGTCATCGACCGACAGCGGCCGGGTGCTGCCGGGTGGGGTCACTGAAAGTGTCGTTGTGCTAACGCACGGAACAGAGAAGTTCGTCTGGACCGCGTCACTATCGAGGCGCGCGGTGGCCTTCTGCGTCGGAAGCAGAATCGCCGGGGCGAGGGTCGCCGAGGAGGTTTCCTCTGTGGCACTGAGCAAGGTGTGTCCGGCTCCATCGACGAGCATCACCATGGGATAGCCACTCAGCGAACATGTGCTTGGGGACATGTTCTGGAACTGAATCGTCGTCCCGACCATGCCAGCGCCCCGGTCTATTCGTGGAATGGACACGTCGAGCTGCGACTCCTGACAGACGGGCGGCAGGGTCGAGGTGGTCGTCCTCCCTGTTGATGTGGCCGCTTGCCCGCTCGATGATGGAGAACAGGCAGAAACGAGACACCCCGTGCTAACTATGACGACGGGTAGCACCACCGACGCGGCAAAGCTCTGCCCGGAACCCATCACGTCTATTGAAACGCACGGCTCGCCGCTCGGGTTGACATCTGGGAGTTGAGCCGTGCTTGCTTGCGGCTAACTGACGGGTCGGGTTCCTGGCGGTTTTCGGCTGGTCCGGCCCGGGGCCTTTGGCGAGGTTCCTCGGTCCAGGCCGGTCGGCGTATTGCGGGTCGGCGCGTTTCCGAGCACCCCACCGCCGGGGCGAGGCGCCCTGGTGCGGCACTACCCGGATGCCCAGCGATTGCCAGCCATAGGCTCCTCGCATGGTCATCCGAGTATCAGACGACAAGGATTGCCCTGCTTGTGGCCAGGACATGCCAAAGCCGTACGGTGGGATCATCGGCTATTCCCTTGGGGTAGGCCGGGGAGGAAGGGAGGCCGCATGGCCTCTTCCTCCCAAGAAGCCGCCCGCCGACACCCGCCCGTGCGTGCGAATCGAATACCGTGTGCCCGAAACGTGGTCCAACGACGAGATCAGCAGCTTGGCTCAGGTCGCCTTCCGAGCTATGCGGATGGCTGCCGAGCGGCAAGGACTGGCCTATCCATAACGGCACGTTAAGTGCGCAGGCTGAATCCGCCTCTAATACCGGGTGCTTTGCAGCCTGGCGGGCCCGTCATCGCCTCTATCGGGGTTTACGCCGGCCGAAGCGAATAGAGCACCGTCTTGTCTTCGCTCCCCGTGCCAGCAAGGCCAAGTTCGATGTGGATCAGAGGACCATTGGCTTCGGTAACGACCATATCAAGGCTGTCGTCAGCAGGGGTGCTCAGTATGCAGACAGCGAGTCCATTGATCGTCCGTGGGGATGAGAGACATTGCCTGGATCTGACCCGCGAGTGGTCCCAAGCATCCACTTCGATTCCGTCATTCTCAGGAGTCGCGTACGGCAGCGCTCCAGGACATGAAGGGGAAGCGATAATCCTCGGGACGAGGAGGACGCCGTGGTAGCCCAGCTGGCTCTCTGGGTCTGGTCCGCATAGAGCAACGGACGTGGTGTGCACTTTCCAGCTTGGCGGAGCGGCAAAGCGAAGACCAGCGAACGTGACTGAGTGCCAATCCGAGGGCGGGGCCGATGCGGACCCCGAGAGGACCGCAGCGCGTGGAGAGTAGGTGAGAGTCTTCAATATGGCCGATGGGTCGGTGCCACGGATGGTGATTGAGAGATTGAAGGCACGAAGCCACCAGGACCCGTCCACGACGGGCTGCACCGAGATTCCATGGACGCGTTCGGCTTTACCGTGAGGAATCTCGTCCCCAGGACGGGTGACATTCATGGTGACTGTCGGAGGCGTCGGCGGCGGGGCATAGGTCCGGTCATTCGGTCCACACCAAGTGCCTCCGTTGATCAGCAGGACACCGCCACTACCAGAGGGCAGCCCGCAAGCGCCAGCGCCGTCGCGAAGTACGAACCACGAAGCGGGCACGGAGATTTGGATTTGGCCGAAGGGTACGGCCACCCAGCCGCGAGGCGTGGCGTGGCTATCGACGACTGGGCTCGTGGCCCCGGCACCACAGCCAGCAAGCATTAGGCAGCATCCCACCGCTGCTGCAGCGAGGGCAACCAGCACAGGGCGACCCATATCACTCAGGTTGTGCCTCGATCGGCCCGAAATCAACCGGGCGAGAATGCCGGCTACCGCGCCCCCTCGGGGTCCCCGAGGGGCATCCGGTATTCGCTCCGCGGCCCTCCTGGCTGACCGCTATGCCGGATCCGCTACGACGGAAAGCGGAAGGTCATTCCGCTCGCCCCGTCGGTCTGGCATGGCTGTTGCCCACCGCCTGAGGGGGAAGGACCACGTTGACCCGCAGGCCGCCTTCTGTCCGGGCCTGGGTCTCGAGGTCGGCGTTATGGGCAATGGCGATGGATCGGACGATGGCCAGTCCAAGACCGAAGCCTTCTCCGCCGCGTGACTTCCCATCGGCCCGACGAAAGGGTTCCAGCAGGGCTGGTATGTCATCGGGGTCCACGACTGGGCCGCTGTTGGCAACCTCGACGAAGGCCCGAGAGCTCGACTTGCCGCTTCGCACGGCGATCCAGCCGCCCTCGACGTTGTAGCGGACGGCGTTGTCCAGGAGGTTGGACAGCAGTCTCTCGAGCAGCACCTGGTCCCCGACCGTCTCGGCGGGGTCGAGGTCGGTATGAAGCCGCAGTCCGGCGCCCTCGACTGCCGCCCTCGCACCTTCCAACACGTCCTCGGCCAACGTGGCCAGGTCGACGAACTCAGGACCCTCGATGCGCTGCTCGCTCACTGCCAGGGTCAGGAGCGCGTCGATGAGTGCCTCGGCGTGGCCAAGAGAGCGGCGCAGTTTGACGACCATGGCTTCGACGCTCTCCGGCGACCGCTGGGGCTTGGCCATGGTCACGTCGAGGGCGGTCTGCATGACCGTGAGGGGCGTTCGCAACTCGTGTGAAGCGTCCGCCACAAAGCGCTTCTGGGTGGCGAAGGCCGTATCGAGGCGAGCCAACATGTCGTCGAAGGTGTCGGCCAGCTCCTTGAGCTCGTCATGAGGCCCTCCGAGCGCAACACGCTCCCCGAGGTGACGCTCTGAGGCCCGCCTGGCAGTACCGGTGATTGCCGATACGGGTCGCAGCACCCGACCAGCCATGATCCATCCGAGCCCGCCAGAGACCAGGGTCATGACCCCGAGGCCCAGCAGGGAGAAGAGGAGCAGATCGCTCAGCGTCCGGGCGTTCTGGGCCCTGACGGCCTGACTCACTCCGGCGCGGTACGCGTACGTGCATGCCGCTTCGTCGGAGACGGGAACGGCGACGGGTTTCGCCGCTCCCGTCTTGCCCTGAGCCGCCGCCTTGGCGGCTTTGCAAAGAGTGATCGCCTTCACCCGCTGGCTGGCGGTGACGCTCGCCGGGCTCGGAAGGCTGCCCGCCACGAGGGCATAGGTCAGCGCCAGCAACAGCGTCCCCGCCGCCAGGAACAGACCCGCGTACAGCAACGACAGCCGCACGCGGACCGTCTGGGGAAGTCTGGCGCGGATCCAGCCGACAGCGCTCGCCAAGGTCATCGCAACCGATAGCCCGATCCCACGAGCGTCTCGATGGGGTCGGGGGCACCGAGCTTTCGCCGCAGCCTGGCGATCGTCACGGTGACTGCCTGGCTGAACGGGTCGGTGTGCTCGTCCCACACCCGCTCCAGCAGGCTCTCGGCGCTCACGACGGCGCCGTCGGCCACGAGGAGCACTTCGAGCACGGCCAGCTCCTTGCGCGTGAGCGAGATCGGCCTCCCGCCTCGGCTCACCCGGCGCCGGGCCCGGTCGAAGACGATGTCGCCCCGGGTGGCGACCGGGGGAGCGGGCGGGCTCCGCCGGCCCAGGGCGCGCACCCGTGCCACCAACTCCGTGAATGCGAACGGCTTGGGCAGGTAGTCGTCGGCGCCCAGATTCAGCCCTTCGACGCGCTCCTCCACTCCCTTGGCGGCGGTGAGCATGAGGATTCGGGCCTCTGATCGCGCCCCGGCCATCGCCGTGCAGACGGCGTCGCCGTGCACCTTGGGAAGGTCGCGGTCGAGGACGACGACGTCGTAGTGGTTGAGAAGCGCCTTCTCGAGCCCGCTGGCTCCGTCGTAGGCGAGGTCGGCGGCCATGCCCTGGTCGCGCAGCCCCTCGACGATGTCGTCGGCCAGGTCGACCTGGTCCTCGATGACGAGCACCCTCACCAGCTCAATCCTGCCCCACCCGACCTTGCACCGGCCTGACATGACGAGGCGATCGCGTCGCGGGCGTGGCCGGTGCTCATCCGCTGACGCCACACCGACTGCCCGTCCAAGGGCGGGCGCCGGCCGGCGCGCCGACGTGCCGACGAAGCCCGGGTTGGACCCGTGCAAGGTGTCGAGGCGTAGGACCACGAGCGAACGACTCGCCACATGAGGGAGGTCGCATGGGGGTCTCACTTCTTCGAACCCGGAACATGGCCGTCGGGCTCGCCTGCCTCGGCATGGCGGGCTTGGTCACCGCAGCGTGTTCGTCCGGGCGAGCGTCGCCGTCGGTGGCCAGCCTGCCGGGGCACGCTGCCGCCTCCCAGGCGAGCGGGCCGCTTTCGGTGGCCCGGTCCGACCGGCTCTTCGTGGAGTTCGCCCGCTGCCTCCGGGCCCACGGGATCAACGAGCCTGACCCCGTGCACCGGCCGGGTCACCAAGGCCTCAGCATCGAGATCCCGCCGCCGGGGCCGAGCACCAACGCCGGGCTGGCCGCCTGCAACCACATCATCGCTCCCGTCGCCCAGATGAAACAGGCGCACGCCCAACAGCAGCTGGCGTCGTGGCTGCCGGGGCTCACCCGGTACGCGGAGTGCATGCGGGCCCATCAGATCCCCATGCTCGACCCGGGTCCGATGGGGCAGCTGAACCTCGGCAATGTTCCGGGCATCAACAACGATTTCGGCCGGTACTCGCCACAGTTCCGCGCCGCTGACAGCACCTGTCGGCATCTCCTGCCGGCCGGAGTGCACGACGGCGGGACCGGGCCGTGAGGAGCCGGCTGCTCACAGCCGTGGGCCTGCTGGCGGCGGCGGCGGCGGTCGGCGCGGCGCT
>DMNK01000140.1:0-206 GCA_003453695.1 Acidimicrobiaceae bacterium | reverse complement strand
GGCGGCGGTCGGCGCGGCGCTGTCGATCGCCGTGGTGGGCGGACCCTCGGCTACGGCGACACCGCGGCCCCTTCCCACGACCACGGCGACCGTGGCGCGGACCGACCTGGACGAGACGCAGCTCACCGAGGGGACCCTTGGATACGCCCCCACCGATCCGCTGGTGAACCGCTTGCGCGGCACGTACACGGAACTTCCCGACCCCG
>DMNK01000093.1:39790-39916 GCA_003453695.1 Acidimicrobiaceae bacterium | reverse complement strand
CCAAGACCCGCAGCCTCATCGGCATGGCGCGCCGGTTGGTGGACCGCTTCGGGGGACAGGTGCCCGAGGACATGGACGACTTGACCTCGCTCCCCGGCGTGGGACGCAAGACCGCCAACGTGGTGC
>DMNK01000093.1:39387-39586 GCA_003453695.1 Acidimicrobiaceae bacterium | reverse complement strand
CGCAAGACCGCCAACGTGGTGCGAAGCGTCGGCATGGACCTCCCCGGTCTGCCCGTGGACACCCATGTCGGACGCCTGGCCCGTCGCCTGGACTTGAGCTCCGAGACGGATCCGGACAAGGTCGAGGCCGACCTGACCGCCTTGGTGGCTCCCGCCGAGTGGGGCAAGCTCAGCCTTCGCCTGATCCTCCACGGCCGGG
>DMNK01000093.1:38923-39200 GCA_003453695.1 Acidimicrobiaceae bacterium | reverse complement strand
ATCCTCCACGGCCGGGCGGTGTGCATCGCCCGCCGTCCCCGCTGCGAGCAGTGTGTGCTGGTCGACGTCTGCCCGTCGGCCCCCCTGTTCCTGGGGGCCTCCTCGGCGAAGCGGGCGGCGAAGGAGCCGCCGGCGAAGCAGCGGGCACCTCGTCGGGCCGAGGGCGACACGGCGGCGCCGAAAAGGGCGAGATGAGGAGGGCAATTTCGGCACCGGCTGGAACAGGCGGCGCTAACGTGATGTTCTAGAGAGATCGGAACCGGTTCCCGCCACCTGG
>DMNK01000093.1:38459-38706 GCA_003453695.1 Acidimicrobiaceae bacterium | reverse complement strand
ACCCGCTCGCGCGACGGCGCCCTTGGGGCGCCGTCGCCGCGTCCGGGCAACGATGCTCTGCGCAGCACCATCGCTGCTTCGGTCCCTCTCGAGCCCGAGGTGCAGGGCCCGGGATCGGCTTCAGCGATCGTGGCGCCCCCGAGCGGTGAGACGCTCGAGACGGCGGCCTGCGCCTCTGAGCGCCCGCTCCACGGAGAACAGCTCGCTCGAGAGCTCGTCGTCGGGACCTTCGGCCGCCCGCTCGGCG
>DMNK01000093.1:35640-38307 GCA_003453695.1 Acidimicrobiaceae bacterium | reverse complement strand
CCGGCTCCGCCCCCCCGCCGGGGGGGGGGGCCCACGCGCCGGGTGAGATCGCCGAGGGCGGTGGTGAGCGAGGACAGCTCGGCGCGCTGCGCACTCCGGTGTGCATCGGGCATGGCCTGATCATTGCCCCAAGTACGATTTCCTGCTCATGCCCCTTTCCCGCCTGGACCTGCGTGGTGTGCCGTCGGCCGCCGTGGCCGGCCGTCTCCCGCCTGCCCCAAGCGCCGGGGCGCTGCCCACGGCGGAGGTGGCGGCGGTCATCGAGCAGGTCCGCACCGGAGGGGACCAGGCCCTCCTCGAGCTGACGGCCAAGTTCGACGGCGTCACCCTCGAGGCGCTCCGGGTGCCTGCCGAGGCGGTGCAGCGCGCGCTCGAGTCCGTTCCCGTCGAGCTGCGCCGGGCGCTCGAGCTGGCCCACGCCCGCATCACCGCCTACCACGCCGGCGAGGCGGCGCCGGGGCGCGACTTCGTCTCCGAAGGGGTCACGGTCACCCACCTGGTGCGCCCGGTGCGGCGCGCCGGGCTGTACGCCCCGGGTGGGCGCGCCCGCTACCCGTCGACCGTGCTCATGTGCGCGGCGCCGGCGCGCGTGGCGGGAGTCGAGGAGCTGGTGCTGTGCGTCCCCCCCGGACGGGACGGGTCGGTGGACGACGCCTCGCTGGCGGCGGCCGCCATCGCCGGGGTCGACGAGGTGTATGGCGTGGGCGGGGCCCAGGCCATCGCGGCGTTGGCGTTCGGCACCGAGACCATCCGGGCCGTGGACGTCGTTGTGGGCCCCGGCAACCGCTACGTGGCCGAGGCCAAGCGTCAGGTGTCGGGCATCGTGGGGGTTCCCTCGGCGTTCACCGGGCCCTCCGAGGTGGTGGTGGTGGCCGACGACCACACCCCGTGCCGGTGGGCGGCGGTCGACTTGGCCGTGCAGGCGGAGCACGGCCCCGACGGGCTCGCCTGGCTGATCACCTGGTCCGAGAAGGCGCTGTCCGAGATCGAGGTCGCACTGGAGGAGATGGTGCGCCGCTCGCCACGACGCCAGGACCTCGAGTCCACCCTGGCCGGTGGCGGGCTGGCCGTCCTCGTCGACGGGCCTGCCGAGGCGCTCGCCGTGTCCAACGCCGTCGCCCCCGAGCACCTCGAGCTGCTGGTCGACGGTGCCGACGCCCTGCTGCCCCTCGTGGAGCGGGCCGGCGCCGTCTTCGTGGGACCGCTCACCCCGGCCAGCCTGGGTGACTACGTGGCCGGTCCCAACCACGTCCTGCCCACGGCGCGCACCGCCCGGTTCGCCTCGGCGCTCGGGGTGGCCGACTTCCGCACCACCGTGCACGCCGTGACCGTGGACCGGCCGGGCCTGGCCCGCCTGGCCCCGGCCGTGGCCGCCATCGCCGAGGTGGAGGGCCTGCCCGCCCACGCCGAGTCGGTGCGCCTGCGAGTGGAGGCATGACGATGTCGCGCCCCCGCGGTGCCGTGCCGGTCCGGCCCGACCTGGCCGAGCGCGCCGGCTACCACTCACCCCAGGTGGAGGTCGAGGTCCGGCTCAACACCAACGAGTCACCCCTGCCACCGCCCGAGGCGTGGCGCGCCGAGCTCCAGGAGGAGATCGCCGTCATGGCCTTCAACCGCTACCCCGACCGCAAGGCCACGGCCCTGCGCCGGGCCCTCGGGCAGGCCCACGACGTGAGCGCCGACGACGTGTTCTGTGCCAACGGCTCCAACGAGGTGCTGCAGTGCCTGCTCCTCGCCTACGGAGGCGCGGGGCGCAAGGTGGTGCTCTTCGAACCCACGTACGCGCTGCACCGGCACATCGCCGAGCTCACCGCCACCGAAGTGGTGGCGAGCTGGCGGGGCGCCGACTTCCGGCTGGACCTCGACGTCGTGGACGACGTCGTGGACCGGCACCAACCGGTCATCACCTTTCTGTGCTCGCCCAACAACCCCACCGGGATGTCGGAGCCGCCCGGGCTGATCCGCCACGTCCTGGACCGGGCTCCTGGGCTCGTCGTGGTCGACGAGGCCTACGGCCAGTTCGCGCCGTGGAGCGCCCTGCAGCTGCGGGCGGAGCAGGCGCCCGGCGCCGAGCGCCTGGTGGTGGTGCGCACCTTCTCGAAGACGTGGTCCATTGCGGCGTGCCGCCTGGGTTATCTGGTGGCGTCCCCGGAGGTGGTGACGGCATGCGAGCTCGCCTCCCTGCCGTACCACTTGGACGCCGTCACCCAGGCGGCGGGGCGGTTGGCGCTGCACCACGAGAGGGACATGCAGGCCCGGGTGGCGATGCTCGTGGAGGAGCGGGGCCGTCTGCAGGCTGCGCTGGCCGACCTGCCCGTGGAGAGCTGGCCGTCCGACGCCAACTTCATCCTGTTCCGTCCCACCAGCCGCCCCGGCGCAGCGGTGTGGCGCGACCTGGTGGAGCAGTCGGTGCTGATCCGCGACTGCACCACGTGGCCCGGGCTCGACGGCTGTCTGCGGGTGACGGTGGGCACGCCGGCCGAGAACGGCCGGTTCCTGGCCGCACTCGAGCGGAGCCTGGGAGGCCGTCGATGAGCGCGGGCGCGGTGCGCCGCGCCGGGCGGGAGCGGCGCACCAAGGAGACCACCGTTACCGTGGACCTCGTCCTCGACGGGTCGGGCGCTGCCCAGGCCCAGACCGGCCTGCCCTTCTTCGACCACATGCTCG
>DMNK01000093.1:33602-35461 GCA_003453695.1 Acidimicrobiaceae bacterium | reverse complement strand
TCGACCACATGCTCGCCCAGCTGGGTCGCCACGCCGGGTTCGACCTGGCGGTGTCGGCGTCGGGGGATCTCGACGTCGACGCCCACCACACGGTGGAGGACGTCGGCATCGTGATGGGCGAAGCCCTGAGCGAGGCCCTCGGCGACAAGGCCGGTGTCCGGCGCTTCGCCTCCCTCACCCTGCCGCTCGACGAGGCGCTCGTCGAGGCCGCCCTCGACCTGTCGGGCCGGCCCTATCTGGCCTACGACATCACCTGGGGGGAACAGGTCGCCGCCCTGGGCAGTCCGCCCTTCGAACCGCAGCTGGCCGAGGAGTTCTGGCGCGCCTTCACCACGGCGGCAGCCCTGACCCTGCACCTGCGCCTGGTCTCGGGGCGCAACACCCATCACATCCTCGAGGCGTCGTTCAAGGCGGTGGCCCGCTGCCTGCGCGACGCCGTGCGGGTGGAGGGCGTGGACGTGCCCTCGACCAAGGGCTCGTTGTGATCGCCGTCGCCGATTACGGGATCGGCAACCTCCGTTCCGCCGAGAAGGCGCTCCAGCACATCGGTGCCGACGCCCGCTTGGTGAGCGATCCCGACGCCGTGGCAGAGGCCGACGGCGTCGTCCTGCCCGGCGTAGGCGCCTTCGGGCCGTGCGCCCGGGCCCTGCGGCACACCGGCCTCGACAAGGCGGTGCGCAACGTCCTCCACGCCGGGCTGCCCTTCTTCGGCATCTGCGTGGGGTTGCAACTGCTCTACGAGGGATCGGAGGAGTCCCCCGGCGAGGAGGGCCTCGGCGTCCTGGGCGGGGTGGTGCGGGCCATCCCCCCGAGCGAGAAGCGCCCGCAGATCCAGTGGAACGTGCTCACCGGAAGGGGGACGAGCGCCATGCTGCGCGGCTTGGGCCCTGCACCGTGGGCCTACTTCGTGCACTCCTACGCGCCGCCCGACGGCGACGAGGTGGTGGCCACCTGTGACTACGGAGGGACGGTGGTGGCGGCGGTGGAACGGGGCCCGCTGTGGGGCGCCCAGTTCCACCCCGAGAAGTCCGGATCGGTGGGCCTCGCCATGCTGGCCAACTTCGCCGCCGCCTGCGACTGAGGCGTGGAGCTCTATCCCGCCATCGACCTTCGCCAGGGATCGGCGGTGCGCCTGGCCCAGGGGGACTTCGACCGGTCGCGCTCCTACGGCGACCCGCTCGAGCTGGCTGCCCGCTACGGCACCGCCGGGGCCCGCTGGGTGCACGTGGTCGACCTCGACGCGGCCCGCACCGGCACGGCCGCCAACCGCCGGGTCGTGCTCGACATCGCCGCCACCGGCACACTGCTCGTGCAGGCCGGGGGCGGGGTGCGCAGCGCCGCCGACGTCGAGGAGCTCCTGTCGGGCGGCGTGGCCCGCGTCGTGCTGGGCACGGCGGCGGTGACCCGCCCCGAGTTGGTCGAGGAGCTCACGGCGCGCTTCCCGGGGCAGGTGGCGGTGGGGCTCGACCACCGGGGAGGCGGACGGGACGTGGCGGTGTCGGGTTGGGAGCGCTCGAGCGGAGTAGGCCTGGACGAAGCGCTCACCCGTCTTGCCGACGTCCCGGTGGCGGCCGTGGTGGTCACCGCCATCGAACGCGACGGCGTGCTGGCGGGGCCGGACACCGCCGGCTTGTCCGAGGTGCTCGCCCGCACCGGGCACGACGTCGTCGCCTCGGGCGGGGTCCGCTCCGCCGCCGACCTGCGCGCCCTGGCGGCGTTGTCGGTGGACGGCCGAGGCCTGGCGGGCGCCATCGTGGGACGGGCGCTCGTCGACGGTGCGCTGAGCGTGGAGGAGGCGATGGCGGCGTGCGCAGCGTCCGGGTGATCCCGTGTCTCGACGTCGACGCCGGCCGGGTGGT
>DMNK01000093.1:1197-33342 GCA_003453695.1 Acidimicrobiaceae bacterium | reverse complement strand
GGCGCCGACGAGCTGGTGTTCCTCGACATCTCCGCCTCCGCCGAGGGACGGGGCACGATGGTCGACGTCGTGGCCCGCACCGCCGAGCAGGTGTTCATCCCCTTCACGGTGGGCGGCGGGGTGGCGAGCGCCGACGACGCCCGTGCACTTTTGCGCGCCGGCGCCGACAAGGTGTCGCTCAACACGGCGGCGTTGGACGACCCCGACCTCGTCGCCCGGCTCGCCGGGGAGTTCGGGGCCCAGTGCGTGGTGGTCGCCATCGACGCCCGCCGTGGCGATGATCCGGCCCAGGGGTGGGAGGTGTACAGCCACGGCGGCCGCCGCCCCGCCGGTCGCGCCGCGGTGCGGTGGGCGGCGGAGGCCGCCACCCTCGGCGCCGGCGAGATCCTTCTCACCTCGATGGACCGCGACGGAACCCGCCACGGGTTCGACCTCGAGCTGACCAAAGCGGTGTCCGACGCCGTCGGTGTGCCGGTGGTGGCGTCGGGAGGGGTGGGAACGCTCGAGCACCTGGTCGAGGGGGCGCTCCAGGGCGGGGCCGACGCCGTGCTGGCGGCGTCGATCTTCCACCGGCGCGAGCACACGGTGGCGGAGGCCAAGCGGTTCATGGCCGACCACGGCGTCACGGTGCGCCCGGCCCCGCCTTCTGCGCCCTGAGCTGGGCATCATGCGCCCGGCGACGGCGCCGTGCCGCCCGCTTCGGGGACGGCGCGTCGGGTCCGGTGCGGTACCGTGCCTGGGGTGGAGCGCACGCCGTCCTCTGAGCCCAAGCAGCCCATCACGATGCTGGCCGACCGCGTGCTGGCCCAGCAGCCGGTGGCGGAAGGGGAGCGCAGGTCGCGCGCCGGCATCCTGATCCCCGCCACCGCCCAGGTGTCGCGCCGGCTGGCCTGGGCCGAGGTGGTGGCGGTGGGGCCGCACGTCCGGGCCGTGAAGGCGGGGGACAAGGTGCTGTTCAACCCCGAGGACCGCTTCGAGGTCGAGGTGCACGGCGACGAGTACGTGATCCTCCGTGAGCGCGACATCCACGCCGTGGCCTCCGAGCGGATCGACGGCGGGACGGGGTTGTACCTGTGAGCGTCGACGCACGGCCCGAGGAGCTGGCCGCCATCCGCTACGACGCCGGCGGGCTGGTGCCGGCCGTCGTGCAGGACGCCGCCGACGGCACGGTGCTCATGCTCGGCTACATGGACGCCGAGGCCCTGCGCCGCACCCTGGACAGCGGCCGGAGCTGGTTCTGGAGCAGGAGCCGGCAGGAGTACTGGTGCAAGGGGGAGACCTCAGGCGACCGCCAGCTGGTGCGCGAGGTCCGCTACGACTGTGACGGAGACGCCGTGTTGGTGCTGGTCGAACAGCTCGGCCGCGGCGCCTGCCACACGGGCAACCGCAGCTGTTTCTATCGCTCGTTCGGGGCGGGGACGTCGGCCCCGGAGTGAGCACCGGCGTCGAGGTGGGCAGCGACCGCCCGGTCGTCTCGGGCCCCGGCGTCGACACCTTCTGCGCGCTGGCCCGAGACCATCGCATCGTGCCGGTGTGGCGCGAGCTCGTGGCCGACACGCTGACGCCGGTAGGCGCCTACTTGCGCGTGGTGGGGGATCGACCGGGCTTCCTCCTCGAGTCGGTGGAAGGCGGCGAACGGTGGGGCCGCTACTCGTTCGTCGGCAGAGAGCCACTGGCCGACGTGGTGGCACGCGGCCGCAGCGTGGAGATCTCGGGGCCGCTGCCCGTTCCTCCCGAAGTCGAGGAGGCCGCCGCCGCCGGGGCAGGGGTGCTCGAGGTGATCGGCGCCCTGCTGGGGTCGTTCCGGTCGCCGGCGCTGGCGGGGCTGCCCCCCCTTCACGGCGGCTTGGTCGGCTACCTGGGCTACGACGTGGTGCGGGAGGTCGAGCACCTGCCCCATGTCCCGCCCGACGACCTGGGCCTCCCCGACGCCGTCGTGTCGGTGATCGGCCAGGTGTGCGCATTCGACCACTGGCGCCAGCGGGTCGTGGTCGTCGACAACGTGGTCGTCCCGCCCGACGAGGAGCTGTGGCCGGCGGCTCACGCCGATGCGTGCGCCCGTCTGGACGACCTGGCCGCCGAACTGTTCGCTCCGGCAGCCGACCTGCCCCTCGACCCGCCGGGGCCGCACGACGCGCTGCCGGCGACCAAGCGCACCATGACCCGCGAGCAGTTCATGGACGCCGTCGTCGTCGCCAAGGAGCACATCCGGGCCGGCGACATCTTCCAGGTGGTGCTCTCCCAGCGCTTCGACCTGGACCTGGACGCGGCACCCTTCGACGTGTACCGGGCCCTGCGCCTCGTCAACCCGAGTCCCTACCTCTATTTCCTGCAGACGGCGGCCGGCACGGTGGTCGGCTCGTCACCGGAGCCCATGGTCCGCCTGCGCGACGGGGTGGTGGTGTCGCGGCCCATCGCCGGCACCCGCCGGCGGGGCACCACCGAGGCCGAGGACGAACGGCTGGCGGGCGAGCTGGCCGAGCACCCCAAAGAGGTGGCCGAGCACGTCATGCTCGTCGACCTGGCTCGCAACGACGTGGGCCGCGTGGTGTCGTTCGGCACCGAGCACGTCGACGAGTTCATGACCGTCGAGCGCTACAGCCACGTCATGCACCTCACCTCCCAGGTGTCGGGCCGCCTGGCCCCCGGGCGGGGGCCCATCGACGTGCTGCGGGCCACCATCCCCGCCGGCACGCTGTCGGGAGCGCCCAAGGTGCGGGCCATGCAGATCATCGACGAAATGGAGCCGACCAAGCGAGGGGTGTACGGCGGGGTGGTGGGCTACCTCGACTTCTCCGGCAACCTGGACACCGCCATCGTCATCCGCACCATGGTGGTCACACCCGACGGCAGGGCCACCGTGCAGGCGGGGGCGGGCATCGTCGCCGACAGCGACCCGGGTGACGAGGACACCGAGTGTGTGAACAAGGCGGCCGCCCTGCTGGCGGCGGTGCCTTCCGCCCGGAGAGCCACGGCGGCGCGGCGCCACGACGCCGGGCGATGAGCAGCGGGGAGGAGTACCGGGCCCTGCGTCACGGCGCCGGGGGACGGATCGTGCGGCGCGACGTGCTCGAGCTGCGCGGCCCCGACGCCGTGTCGTACCTCCAGGGCCAGTGCAGCCAGGACGTGGAGGCCATGGCGGTGGGAACGGCCGCAGACGCCTTGCTGCTGAGCCCTCAGGGGAAGCTCGAGGCCCTGCTGCGCGTGCAACGTCTCGACGACGATCGCTACCTCATCGACGTGGCCGGCGGCTGGGGCGAGGCCGTGCGGTCGCGACTGGAGCGCTTCAAGCTGCGCGTCAAGGCGGACATCACCGAGGTGTCGCTCACGTGCCTGTCGGTGCGGGGCCCCGACGCCGAGCAGGCGACGGCGGACCTCGAGAGCAGCCACCGCGTGCCCTTCTCGTGGGGAGGCGTCACCGGCGTCGACCTGTTCGCACCCTCGCTGGCCGTGCCGCCCGGCGTGACGCCGTGCGACGTGCAGACATGGGAGGCGCTGCGGGTCGAGGCCGGCATCCCGGTCATGGGGAGGGAGCTCGACGAGCGCACCATCGCCGCCGAGGCCGACCTTCTCGAGCGGTGCGTCAGCTTCACCAAGGGCTGCTACACCGGCCAGGAGCTGGTGGCGCGGCTCGACGCCCGCGGCAACAAGGTGGCGCGCCGTCTCGCCGGGCTGGTGGTGGAAGCGACGGACGGCACGGGCCAGGCGCCTGCCGACGCCGACGGCGTCGGCGCCGAGCCCATTGCTCCCGGGACCGCCGTCGTCGACCCCGCCAGCGGCCAGGAGGTCGGGGCGGTCACCTCGTCAGCCCGCTCGCCGGCGTTGGGCGTGGTGGCCCTCGGCTATCTGCACCGGCGCCTGTCCCCGCCGACCCCCGTCGAGCTGCTTCTTCCCGGGTCCGCCCCGCGCCGCGCCGAGGCGCGCCCGCTGCCTCTTGTGTCCTGACCCGCCCCGGGGTCTTCAGGGGGAGGAACGCTGCGGCATGCGCAGCACCATGCGGGTGCCGTGGCCGTCGAACACCGGTGACTGGGCGTCGACGGATCCACCCATGGCCTGCGCCAGCTCCGCCACGATGGCCAGGCCGAGCCCCGTGCCCACCTGTCTCGTGGTGGTCCGGTCGTCGCTGTAGTGGCGTTCGAACACCCTCCCCAGTGAGGCGGGCGGGATGCCGGGCCCGTCGTCGCTCACGCTGAGCACGCACCAGGCGCCGTCGATCCCGAGGGAGAGGTCCACCCGGTGGTCGGAGAACTTGAGGGCGTTCTCGAGCAGGTTGGCGATCACCTGGGCCAGGCGGTCGGCGTCTGCCTGCACCCACGGGCCCGAAACGGCAGGGAGTTGCGCCTGGAGCTCCACGCCGAACGCCGAGGCTTCCGGACGGAACGCCTCCACCGCCCCCGACGACAGCGCACCCAGGTCGACCGGCCCCATGTCGAACGAGAAGCGCCGGGCGTCGATGCGGGCCAGGTCGAGGAGGTCCTGGACGAGCCGTTCCAGGCGCCCGGCTTCGGCGGCGATCACCCCGGCGGCGGCGGGGACGTCGGTGGCCGCCCCCTCGGCGAGGGCCTCGGCGTAGCCCCGGATGGACGTGAGCGGCGTGCGCAGGTCGTGCGACACCGACAGCAGGAAGCTGCGTTCCAAACCTCGCGCCCGGGCCAGGCTGTCGCCCAGCACGTTGATGGCCTGACCGAGATGGCGCAGCTCGGGGTAGTCGTGCGGGCTCGTCGGCACCCGGGCGCTCAGGTCCCCGCCGGCCATCTGCTCGGTGGTGGCGAGGGCCCGCCCGAGCGGCGCCGTGATGCGGCGGGCCAGCACGGCGGCCACCCCGGCGCCCACGACGAGGACCACGCCCGCCACCAGGAGGAAGTAGGGCCAGCCGTTCACCGGGCTGTGGGCGGCCTTGGTCACGACCAGGACGGCGCCGTCGCCGGCCGGAACGGCGCCGAGCACGGCGCGCTGACGGGCCGTGAGGGCGACGGGGGAGGCCACGAAGACGAGAAGGCCGACGTTGCCCGACACCGCCTCACCCGCCTGCAGCGCCGGCACGTCCAGCTCGGAGCTGCTCAGCGCGGCCGGCAGCGCCGTGAACTGCCCGCCCGGCGACAAGCCCACCACAGCCAGGGTCCGGTAGGAGCCGGCGTTGCGCAGCAGGGTGAGCACGCGGCGGTCGGTGGCGACCGCCGTGCGGCTCTCGAGCAGCTTGGTGAGCGCACCGGCTTGGCTGGTGAGGTCGCCTTCGGCGCTGCTCACGGCGGCGCGCCGCACCAGCAACAGGCTGCCGGCCACGGTCAGCACCAGGGTGCCCAGGATCACCGCCAGGATGGCGACAGTGAGACGGCGCCGCACGGCCGGCCCTCAGGCCAGCCGGTAGCCGACCCCCCACACCGTGGCGAGGGGGAGGGCGTCACCCAGCTTCTTGCGCAGCTGTCGTACGTGGACGTCGACGGTGCGCTCGTCGCCGAACCATCCGTCTCCCCACACCCCGTCGAGCAGTTGCCGGCGCGACAGGGCCAGGCCCTCGTTGGCGGCCAGATAGGCGAGAAGGTCGAACTCCCGGGCCGTGAGGGTCACGACGCCAGACGAGCCGCGCACCTCGCGCCGCGCCGTGTCCACCTCGAGATCCCCGACGCGATGGACAGCGACGGGACGCTCCGGTGCGGCCGTCCGTCGCAGGATGGCCCGGACCCGGGCCACCAGCTCGCGAGGCGAGAAGGGCTTCGTCACGTAGTCGTCGGCGCCGAGCTCCAGGCCGAGCACGCGGTCGAGCTCCTCGTCCCGGGCCGTGAGCATGAGCACGGGCACGTCCCCCTTGGCCCGCAACGTCCGGCACGCCTCGAGGCCGTCCATCCTCCCGGGAAGCCCGATGTCGAGCACGACGAGGTCGGGACGCTCGCTGTCCACCAGGGCCAGGCCCCGCTCGGCATCCTGCGCCTGCAGGACGCGAAAGCCGTCCCGCCGGAGGTACATGGCGACCAGGTCCGAGATGTGATGGTCGTCCTCGACGACGACCACACAGCTGTCGCCCCCTGATCCCGCGCCCGGCACCGTTCCAGCCTGCCACCGCCCTCGCCCAATTCCGGGTCATCTCCTTCGGTCCCTGCCACCGGTGTCGGCGACGCCGCGCCGGCGTCGCGCCAGGTCACAGGGGCCGGGATGGCACGCCGGTAGGCTGCTCGCAATGGCGAGCGGGACGTACTTGGCCGACATCCTCGATGCCCATCGCCGAAGGGCGGAGGCCGACCACCGGCCGCTTGCCGCGCTCGAAGCCGAGGCGGTGGCGGCGCCGTCCCCGCGCCCGTTCGCCGATGCCCTGGCCGCTGCCGGCGGGCTGGCGGTCATCGCCGAGATCAAGCGCCGCTCGCCCTCCAAGGGGGATCTCGACCCCACGCTCGACCCGGCCGGGCTGGCCGGCGAGTACGCCGAGGCGGGCGCTGCATGTCTGTCGGTCCTCACCGACAGCGACTTCTTCGGCGGCTCGGCGGACGACCTGGCCAACGCCCGGGCGGCCTGCGACCTGCCCGTGCTGCGCAAGGACTTCACCGTGGGCGAGGCGGACGTCTACGACGCCCGCATCATGGGCGCGGACGCCGTGCTGCTCATCGTGGCGGCTCTGGCCGGCGACGAGCTCGAGCGGCTGCACACGCTGGCCGGCGACCTCGGCCTTGCTGCCCTGGTCGAGGTGCACGACAGCGAGGAGCTGCAACGGGCTCTCGACGTGGGCGCCACGCTCGTCGGCGTCAACCAGCGGGACCTGCGCACCTTCGAGGTCGATCACGACCGGGCCAGGGAGCTCGCCGCCGTGATGCCTCCCGACGTGGTGGCCGTGGCCGAGTCCGGAGTCCGCCACGGCGCCGACGCGGCGCGTCTGGCCGAGGCCGGCTACCGCGCCGTGTTGGTGGGCGAGACCCTCCTCACGAGCAACCGGCGGGCCGCCGCCTTGGGGGAGCTCCGGGGCCACCCGGTGGCCCGGAGAGGCGTGACGTCGTCGCCGCCCGCCCCCAGCCGGGCCTGACGCCATGCTGGTGAAGATCTGCGGCATCACGAGCGAAGCCGACGCCTTGCTCGCCGTGGGGCTCGGCGCCGACGCCGTCGGCTTCATCTTCGCCCCGTCCCCCCGGCAGGTGTCGACAAGGGCGGTGCAGCAGATCGTGGACCGCCTGCCGCGCGACGTGCTCACCGTGGGGGTGTTCCGCAACGAGTCGCCCGAGCGTGTGGTGCAGGTCGTCAACACCATCGGGCTGCGGGCGGCCCAACTGCACGGGCAGGAGACGTCGGCCCAGACCCGGTGGGTGGCCGAGCGTGTGCCCGTCACCATCCGAGCCTTTTCGGCGGGGCATCCCGACATCGAAAAGGCGGCGGCCTGGGGTGTCTCGGCGGTGATGGTGGACTCGGCGTCGCCCGGCTCGGGCGAGGTGTTCGACTGGCGCCTGGCCGAAGGGGTCGTGGACCCGGGCCGCCTGATCGTCTCGGGGGGCCTCGACGCCGAGAACGTCGGCGATGCCGTGGCCCATCTGCGGCCCTACGGCGTGGACGTGTGCACCGGGGTCGAGGCCGAGCCGGGGCGCAAGGACCCCCAGCGCCTGCGGGCCTTCGTGGTGGCGGCCCGCCGGGCGGCCAGGGAAGCCGGACTGGACGGCGGCGACGACAGCGAAACCGTCGACGACGGCGACGCGGAGGTCCGCTCCGGCACCGGGCCGTTCGACTGGCAGGAGGAGACGTGAGCGCATCGCTCATGGGCCCGCCCGACGCGGAGGGGCGCTTCGGTGAATTCGGCGGGCGGTTCGTGCCCGAATCGCTCATGCCCGCCTGCCTCGAGCTCGAGGCCGCCTTCGCCGAGGCCTGGTCCGACCCGAGCTTCCACGAGGAGCTCGACGCCGTGCTGCGCCACTACGGGGGCCGCCCCACCCCGGTCACCGAGTGCCGACGGCTGTCGGAACGCCTGGGCATCCGGCTGTTGCTCAAGCGGGAGGACCTCACTCACACCGGCTCGCACAAGCTCAACAACGTGATCGGCCAGGCCCTCCTGGCCCGGCGCATGGGCAAGGCCCGCCTCGTGGCCGAGACAGGCGCCGGGCAACACGGGGTGGCCACGGCCACGGCGGCAGCACTGTTCGGCATGCAGTGCGTGGTGTACATGGGCGAGGTCGACACCGCCCGTCAGGAGCTCAACGTGTTCCGCATGGAGCTGCTCGGCGCCGAGGTCCGTCCGGTGAAGAGCGGCAGCCGCACGCTGAAGGACGCCGTCAACGAGGCGTTGCGTGACTGGGTGGCCGAGGTGGCACACACCCACTACTGCATCGGGTCGGTTATGGGCCCGCACCCGTACCCCTACATCGTCCGGGAGCTCCAGCGCGTGGTGGGCGAAGAGGCACGCCGGCAATGCCGGGACATTCTCGGGTCCGACCCGCAATGGATCGTGGCCTGCGTCGGCGGGGGCTCCAACGCGGCGGGCACCTTCGCCGGGTTCGTCGACACCGAGGCGGTGCTCGTCGGGGTGGAAGCAGCCGGCGGGGCGGCCATGGGACACGGCGTGCCCGGTGTGGTGCACGGCATGAAGTCGTACCTGATGCAGGACGAGGTGGGACAGATCGAAGAGGCGGAGTCGATCTCGGCCGGTCTCGACTATCCGGGCATCGGCCCCGAGCACGCCCATCTGGCCACTGTCGGCCGGGCCCGTTACGAACAGGCCACCGATGCCGAGGTCCTGGAGGCGTTCCGGGCCCTGGCCGAGACCGAGGGCATCCTTCCGGCTCTGGAGCCGGCGCACGCCCTGGCCTGGGTGATCCGCGAAGCCGGGCGCGCCATCCCCGAGGGTGACTGTGTCCTTCTCACCTTGTCGGGCCGCGGGGACAAGGACGTGGCGCAGGTCCGGGACCTCATGCGGTGACGGTCGGAGCGCGGGCCCCCGTGGCGGGCCAGATGGAGAAGCACCTCCGATCGCGACGCGACGGCGGACGCAAATTGCTCATCCCCTATGTCACCGCCGGGATGCGTGGCGACTGGATACACGTGGTGCGCGCCCTGGCGGACGGCGGCGCCGACGCCATCGAGGTGGGGATCCCCTTCTCCGATCCCATGATCGACGGACCCACGATCCAGGCGGCGTCGCTGCAGGCCCTGCGCCGGGGCACGACGCCCACCCAGGTGCTCTCCGAGCTGTCGACGGTGGACGTGGACGTGCCGCTGTGCGTCATGAGCTACTACAACATCGTCTTCCGGGCCGGGCACCGGCGCTTCGCCCGGTCCTTGGCCCAAGCCGGCGTGTCCGGGGCCATCGTGGTCGACCTCTCGCTCGAGGAGGCGCGGGATTGGTGCGCCGAAGCCGATGACGCCGGGGTCGCCACCGTGCTCCTGGTGGCTCCTTCCACGCCGGACGACCGGGCCGCCCGAATCTGTGAGCGGTCGCGTGGGTTCGTCTACGGCGTGGGGCGCATGGGCGTGACGGGGGAGCGGGCCACCCTGGCCGGATCGGCTGTCGAGATGGCGCGCCGACTGCGCGGCATCACCGACCTGCCCGTGTGCATCGGCATCGGCATCTCGTCGGCCGAGCAGGCGGTGGAGGTCGCCGCCGAGTCGGACGGGGTGGTGGTCGGCTCCGCCTTGGTCCGCCGGCTCCTCGAAGGGGCGGACGCCGAGGAGGCGGCCCGGTTCATCGGCGGCATCCGGGACCGTCTCGACGCCGCCTTCCCGGGGTGACGCCCGGTCGGGGCTGACCTCGGCGACCTCGGTCGACCTCGTCACCGCCTGGGCCCTCGTGGCACAGGAAGGCGAAGGTCCTGCACAGGACCACCACAGCCCCTTTTCCTACCGTCAGTCCGGAGCCTGGGCCGACGTGGTCCGGGTCGGGGTGCGACCGCACCCGTCGCCTACAGCTCCAGGAGGACCCATGGACGAGCGACGCATCGACCAACCGAGCCCGCCAGCCCACTTCCCGCTTTCGGGCCCACTACCGCCGGGATCCGCGCCCGGTGTGCCACCCACCGGATCGGTCGGGGGTGCGGAACCGCCCCCGCAGCGGCGCCGGCGATGGCCCACGATGGCCGCCGCAGTCGNNCCCGGTGCCCGCTGGCCGACGACCGCTGCCGTGCGGAAGACCCTCCATTGCGGCGCGTCTCCGCGGTGCGGGCCGCCGCTTGCTGGCGCCTCGATGTCGCTGCACCCGACATCCTCGCGCAGTCGCAGGGGGGTGGGACATGACGAGCTAGCCCGGCACCGCAGCAATAGGGGGTCTCCACCGTTCGACGACAGGAAAATCAAAATGATCTCCAGATTTATAGGGCAAAGAAAGCTGGTAGCGGTCACCGCGGTCGCCCTTCTCGCCGCCGGGGCGGGTGCGTGCTCATCGAGTACCACAACGACAGGATCATCCGGGTCGGGCTCGGGCTCGTCCAGCACGCCGCCCATGGGACCGGGCCCCGGATTCGGAGGCCCCGGCCTGGGAGGTGACGTGTTGCACGGCGTCTTCACCGTGCAGGGCCCGAACGGACCGGAGACCCTCCAGGAGCAGACCGGAACGGTCACCTCCATCACCGACACGTCGGGGAGCACGTGGTCGCTGACCGTGACGAGCTCCGACGGGACGGCGCTCACCTACGTGATCGATTCCGGCACGTCGGTGGACGGTGGAGAGAACGGCGTGTCGAGCATCTCCAAGAACGACACGGTGCACGTGCTGGCCGTGGTGTCGAACGGCACGGCGGACGCCAAGCAGGTGTCCGACTCCACCGTGATGCAAGCCAACGGCCAGAGCTGGCGTCCCGCCCCGCCCGCGCCGCCCGGGTCGAGCTCGTCGTCGGGTACGACCACGAGCTGATCACGCCGCCAGGCGCCGACCCGAGGAGCGCCGCCACGAGCCGGCGGCGTTCCGGGCCCGCGCAGATGCCCCGGACCGGGATCGTCCCCGGCCCGGGGCCCGGGCCCCCCGGGGCACCGCCCGTGGAAAGGTACGGGGGTGGCCATCTCCGACGTGGCCGTCACCCGGGTCGCGGCGCCGTCTGCGGACGTCCGTCACCGGGTCGCGTCTCCGGCCCGGCGCCGCGTCGCTCCCGGGCCTTGGGTCCTGGCAATCCTCGTCTACGTGGGGCTCGGGGCCCTGGTGTGGTGGCACCTGTGGGCGGGGGGCATGGGAGGCTCGCTGCCTTCGGGGTCGCTCGACCCGGCCCAGGACGTGTGGTGGCTGGCCTGGATCCCCCACGCCCTCGGGCAGGCTGCCAACCCGTTCTTCACGCGGTCGATGTACTTCCCGGCCGGGGTGAACGTCCTCGCCAACACCTCGTTCCCGCTCCTCGGCCTCGTGCTGTCTCCGGTGACCGTCACCGCCGGCCCGCTGGCGGCGATGTCGGTGGCCGTGGTCCTGGCGCCGGCGGCGGACGCCTTCGTCGCCTTCTGGGTGCTCCGGCGCTACGTGACATGGACGCCGGCGGCCTTCGTCGGTGGGATGTTCTACGGCTTCGGGCCCTTCGTGGCCACCGACCTCCGCTACGGGCATCTCAACCTGACAGCGCTGGTGGTGCCGCCGTTGGCGCTGGTGGTCCTCGACCGCATCCTGGTGCGCCGAACCGGCTCACCGTGGCGAGCCGGGACGTGGCTGGCGGTGCTGGTGATCGCCCAGTTCTTCTTGTCCGAAGAGGTCCTGGCGCTGGGCGGGGTGGTCGGCGTCCTGTCCATGGTGGTCGTGCTGGGCGCGCGGGGGCGGCAGTGGCGCCGAGGCCTGGACTACGTCGCCAAGGCGCTCGGGACGACCGTGGTGGTGTCCGCCGCCGTCCTCGCCTACCCGACGTGGTGGTACGTCCGAGGCCCGAGGCACACGAGCGGCGCCGTGTGGGGGGACATGTCGCGCTTTGCGGCCTCGCTGGCGTCCTTCGTACAACCACACGGCCAGGTGCCGGGCGTGAACTTCGTGAGCGGGGGGAACGGGGACTTCCTGGGCGTCCCGCTGCTGGTCGTGCTCGTCCTGGGCGCGGCGCTGTGGTGGAGCGACCGGCTCCTGCGCTTCGCCATGGCCATGGTGGTGCTGTGCGCAGTGCTCGCCATGGGCGACACCCTGCACGTCCGCCACGAGGCGACGGGACTGCCCCTGCCCGCCTGGCCGCTTCTCCACCTGCCGCTGCTGTCGTCGGCGGCACCCAGCCGCTTCGGCGCCTACCTCGACCTGTTCGCCGCGCTGGCGCTCGCCCTGGTGGTCGGCCATGTCCATCGCCACCTGCGTCTCGTCTCGGCCACGCTGACACGACACGCCACGTTCCGCCCTGGCGCCGCCGCAAGGGCTTCCCGGATGGCGCCGTGGTTGGGCGCCGGTGCCGTGGCCGCTGCTGCGGTGTTGCCGGCGGCTGGCGTGCCCCGATGGCCCTACCCGGCGCACCGCGTCGTCGAGCCCGGGGTCCTGCGCTCGCTCGCCGCGCTGCCCGAGGGCACGGTGGTGCGCGAGTACCCGCTGGCGTCGGGCACCCACGCCGACGGCCTGGCGTGGCAAGCGCAGTCGGGCATGGCCTATGGCGTGACCGCCGGGTACGCCATCACGCCGGGGCGAGGCGGTGGCGCCACCGTGTCGGCCCCGCCTGACGCCATGAACCTGGTGTTCGCCGCCGCCTCGTTGGGCACGCTCGACGCCCGACGCTCGGCATCGTTGACCGCCGTCGTCCGGGCCCACGCCTTCGACGACAAGGTGGGGGCGGTGGCGGTGGTCCTGCCCAGCGCCGGCGGGCCGGCCCTCATCCACCTGCTCACGACGGCCCTGGGGCCGCCGGCTCGCTCCTACCCGTCCGGCGCGCTGTGGCTGGCGTCGCCAGGACCAGCCGGCGCTCCGTGAGCATGGCCGTCACCCTCGATGTGGTCGACGCCCAGGAGGAGCGGTTCGCCCGGGCCTTCGCCGCCGGCGACATCTTCGAGGCCCGGGACCTCTACTGCCCCGACGTGGTGTACCTGAGCCCCACCACCCGGCTCTTCGGCCGACCGCCGCGGATCGAAGGGGTGGAGGACACCCTCGCCTTCATCCAACTGACGATCGGCGAGTGCCGCAACATCGGGTACCGCCTCGATGAACGCGCCGTCCTGCCCGGGGGGCGGGCTGCTTATGCGCGGATCCTGTTCGACTGGGATGCCGGTGACACCCGCCTGCGTTCGTCGTACGTCGTCGTCTACCGCTACCGCCAGGGGCGCATCAGCCGGCAGGAGCTGTACTACGACCCGAACGGGCCGCTTGAGCAACTGGGCGGTCCGGTGCCGCCCGGCTAGCACAGGACCTCCTCGGCGGCTCGCTCATCCGACGGGCCGGTCGCGGTGTCGACGGCGTCTGCGGCGATCCCTATTGTGGTGCTCGAGGCGGCGGCGGATGAGTTCGCGTCGCTCGAGCAACTCGCGGTAGGTCAACTGCTCCACAGGCTCGGTGACCCCGAACGAGGCCCGGATGGCGTCCATGTCGATGTCGGGCATGTCCTTGAACGCCATGCCGATCTCACGGGCGATGCGCTCGCCGTGGTGCTCGTGGAAGTGCATGACGATGGCCACGATCTCGCCGATCATGTCGATGTCCGGCGCCATGACGGCGATGGCGCCGTCCAAGAAGAGCATGTCCTTCACGAACAGCATGAGCGCCTTGGGCATCTTCGCCCCGTAGCCGAGCAGCGCCTTCGTGACGTCACGGATCTGGGCGGTCAGCTCCTCGGCGCTCAACGTGGTGGGGTCGACGGGGGGCCGGTCGAGCCCCAGGTCGTGGATCACGGCGTCGATGTCGGTGGACACCGGCAGGGCGCCGAGGTCCCGGATGGCCTCCACCTCTCCACGGATGTCGTTGGCCGAGCCGGCGATGATGAGGCGCAGCAGGGCCAGGCGCTGCTGGTCGTCGAGGCGGCCCGTGATGCCGAAGTCCATGAGGGCCACCCGGGCATCGTGGCGAACGAGGAGGTTGCCCCCGTGCAGATCGCCGTGGAACACGCCGTACAACAGCGCCCCCTCCAAGAAGGCGATCATCCCGGCGTGCAGCACGGCGGCGGTGTCCACGCCGGCGGCGCGCATCGCCTCCACGTTGCCCCAGGCGAAGCCGTCGAGGCGCTCCATGACGAGCACCCGGCGGGTGACGAGCGTGGGATGCGGCCTCGGCACCACCAGGGCCCGCTGACCCGTTTCCGCCAGGACGGCGGCGACGTCGAGCATGTTCTGGGCCTCGAGGCGGAAGTCGAGCTCCTCCACGATGGTCTCGCCGAACACCTCGACGAGCGCCGGCGGGTTGGCGAGCGCCGACACCGGGATGCGGCCGACGAGCAGGGGGGCGATCCAGCTCATGATGGCCAGGTCGTGGCGGACGAGGCGCGCCACCGACGGCCGCTGGACCTTCACCACGACCTGCTCGCCGGTGACGAGCCGCGCCGCGTGCACCTGGGCGATGGATGCCGCCGCCAGGGGGGCGACCTCGAAGACGGCGAAGATGTCTTCGAGAGGCCGTCCCAGGTCCTGTTCGACGATGCGGCGCACGGTGGAGAACGGCTCGGCGGGGACCTGGTCCCGGCACAGCCGGAATTCGGAGACGAGCTCCTCCGGGAAGATCCCTTCACCGGCGGACAGGATCTGGCCGAGCTTGATGTAGGTGGGACCGAGCCGCTCGAAGGCGCGCCGCAGCCGCAGCGACAACCCGGCGCGCGAGCTGCGGGCGTCGCCGCGACGCTCGTGGGTGTACCAGCCCAGCAGGGCGCTGCCGAGCAGGGCCGCCACCCGCACCACCCGCAACCCTGGCGGGAAGTGCCGGCGACGGGTGAGGCGGGGCGCCTCGGCGGCGGTGCGCGACCGCAAGGTGTCGATGCCGTCGCGCCACCGCATGGACGGCGGGTCGACGAGCCAGGGGGCGCTGGAGGAGAAGGCGCCGACGGTCAGGTCGGCAGGCTCGTCGCTGAGCGAGGGGTCGCCGGGCTCAGTCACGCACCGGGGCGATCACCAAGCACCCGTTGTGCCCCCCGAAGCCGAACGAATTGGAGAGCACGGGTGCCGGCTCCCACGACCGCGGCCCGCCGTGCACCACGTCGAGCGGGATCTCGGGGTCGGGCTCCCCGTAGCCGGCGGTGGGAGGAATCAGCTCCCGGTCGATGCTGAGCACGACCGAGACCGCCTCGATGGCGCCGGCCCCCCCGAGGGCGTGGCCGGTCACACCCTTGATGGAGGTCACCGGCGGACCGGGCGTGCCGAACACCTTGGCGATGGCCTGGGCCTCGGCCAGGTCGTTCAACGGGGTGGACGTGCCGTGGGCGTTGATGTGCCCCACCGCTTCGGGCGCCAGCTCCGCGTCGGCCAAGGCCAGCTCCATGCACGTGGCCGCTCCGGAACCACCCGGCGCGGGCGCCGTGATGTGGTGGGCGTCGGCGGTCGAGGCGGCGCCCACGACCTCGGCATAGATGCGGGCGCCGCGCCGGCGGGCGTGGTCCAGGTCCTCGAGGACGAGCGCCGCCGCCCCTTCGGCGACGATGAAGCCGTCGCGCCTGGCGTCGAAGGGCCGGGAGACGCCTTCCGACGACAGCGCCGTCATGTTCGTGAAGGCGGCGATCCCGAGCGGCGTCATGGCGGCTTCGGAACCGCCCCCCACCACCACGTCACAGCGTCCGCCCGCCACCAGCCGGGCGGCGGCACCGACGGCGTGGGTGCCGGCGGCGCAGGCGGTGGTGATGGTCTCGCACGGCCCGTGCCACCCCGCCCGCATGGAGACGGTGGCCGCCCCGGCGTTGGGCATCATCATCGGGATGAGGAAGGGAGAGATGCGGTTGGGGCCCTTCTGCTGGAAGACGACGCTCTGTTCCTCGAGCGACTCGAGTCCCCCCACGCCGGTGGCGAAGATCACGCCGGCTCGGTCGGGATCGGGCGTGAGCTCGCCGGCATCGTCCCGGGCCATGTGGGCGGCGGCCACCGAGAACTGGGTGTACCGGTCCACGCGCCGGGCCTCCTTCGGCCCGAACCACGCGGTGGCGTCGAATCCCGCCACCCGGTGCTCGCCCTCAGGCGCGGGACCGAGGAGCCCGTCCCAGAAGGCGTCGACGCCGATGCCGCAGCAGGCCACCACGCCCACGCCGGTCACGACGACACGCCGGCCCCGGACCGGGCCCTCGGAGGTCGTGCCCAGGAACATGGCTCAGAGCTTGGCCGAGATCAGGTCGTAGGCCTGCCCCACCGTCTCGATGCCCTCGAGCTCGGACTCCTCGACCGTGATGTCGAAGGCCTCCTCGAGCGCCATCACCAGCTCGACCAGGTCCAGGCTGTCGGCGTCGAGATCGTCACCGAATCGGGCGTCGGGCACGACCTTGTCCTGCGGAACCTGGAGCACCTCCACGGCGCAGGCTCGGAACTTGTCGAAGGTGGCGTCGGTCACCGGCTGTCTCCTTTCCCAGTCACAGGCCCATGCCCAGCCCCCCGTCAACGGCGAGGACGGCACCGGTCACGTAGGCGGCGTCGTCGGAGGCCAGGAACGCTATTGCCCCGGCCACCTCGTCGGGAGTGCTCCTCCGGCCCAGCGGCACCATCGACGTGAGCTGCTCCACCCGGGCTTCGCCCAGGTCAGCGATCATATCCGTCTCGACCACACCAGGAGCCACGACGTTGACCGTGATGCCCCTGCTCCCGACCTCCCGGGCCAGCGATCGGGCCAGCCCGACCAGGCCCGCCTTGGCGGCCCCGTAGTTCACCTGGCCCGGCGAGCCCAGGAAGGCCACCACCGAGGACACGAGCACGATCCGCCCGGCGTGGGCGCGCACCATGGGCCCGACAGCGCGGCGCACGACCCGGTACACCCCGGTGAGGTCGGTGTCGAGGACCTCGGCCCATGCCTCCTCGTCCATGCGCAGGAGCAGGGTGTCCTTGGTGACGCCGGCGTTGGCCACCAGGACCTGGACGGGGCCAAGCTCCTTCTCGATGGTGCCGAAGGCATCCTCGACCGACTGGGCGTTGGTGACGTCGCAGCGCACCGCCAACAGCGGTGACCGGCCTGCGCCGCCCTCTCCGGGAGGGGGCTCCCGGCGATAGGTGACCGCCACGCGATCCCCCCCCGACTGGAAGCGCCGCGCGCAGGCCAGCCCGATGCCGCGGTTGCCGCCCGTGACGAGCACCACCCGTCCGGATTCGTCGTTCGCGCTGGTCATGAAGGACCCGATGGTGTCAGGTGCGGTCCACCCGTAGCCATGCCACCGGCTGTCCGGCGACCAGCCGCTCACCGGCCAGCGCCAGGAATCCGGCGACCTCTCCGGCGAACGGGGTGCGGATCTCCACCCCACCGACCATGCCGAGCAGCGCACCCACCTCGACGGCCGTCCCCGCCACCAGCCCGGCTGGGGGCTGGCCCCGCAGCGCCGCACCCAGCGCCGGGGCGGAGAGGTCCTCGGGCTGGAAGACGCCGGCGGCGGGGGAGACCACGAGCCGCACCGCAGTCGTGAGGCGCTCACCGTGATGAGCCTCGAGCGGCGACGCCGCCGCCTTGCCGGCCAGGACCGAGAGAAGCTCGTCCACGTCCTCCGGCTTCTGCACGGCCAGCGCCGTGGCGGACGGGAGGGTCCGCCGGGCCAGGCCGGACAGCACGCCGCCCGGACCGAGCTCGACCAGTGGCTCCGCTCCCATGCCCCCGAGCACGGTCAGGCTCTGCCGCCACCGCACGGGGCTGCACAGCTGGGCCGACAGCAGGCTCGGCCACTCGGCCGCCTTGTCGTGGGTGCGCGCATCGACGTTGGCCACGACCGGCGTCTCCGGGTCGTTGAAGGTGGTGTCCGAGAGCGCCTTGCGCAGCCGCGCCCGGGCCGGGGCCATGAGGGCGGTGTGGAAGGCACCGGCCACCTGCATGGGCATGACCTTGCGCGCCCCGGCCTCCTTGGCCAGGGCCGAGGCCGCTTCGACCGACTCCGGGGTGCCGGCGATCACGACCTGCCCGGGGGCGTTGTAGTTGGCCACCCACACCTCACCCTCGGCGCGCTGGCAGGCTGCCTCCACGGCGTCGTCGTCGGCGCCGAGGACAGCCGCCATGGTCCCGTGACGCTCTTCGGCGGCGTCGTTCATGGCGTCGCCGCGCTCCAGCACGAGGCGGACCCCGTCCTCGTAGGCCAGGGCGCCGCTCGCCGCCAGGGCGCTGTACTCGCCGAGGCTGTGGCCGGCGCACACGCTGGGCTCGATACCGACTCGCTCCACGGCGTCGAGGACCACGAGGCTCAAGACGAAGGTGGCCAGCTGGGCATTGGCGGTACGGGTCAGCTCCTTCTGATCGGCGTCGAGAAGGAGCCGGGCCACGTCACGGCCCGACACCTCGGCGGCCTCCTCGACCACCTCCCAACTGGGGTGGTCGAGCCAAGGCCGGCCCATGCCAGGACGTTGCGATCCTTGGCCCGGGAAGGTGAAGGCCGGCACCGGTGTAGGAGCTCCTCTCGGCTCGAGATGGAACAGCGGCCCAAGGGTGGCACGCCGCCTTCCTGCAAGTCACCTTACCGACTGGTAATCGCCTGTCGGCACTGTGACCACACCGTCGGTGTTTCGGCCCGATGAACTGATCGAGAAACCGGACACACGGGGACAGGGAGTGTTGTTGACCCAATTGAGGACGCGACAGCCGTCTGAATGGACCAGTCCGCGGATGAACGGTGCCGGAAAGCGATCGACGATTTTCTGTTGCCGACCGGCCAAGACGATCGGGCGCTCGTGCTTCCTTCCTGGGCCGTGTTGCGGGAACATGCAGATTCCAGTGCTTCGAGTTCGAATAGACCTCGTGACGACCGAGCAGCTTCACGAAGCCAACGCGATTGGGAAGGACGTCCTGCATGGTCAAAGCGCACTCGGCCATCAGATCCGGATAGGCGGAGCAACAGGCGATTCGGAGCCGGTACGACCCCAGCCCCATTCCCGAATGGCGTATCTCGATACGCCAGTCAGTTTTGAGATTGCCAATTTCGACATTCCCTGGCTGAGCATGTCCAAGACGGCATCAACTTGTTCTTGCGGACAGGTCACGACTCGTCGCTTCGCTACACTGAGCATCGCTGTGACCAGCCCGAGTGGCGGAACATGGTCAGACGCGATGGATTCAAAATCCATTGTCCGAAAGGACATGCGGGTTCGAATCCCGCCTCGGGCACCGACCGCACCCTGCACCGTCCTCGATGTGCCGACGCCAACAGTGACGAACGGGTGTTCGGCCGCACGTGAGCCGGGTCACGGCTGGCCTGGGAGTAACGAGTGCATAGAATTCCGCCACCATGCGCAGGACCCTGGTCGAGCGATCCCTCCGGGACGTCCACGGACGTCTCATCCGGGCGCGCCAGGAGCTGGCCGTGCTGGACGAACAGCTCCGGACCCTGAACGACACGGCGGACGATGCCCGGCTCCGTGCTCTGGTGTCGGAAACCCCTGTAGCAGGCTCCGATTACGCTGACGCCCAGCGGACGGCGGACGCGGCAGCCCGTGCCCGCCAGGCGCTGGCAGCCACCATCGACGAGCTCGAGCACCGTCAGGACGAGCTGCTGCTGCGGCTCGGCGACCGGAATTGACCCCGGCCCCGGGCACCAGCCAGGCACAGCCCGTCCCCACAGCACCCACCCCCGACAGCGACCGAGGAAACGGAGCGGCCCGAATGCCCGAGCGCACCAAGCGCGTCGTCATCGCCGAAGACGAGGCCATCATCCGCCTCGACCTGAAAGAGATCCTCGAATCAGAGGGCTACGAGGTGGTGGGGGAGACCGGCCGGGGTGACGAAGCCGTCGAGCTGGTGGCCGGCCACCACCCTGATCTGGCCATCCTCGACGTGAAGATGCCGGGCCTCGACGGGATCGAAGCGGCCCGGCGCATCACCTCCGAGTACCGCACCGCCGCCCTCATCCTCACGGCCTTCTCGCAACGCAACCTCATCGAGGACGCCCGCGACGCCGGGGTTGCCGCCTATCTGGTCAAGCCCTTCCAGCGCAACGAGCTCATCCCCGCCATCGAGGTGGCCATCGCCCGCTTCGAGGAACACCGGGCCATCGAGGACGAGTACGCCCGGCTGTCGGGTGAGGTGGCCAGCCTGGAGGACAAGCTCGAGACCCGCCGTCTCGTGGACCGGGCCAAGGGCGTGCTCATGGACAAGCACGGTCTCGGGGAGGCGGACGCCTTCTCGTTCATCCAGCGAACGGCCATGGACCGCCGCGTGCGCATGGCCGACGTGGCCAAAGAGATCCTGGCCGGGACGCTCTCACCCTGAGCACCTCGGGCGCCCTCTACCTCCTCGACGGCAACTCGCTCGTCTTCCGCGCCTTCTTCGCGCTGCCCACCGACCTGGCCACCACCTCGGGCCAGGTGACCAACGCCGTCCACGGCTTCACCTCCATGGTGGTGATGTTGCTGCGCGACCAGTCGCCGAGCGGCATGGCCGTGGCCTTCGACCGGCCCGAACCGACCTTCCGCGACGAGGTGGTCCCCGACTACAAGGGCAACCGCCCGGACACCCCCGACCTCCTCGTTCCCCAGTTCGCCCTGGTGCGCGAGGTGCTCAGCGCCATGGGCATCACCATGGTCGAGATTCCCGGCTTCGAGGCCGACGACGTGCTCGCCACCCTGGCGACGCAGGCCAGGGATGCACAGCGGGACGTGGTCGTGGTCACCGGCGACCGGGACACGTTCCAACTGGTCGAGGACCCCCACGTCAAGGTCATGTACACCCGCCGCGGCATCTCCGACACCGTGGTGTACGACGAGAGCGGCATCGCCGAACGCACCGGGGTGCCGCCGGCGCAGTATCCGGTGCTCGCTGCTCTGCGCGGTGACACGTCCGACAACCTGCCCGGCGTCCCCGGGGTGGGGGAGAAGACCGCCGCCAAGCTCGTCACCACCTACGGCGACCTCGATGGCATCTTCTCCCACCTGTCCGAGCTCACTCCGAAGCTGGGCGAGAACCTGGGAGCCAGTGAGGAGAGCGTGCGGCGCAACGCTGTCGTCATCCCGCTCCGGCGCGACGTCGAGCTGCCCGTGGGCATCGGCGACTTCGGGTTGGGCCAGTGGGACCGGGACCGGGTGCGCGACGTATTCGCCGAGCTCGAGCTCAAGTCCCTGTGGGGCCGGCTGGCCCCCATCATGGGCGAGATGGAGGCCGCCGCGCTGCCGCGCTCCGCCGCCCAGGAGGCCGCCGTCTCCCCGTTCACCGTCGACCTCGGCGCCCTCGAAGTGACGGTGCCGGCCGCGCCCGCCGCCGCCCAGGCCGTCGCCGGACTGGCCCCGGCCGGAGGGCTCGTCGCAGCCGCGCCGTGCTGGGTGGGCGAGCCGGGCCGCTCCCCGTTGGCCGGCATGGCCCTGGCCGACGTGGGCGACCTGGTGGCACACCAGCTGGCACCGGGAGGCCCGGACGCGGCCACCGGCAACGGGACGAAGCCCACGACGAAGCCGGCGGCCAAAGACACGGACGGGAAGGCGAGCGTCCCGCCCCTGCCCTGGGTGCTGTGGCTGGACGCCGGCGCGTTGGAGGACGGCGAGGTGGTCGCCGCCCTCGTCGAGCTGCTGGGAGCCGGCGGTGTGCGCTTGGTGGCCCACGGGGCCAAGGAGCTCATGCGAAGCCTTCTCCCCCAAGGCGTCGACATCCGGTCACTCGAGATGGACACGGCGGTGGCCGCCTATCTGCTCGACCCTTCTTCGAGCAGCTACCGGCTCGAGGAGCTCGCCGAGACGCGCCTCGGTGTGGTGCTCGGTGGGGAAGAGGCCCAAGGAGCGGGGCGCGCCGGGCAACTTGCCCTGGAGGCCGAGGGAGACGACGACCTGCCGCGCGAGCAGGCCACGCGGGCGGTCGTGCTCGGCGGGCTGACGGCGGTGCTGCGACGCGCCCTCGAAGGAGCGGGACTGGCCCGCCTGCAGGACGAGGTCGAGCGGCCACTGGTGCGGGTGCTCGCCCGTATGGAGGTGGTCGGGATCGCCGTCGACGCCGACGTGTTGCGGCGGGTGGCCAAGGAGCTCGCTGCCCAGTGCCAGACCCTCGAGACGGAGATCCACGGGCTCGCCGGTGAGCCCTTCAACGTGAACTCCACCCCGCAGCTGCGCACGATCCTCTACGAGAAGCTCGGCTTGTCACCGGGACGGCGCACCAAGACCGGGTACTCCACCGACGCCGCCACGCTGGAACGCCTGCGCGACCAACACCCGATCGTGGACACCCTGCTGCGCTACCGAGAGGTGGAGAAGCTCCGCTCGACCTACGGGGAGAGCCTGCTCGCCGAGGTGGCCGACGACGGGCGCATCCACGCCACCTTCCACCAGACGGTGGCTCGGACCGGGCGTCTGTCCTCCGACCGCCCCAACCTGCACAACATCCCGGTGCGCAGTGAGATCGGCCGGCAGTTGCGCGCCGCCTTCGTGCCCGCCGCCGGACAGCGTCTCCTGGTCGCCGACTACGACCAGATCGAGTTGCGGGTGATCGCCCACCTCTCGGGCGATCCCGGGCTCATCGGCGCCTTCGCCGAGCACCGCGACATCCACCGCACCACGGCGGCGCGCGTCTTCGGTGTGCCACCGGAGGATGTGACCGCCGCGCAGCGCAACCGGGCCAAGATGGTGTCGTACGGCCTCGCCTACGGGATGGAGGCCTACGGCCTGGCGCAACGCCTCTCCATCGAGACCTCCGAAGCGCAGGAGATCCTGGACGCCTACTTCGACGCCTTCCCGGCGGTGCGGGCGCACATGGACCAGACCGTGGCCGAGGCGCGATCGAAGGGCTACACCGTCACCTTGTACGGCCGGCGCCGGCCGCTGCCCGACTTGAACTCGCCCAACCGGAACCTCCGCATGGCGGCGGAGCGCCAGGCCATGAACGCCGGCATCCAGGGCCTCGCTGCCGATCTGTTCAAGCTGGCCCTGGTGCGCATCGACGCCGCCCTCGAAGATCGCGGGCTCCTCGCCCGACTCGTCCTCCAGGTGCACGACGAGGTCCTCGTCGAAGTCCCCCGCGACGAGACCGAGGTGGTGGGCGAGCTGGTGCCGGCCGCCATGGCCGCCGTGGCCACCGAGGCGCAGTTGGCGGTGCCGCTCGAGGTCTCCTCGTCGTGGGGCGACTCGTGGGCCGAGGCCAAGGGCTAGGATGGCCTGACCGGCCACTTCGGTGGCCGGGTCCCGCGCGTTTTCGCTGCCGCGGGAGTCCTGTCCCCTATGTGAAAGAGCACCCGACCTTCATGTCCGACCCCGTCGCCGGCACCGCCGGCGCACCCGACCCGGCGGAGACCGCCGCCATCACCGGGGACATCCCCGGAGCCACCGCCCTGTTGTCGGAGGACCCCATGGGCACCTTCGACGAGACCGGCAACTACGTCCCTCGGGCCATCATCGAGGACGACCTCGACGGTTCCGCCCTCGAGGACGCCATCGCTTCGACGATCGTGGACTTCGACGACGGTGACATCGTCGAGGGATCGGTGGTGAAGATCGACAAGGACGAGGTCCTGCTCGACATCGGCTTCAAGTCCGAGGGGGTCATCCCCACCCGGGAGCTGTCCATTCGCAACGACGTCGACCCGCACGAGATCGTGAACCTGGGCGACCGCATCGAGGCCCTCGTCCTCCAGAAAGAGGACAAGGAGGGCCGCCTGGTGCTCTCCAAGAAGCGTGCCCAGTACGAGCGGGCCTGGGGCACCATCGAGAAGATCAAGGAGTCCGACGGCGTGGTCCGCGGGCCGGTCATCGAGGTGGTGAAGGGCGGCCTCATCGTGGACATCGGGTTGCGCGGCTTCCTGCCCGCCTCTCTGGTCGAGCTCCGCCGGGTGCGTGAGCTCCAGCCCTATGTCGGCCGGGCCATCGAGGCCAAGATCATCGAGCTCGACCGCAACCGCAACAACGTGGTCCTGTCACGCCGGGCCTGGCTGGAGGAGACCCAGAAGGAACAGCGGGGTGACTTCCTGGCCAACCTGAAGCCGGGCGAGCGCCGTCGTGGTGTCGTGTCGTCGGTGGTCAACTTCGGCGCCTTCGTCGACCTGGGCGGCATGGACGGGCTCATCCACGTCTCCGAGCTGTCGTGGAAGCACGTCGACCATCCCTCCTCGGTGGTGTCGGTGGGCGACGAGGTCGAGGTCGAGGTCCTCGACGTCGACCTCGACAAAGAGCGCATCAGCCTCTCGCTCAAGAACACCCAGACCGACCCCTGGCAGGAGTTCGCCAACACCCACCAGGTGGGGGAGCTCGTCTACGGCCGCATCACCAAGTTGGTGCCCTTCGGTGCCTTCGTGCAGGTCGGTGACGGCATCGAGGGCCTGGTCCACATCTCGGAGATGGCCGGGCACCACGTGGACCTGCCCGAACAGGTGGTCACCCCGGGCGAAGAGCTGTGGGTGAAGATCATCGACATCGATCTCCAGCGCCGGCGCATCAGCCTGTCCATCAAGCAGGCCGCCGAGGGTGGCGAGGTCTCAGAGGAGTACCGCGAGGCCTTCGGCGAGCATGCCTACGACGAGCACGGCAACTACATCGGCTACGACTACCAGGGCGCCGAGTTCACCCCCGAGACCGAGGCCCAGGCGGCCTGGGCCGACTACGCCGCCCAGGCCCCACCGGGGACACCTCCTCCGTCCCCGGCTCCCGAGGGTGCCGCCGCCCCAACGGAAGCCGCTGCAACGGAGACCGCCGCGCCCGAGGCGGGCGCGCCCGGTGCCGGCGCCACCGACAGTGCTCCGGACAGCGGCGCACCGGCCGCCGGCGAGCAGTCCTCTCCCGAGGCAGCCGACACCACCGGCTGACGCCGGCGAGCGGCATCCGCTCGTCGCCCCCGCCGCGGCGGCAACCGGTTAGGTTGGCCGCCGACGAGGGGGTGGGGCATTGACCGAGGTCGAGACGCGGGTGGAAGCGGACGCGCCGTCGGCACCCTTGATGTTGGGTCTCGGTGCCCACGCCGACACCGCCAGCCCGACCCTCGAGACCACCGCGCACGCAGCGTTGTCGGCGGGCCTGCGGCGCGTGGAGCTCCTGGCCTGGCGGGACATCGACGATCCGGAGGCGGGCGGCTCGGAGCTGCACGCCCACCAGGTGGCCACCAAGTGGGCGGCAGCCGGCCTCGACGTCACCGTCCGCACCTCAGCGGTGGCGGGGGCACCCGTCACGGCGTGGCGCGACGGGTATCGCGCCGTACGCCGCAGCGGGCGCTACGCCGTGTTCCCGATGGGCGCGCTGGAGTCGATGGCGTCCGGCCGCCGTCGTCCCGACGGCTTGGTCGAGATCTGGAACGGGATGCCCTTCCTGTCGCCACTGTGGCGCCGCGGCACCAGAGTGGTGTTCCTCCATCACGTGCACGCCGAGATGTGGCGCATGGTCCTGTCCCCGGCACTGGCTCGCGCCGGCCAGCTCGTGGAGCGCCGGCTGGCACCCCCGCTGTACCGGCGGACGCGGCTCGTGACGCTGTCGGACTCGTCGCGGCGCGAGATCGCCGAGGTCCTCGGGCTGACACGCGTCGACGTCGTGCCTCCCGGGGTCGACCCCCGCTTCACCCCTGGGCCCGGCCGCGCCCCGGTGCCCACCGTGCTGTCCGTGGGACGGCTCGTCCCGGTGAAGCGCTTCCCGCTCCTCGTCGAAGTGCTCTCGGCGGTGCGGCGGCAGGTGCCGGAGCTACGCGCCGTGATCGTGGGCGAGGGCTATGCCCGGCTCGAGGTCGTGCGGGCCATGGAGCGCGCCGGCGCCACCGAGTGGATGGAGCTGGCCGGGCGCTGCGACGCCGACGAGCTGGTCGGGCACTACCGCCGTGCTTGGGTGCTGGCCAGCGCCAGTCAGCGCGAAGGGTGGGGCATGACCGTCACCGAAGCGGGCGCCTGCGGCACGCCGGCCGTCGTCAGCGACATCGCCGGACATCAGGACTCCGTCGAGCACGGCACGAGTGGGATGCTGGCGGCGACACCCGACGAGCTGGCCGGAGCCCTGGTGGCCGTGCTCACCGATCGTGTCCTGCGCCAGCGTCTCCAGCGCGGGGCACAGGCGCGTGCCGCCGAGCTCAGCTGGGCGGCGACGGCGGAGGGGACCCTTCGGGCCCTCCTGGCCGAACACGCCCTCGCCGGGCGGCGCGCACCAGGCTCTCGGCCACGACCAGCGCCAGCGCCAACCACGTGAGCACGGCAGCGGCCTCGAAGTGCGAGGGCCACTGGCCGTTACCGGGATAGCCGCTCACGCCCTCTCCGACCACCATCGTCACCACCGCGGCCAGCAGGCCGGCCATGCCTGCTGCCGCCAGGACCGAGCGCCCCCTGCGGAGCAGTCCCGCGCCCGCCACCGCCAGCGCCATGGCCACGCCGGCGAGCGGCACGGTGACGGCCCCGGCCACGATCCCTGCCCCGGCCGACGCCCCCACCACCCGCCGCCACGACGGCCGGACCGACAGGATGTCGTCGCCGTGGGGCTCCTCGAGGAGCACGGGACCGGGCTCGAACTCCCCGGCCCCGGCCGCGCCGGCGCGTCGACGACGCCGCGGCCACAGCGCCACCAGCAGACAGAGGGCACCGGCCACCGCCGAGACCACCAGGGCGGCGTTCACCGCCGACTGCGGCGTCCAGCGCAGCACCACCGTCGCCGTGCTGCGGCCCGCGAAGTCGGAGCGACGGAGCAGCCATCCGTTTCCGAACCCGTCCACCAACCGAGGCGCCCCCAGCCCCGGGCCGCCCTGCACCGAGGCCTGCCAGCCCGCGTTCGCGCTCTGGCCCAGCACCAACCAGAACGGAGCGTCCGGCCCCGCCCCGCCCGTGAGCCGGACCTCGGCGCGCACCGTCGTCGCCGTGCGGCTCACCACCCGGACCGTCGGCGCCGGCGGTGTCGGGGCGGGGACCACGCCGCCAGGGCCGTCGCCTGGTTCGGGCCCGCCCCCCGGAGCCGAGTCCAGCACGAGCTGGTCCAGGTCGAGGCCGGAGATCCGCCCCTCGGCGGCCACCACGTCGTGTGATCCGGCACCGAGCGCCACGCCGGCGGAGTCGGGGCCGCACGTGGAGACCGCCAGCCCGCCACCGCTCAGGGCCGTCGACGACGGACCGGCGATGCTGATCCAGATCGGACGCCCGTCGACGCGGAGCAGGTCGTCGCGACAGGGCGCAGGGATCGACGACGGGGGGCCAGGCAGCTCGACACCGGGGATCCCCAGCTCCGCCACCGCCACCGGCAACGTCACGTCACCGCCCGCGTAGTAGTCGACGGCGCGCAGGGGCCGGATGCCGAGCACCGTGACCCGGAAACTGCGGCCGGACAGCGCCGGGAAGCGTACCGTCACGGCGTCGGTGCCGTCCGGCCGGTCCTGACGCACCAGCTTGGGAAGGCTCACCACCGCCGAACCGCTGTCGGCGCTCACGCGCAGCCTGCTGGGCACCGAGTGCCTGCCGTCCACGACCACCTGCAGGTGCAGCTGGTCGACGGTCAAGGGCGCCGCCACGTGCACGGTGATGGACTGGCCGATCTGCTCGCCGTCACCGAGCGGTGTGGACCACACCGTGGCGTCGTTGCCGTCCAGCGCCGCCGAAGCCGTGTCGGCGGCGTCGCCCTGGAGCCGTCCACTGGAGTCGGCGGTCGCCCCGCCCGGTGCCGGCCGCCCCACCAGGGCGTCGAGGACGTGGTCGGGGACCGAGCTGTCGAGGCGCGCCGTGCCGGTCAGCGTGAGGGTGCGCGCCCCGGGGAGCCACACCACGCGGTCGAGGGCGCTCTCCGGGTCGGTGCGCGACGTGGCCGGCGCCACCCGCACCCTGGTCATCTCGATCGCCAGCCGGTCGGCCGTCGAGGCGGCGCCCGCGCCGCGCAGGAGGTCGCTCGGCATGACCACGTGTTCCTGGGCGCGCACAGCGGGGAGCTCGACCTCGGCCAGCCCCACCGCCGAGAGGCCACCGGCGAGCGCCTTGGCCGGCGGGAGGTTCGTGTCGTCGATCGTGACGTGCAGGGTCCGGAAGGTGCGCGTGGAGAAGGCCACGACCTGACCCGAGGCCCGTCTCGACGCCGGCCCGAGCGCCACGCGCACCGGCGACCCGCCGTCGAAGCGCAGGGTGACGGCGGTGATCCACTGGTCGTGCGGGCCGACCTGGGGCTGCACCAGGGTCACCGTGCTCGCCGTCACCGGGGCTTGCAGCCGGACCTGCCACCACTGCCCCCGGGGATCGAGGAACGGGCCCACCTGCCAGGCCGTGTCGGCGTTCCCGTCGATGGCACCGACGGGCCGGTCCTCGGGGAGGTACTGGAAGGGGTTGCCGTAGGAGGACGCCGTGACGGCGCCCACACCGGTCACCGTCGTCGTCGTCTGCCCGTCGGCGGGGCCGCCGGGGAAGAGGTCGAGGGGATGGTCGTTGGGCTCGGCCGGATACGGGGTGCCGGCGGGCAGGGTGGCGCCGGCGACGTCGAGGATCTGGTCCCAGCGGAACGCCTGACGCCGGTTGCTGTCGGTGACGACCAGGGTGGCCCCGGGGCCCGACGACGCCCGGCGCGCCGACCCGTCATGGTCCAAGGTGCCGGCGTAGAGCAGCGTCGGGTTGCCACTGAGCAGCCCGGTGGCCGCCACGTCGCTGACGCCGACCCCGTCGCCGTCCACCACCACCGGCTGAGCCGCCGACTCGGCGCGCACCGGCGGCCGTGCGCCGGTCACGGGGAGCACGGCCAGGGAGGGGAGCGGGGGAAGGCCGGTCGGCAGGGTGTAGGTCTGCTCGTCGACCACCTTGGAACGATCGAGCGCCGGACGGCGGCGGCCGAAGCCCACCGCCGTGCCCAGCCCGGCGGGGCGGGTGAGCACCGCCGACCACAGGACCGCCGGGTCGGGTTGGTCGTAGCGGGTGAAGGCCAGGTCGTTCTGAAGCAGCACGTCGCCCACGCCCATGAGCCGCGCCAGCGCGTCGACGGCGCGCGTGTCCGCGACGCCGCGCTGGATGGGGTCGTCCATCCCGTACAGGAGGTCCACGGTGGGCAGCGAGCCCAGCACCTGCTGTTCTCGCGTGACGAAGGGCCGGGACAGCAGCCCCGGCCACAGCGGGTCCACGGTGGTGGAGCCGAACGTGGAGGCGAAGGGCTGGCCGGGCAGCCCGAGCACGGCACTCCCCCCGCCGCTCGAGTCGAGCGCCCGGGCCGCACCCAGCGCGTAGGAGGACGGCGCCTTCTCCGTGAAGGTGGTCGGGATGCTGGTGCCGTTCCACAGCGCAGGGTTGGCCGCCACCGCCGCCCCCACCGCCACGCCGGCGAGCGCCAGTCCCGGGCCTGGTGCCCGGCGCCACGCTGCGGTGACCAGCGCCCCGGCCAGAGCCGCCAAGCCCAGGACGACCAAGGGGGTGGCGCGGTCCGTCGATCGCAGGGCCAGGCCCACGGTGCCGCTCGACAACACCGCTCGCAGCAACCTCGCCACCGGCGACGGCGCCGAGATGGGATGCGCCCCCACGGCCAGCGCCACGCCCAGGACCACCAGGGCCACGAGGAACAGGCGGTGTCGAAAGCGTGTCAGCACGGCACCGGCCAGGCCGAGTAGCGGCACCACGAAGCTCACACCCAGCACCCACAGCTGCTGGGTGAACTGGGGCATGGCCGACACCCACGGGCCGAAGTTGTCGCCGCCGTAGAAGTACCAGTAACCCAGTCCCCGAACGACCTCCGACGACAGCGATGTGGTGCTCACGGCCTCGACCGTCTCGGTGTACCGCAGCACGTCGATCCCGTACCCGCCCTCCACGGCCAGGCCGGCGATCCACCACAGCGACACCAGCGCCGACGCCAGCGCGCTGCGCCACAGCGCCCGCCATACCGCCGCCCCGCTGTGACGGCGGGAGGCGCGGCAGTATCCCAACCAGATGAGCGGCCCCACCCCGACGTAGACGGCCGAGGCGGCGTTGACGCTCCCCATGGCCGCCACCACCAACCCCACCACCGCCACCGCCCGCCAGCTTCCGTCTGCCGCCCTGTCGACGAGGACGACGAGCCACGGCAAGGCCGCCAACGCCAGCAGGATCACCGAGATGTGCCCGAGGTACTGGAGCGGGTAGGGCGACAGCATGTAGGAGACGGACCCGGCCAAGCGCCCCGGCCCGCCCAGGCCCAGCGTGCGACACAATCGCCGGGCGCCGGCGCCGGCGGCGAAGAGGATGGCCCCCACCCACAGCCGCTGTGCCACCCAGGTCGGGACGCCCAACGCGTGTGCGGCCCAGAAGAAGGGGCCCATGGGGAAGAGGTAGCCGATCTGCTGATGGGTGACGGTGCCCAACCCGACCGTCGGATCCCACATGGAGGCCGACTGCCGCAGATAGCGCGCCGGGTCGACGTACAAGTAGCTCTTGGTGTCCGCCACGATCACCCCGGGCCGGGTGAGCAGCTGCGGCACGAAGGCCCCGACCGCCAGGGCCAGGTGCTCGAGCAAGGCGACGCGGCGAATGGCGGTGCGCGCTACGGGCCGGCGCAACGGTGTGTCGTCCTCCCCAGGCTCGCCGCTTCGGGATCGGTGGCCGGGCGGGCCGGGTCGGTAGTGTAAGGCGGTGCCGCCAACGGCAGCGGTTCGCCAGGAGGCGCCGACACTGTCGAAGCTCACCGGGGAACGTCCCCTACCCGGCGTGACCCCCGACTCCCTTCTCGCCTTGCACGACGCCGGCTACGTGGCGGTGGTGGAGCGCTTGGGGCCGGGACGGGTGTTGGACGTCGGCTGCGGCGAGGGTTTCGAGTCGCAGAAGCTCGCTGGCGGTGGCCGCGTCGTGGTGGGTGCCGACTACGCGCCGCACGCCCTGGGACTCGCCCATCACCGGCTGGATGGCGCCGTGCGGTTCGTGGCCGCCGACGCCACGGCGCTCGCCCTCGGCACGGGCACGTTCGACTGGGCCTGCTCCTCCCACCTCATCGAGCACTTCCTCGATCCGACCGCGCACGTCTCGGAGCTGGCTCGGGTGCTCCGCCCCCAGGGCACGGCCTTCGTCCTCACCCCCAACGCTCCCGCCGACTTCGAGAACCCCTTCCACTTGCGCCTGTTCGATCCTGATCAGTTGGCGGCGGTGCTGCGCAGCCACTTCCACGAGGTGTGGGTGGGGGGGCTCGAGGGCAGTGACCGGGTGAAGGCCGACTTCGCCCAGCGCCGGGCCAGGGCGGCGCGGCTGCTGCGCCTGGACGTGTTCGGGCTGCGTCACCGCCTGCCCCGGTCGTGGTACGTGGCCGCGTACTCGCGGGCGCTGCCCATGGCCTACCGGCTCCTGGCCCGGGGTGACAGCGGTGGAGACAGCGGCATCACCGCCCAGGACTTCCATGTGGCCGAGCACGTGGACGACTCCACCCCGGTGCTCTTCGCCGTCGCCCGCCGCCCCGTGCGGCCCGAGCCCTGACGGTGCTCGCCGTCGGGCTCACGGGCGGTATCGGCGCCGGCAAGTCCACCGTGGCCCAGCTCCTGGTGCGCCGCGGGGCCGTGCTCGTCGACGCCGACGCCATCGCCCGGCAGGTGGTGGAGCCGGGGCGGCCCGCCCTGGCCGCGCTGGTCGAGCGCTTCGGTGCGGCCATCCTCGGCCCCGACGGCACCCTCGACCGCGCCGCCCTGGCGGCGGTGGCCTTCGCCGACCCCGGCGCCCTCGCCGACCTGAACGCCATCACCCATCCCGCCATCGCCACCGAGATGGCCGAGCAGCGCCGAGCCGTCGAGAACACAGACGCCGTCGTGCTCCTCGACGTCCCGCTGTTGAAGCCGGTCCATCGCGACCTCCTCGCCCTCGACGTCGTGGTCGTGGTCGACTGCGCCCCTGACCTCGCACTGGAGCGCCTGGTGACCGGACGGGCCATGGACCGCGCCGACGCCCGAGCACGGATGGCGGCCCAACCGAGCCGGGAGGAGCGCCTCCAGGGGGCGGACCTGGTCATCGACAACAACGACGGCCGCCAGGCATTGGAGGCCGAGGTCGAACGGGTGTGGGCGGCCCTGACCGCCCTGGCCCGCTAAAGCCGACACACCCCCCCGGTACCATCGGCCTGTGCCAGCGTTGGAGGTGGTCTCGCCGCTGCGCCCGGCGGGAGACCAGCCGGGCGCCATCGACGCGCTCAGCCACGGGATCACCCGGGGCGAACGGTTCCAGACCCTCCTCGGCATCACCGGGAGCGGGAAGACCGCCACCATGGCGTGGACCATCGCCGAGATCGGCCGGCCCACCCTCATCATCGAGCCCAACAAGTCCCTGGCCGCCCAGCTCGCCGCCGAGCTGCGCGAGCTGTTCCCCCGAAACCGCGTCGAGTACTTCGTCTCCTACTACGACT